>JAQVHZ010000031.1 GCA_028695965.1 Thermoguttaceae bacterium | reverse complement strand
TTATAATCAAGGCTTTTCATAATCCGGGCAATCGCAGACAAGCTTTCCGCATCCTGGACATCCGGCGCCATATTTATCGAGCAACGCTTTATTCAAATCGACGCCGACGATATTAGCGATCGTCGTGAGCCAAGCTAAGACGTCGGCAAACTCCTCTTCGCACTCTCGAAGCGTGCCGTTTCGAAGCGCCGTCGCCAATTCACCCACTTCTTCTATCAGCCACATAAAAGTTCCAGCGAAGCCGCGCTCTATATCTTTCTCAACGTACATCTTACGAATAAGACGTTGAAATTCTGAAAGCGTCAATTCTTTCTGAGGCGTTTCTTGTTCGTTCATAACACGCTCTTTTATTTCGTTTGCCACAACGCGGTCAACGCGTTCACGGCTCATATTGCACAAAATTTAATAAATAATCAGAGGGCTATTATATAGCAAAGCTGGCTAATGCGCCAGTCCCCTTGCAAATTACCTTTACCGCGATTCCAACGTGATTTCAATGTGTTTTAACGTCCACAATTTCCACTTTTCTTCTTTGATAGTTCCGTCTGAAAAAAAGGCGTCACCGACGTCATGATCTCTTCTTCGTCGTATGGCGGTTCTGAGTCGTCTTTGACTTGAAGGAGCATGAACTCCAATAGGAATTCCCCGTCTTTTTGCGCTGCGCCAGCGTCGCGAACGCGCTCGACAACATTGACAAATTCTTCGCCGCCGAGCACGCATAAGGCGCTCGCCAGCGCGTCGGCCGTCGTCGCTGTTGGCGCTATAACAGAACAGACGCAACGTCGGGTCAAAGGTTCCCCAGTGCGAGGGTCGATAAGGTGAGAATAGCGAACTCCGTCGATTTCAAGATAACGATTTGCGTCTCCTGACGAACAGATTCCAACGTTTTCTAGCTCGCAATAAAATACCGGCTCGTTGTTTAACGAGGCAACGCCAACCTTCCATCCTATTTTTCCGGGCGGCGCGGCGCCTATTCTCAAATCGCCGCTTGCGTCGATAAGAGCGGACTCGATCCCAATATTTTGGACTATTTCGAGGGCTTCGTCGAGCGCGATCCCTTTGGCAATACCGCCGACGTCAAACCGCACGCCCTCGTTGGCCTTAACGCCTCGCTCGTCGATACTCCAAACATCCAGACCAATATTTGCCTTGGCGCGAGCTAAGACGTCCTCCGGAGGTCTCTCATTAAAAAACCTACTTCTGCGCCAAAGCTTGACTACAGGGCTTACCGTGACGTCAAAGGCTCCGTTAGTCAATTCGCAATATAATCGCGACTCTTCTAACGACTTACGAAGGTCGGCGCTTATTGCGATGGGCTCGTCCGACGTCCCCGCTTGCCTGCAAACCTGGATAATCTCGCTCTCAGGATCGTAGTCAGATAATGCGGCGTTGAGTTCGTCAAAGCGTTTCCACACGGCGTTAGCGGCGTTTTCTGCCCTGTTCGCGTCGGGGGCGTACAGGACGACGCGCACCGGAACGCCCATCTTTTCGGCAGAAAACTCATATCGTTCCAATTCTTGCGCAATACTTGCCCGGGGTCCTGCAGTCAAGGTCAGGAAACATAGACTCAACATTAGGCAATAAGAACAGATGCGACGAGATTTTATCATCAGCGTTTTTCCGGCGTTGGGAACGTTGCGCCGCTTGCGGCTCGAATTTCCGCTCGACGGCAGAGTTGTTTAATCGCAAAACGCCGACTACGTAGTCGGCGTTTCAAGTTCACTAGGGCGTCGTGGAGATTAGGCTATCAAGTGAGAGGCATAACGACGTAGGAATAATCGTCGGTCGTTTCAAACAACGTCGGCGTGTCCGGTTGAAAATAGAACGCAAGGGTCTCTTCCGGAGAAACGCAACGCAGGAAGTCGTTGAGGAACTTTGAGTCTAATCGCAGAGACGTCTTTTCACCGTCGTACGCAATAGGAATTTCTACGTTCGATTCTCCAACTTCTTCTCCGGACGCCGCGATACAGACTTTTCCTTGCTCAAAATGGAACCAAACGCCCGGTTTTTTCTCTGTCGCTACGATTTCCGCTTGGCGAACCGCGCTCGCAAGCTGCCCCGCGATAAAATCCACGTGAATTTTGCCGCTCTTATTGGGCAAAATGGCGCGCCAATTGGGGAAACGTCCTTCCATTAGAGTCGTCGAGATAACGACGTTCTCCAATTGGACGACCGCTTGACCGTCTCTGACGGCAATCCACGCTTCTTCAACGTCTGCTGCCGCTCGTTCGAGCAAACTCAACGTTCTCGGCGGGAAAATCGTCTTATTCTCTGAAGTATGTCCTCCCACAGCTTCCGCAGAACGTTTTTGATACGCCAATCGTCGTCCGTCGGTAGAGACTGCCGATATCAGGTCGGGCTCAAAGTTAAACAAAACGCCCCCTAGGACATAGTGGGAGTTTTCAGCGTCTGTTGCAAAAGAAGTGCGTCGGATCATTTCAATAAGCGATTTTGTCGCGATTTTATGATACGCAACGTCTTCGAAAGGAGCGACGGTCGGAAAATCGTCGGAAGGCCAGGTTGCAAGTTGGTAGTGGAAGTTAGCGCCGTTGACGGCAAGCATCGTCCCCTTAAGTTCCAACGAAATTTCGTCGTCAGTTGTTTCCGCAAGGATCTTACGAAGCAGCTTCGCAGGAAGAATAGCCTCCCCTGCGCTTTCTATGACAAACCCTTCTTCGGTAGACAATTCGCCCTTGGCGCTGAGTCCGCCGTCAGTCGCCGTTAAAACGACGCTTTTTTCATCGGCGATCATTTTTACGTTTTGCAAAGCCGGACGCACGTCTCGCGTCGCAGTAAACGACGAGATCAGAGTAAAGAGCGGCACAAATTTATCGCGGCGACAACGTATTTTCATGTTACTTCCCAATCGTATTTCAAAAATTGCGTTACTAAAACGTCTACTGATACAGCCGATAAATAGACGAACGCATTCACAACGCCGCCAATTCTGGCATTACGCTTCCAATTATAAGCTTCCACGCTAAATACGCAACTAGTCCAAGCCAATATCTCCGAATTTTGAGAACTCGCAAGAGCTGTAAAACTAACATAAATTCTTTCTCTTCCCAATACCTATTCGCTACCTATTCGCTCCTTTTCTAGAATTTTCTTTCGAGAGAAAACACTGTCATATTTCATAGGCTGTTTTATATCACAGTTTATATTATAAAAAAGATAATGTATAAAACCAAAAAAGAGATAATCATATAATTTATTTAATTATTAATATAGTAGTAATAATAGTATAAAAGATACTTTTGTAAGTAATAATTATTTTATCGAGATAACTCGTTAAATAATAGGATATAAAAATAATATTTCAGTGTAGATAATTATAAATAAGAATATAAATAATAAGTAAATAGATGTTTATTAACGTTGATGGATTATAATTAAATAAATGTTAATTTTTAATAAATAATATTTAAATACAATTATATTCAAATTAAAAACATTTTTTAAACATTGTTTACAAAACAAAAAAGAGCAATATCACATCAAAAAAGAGGAAAGAGGAGAAAGAATTAATTATTAGGAGGGTCAAATTTTATCGAGAGAGAGTAAACGAGAGAATTGTTCCGGACGCCGCGTCAAGCTTGCATTCGATTAAGAGATTTTTTTGGGAGTCGCGGACGACGACTACCAACGAGTCAGAATTTGGTTCGGGAGCGAGAGGGCGTTCAATAGATAAGAATCTTGAATCGAGGCGTTCTTCCCCTTCCCTCTTTTCGTTGAGCTTATGAATGAATTGTTCAGGAACAAAGGACCAAGCTAAACGTCCTTGCGCGCTCGGAGCGAACGCTAGTATTCGCCAGGAGTATTTTGGCGGCGCGTCGATCATTCGATCGTCTATTGGCTGCAAATCTCGTTCCAAGACGGTTAGATAGACTCTTCCAGAAATAATCGATTCTTTCACAACCTCAAAACAAGGAGACGCTGAAGGAGCAAAAGAAGACGCAGAGCGATAAACTACCCCGGTTTCAGACCAACAAGGTGTTCTTCCATCAGAAATAGAAGCGGCTTGTATTGTGCCCGAAAGCAAATCGACCTTCCAGAATACGATTCCGTCAGAAAAAGTATGCAGAAAATTATTAGGAGTTGAGTTGCGATCAGCGTCGCTCACGTTTTTAAAGATTTTATAGGAATCCTCAGCAGATAACTGGGAAGACAGCTCGCTTGTAACGTCGTTAGATAGTGACGGCGCGTCTTGCGCCGAAACAGGCGCTGCCGCAATAGATAGCGCCGCGCAGGCTGCGGCAATAGTTTTGAAGCGTTGCAGCGTACGACAAATAACTATCCTGCTTCGTCGGTCTTTTTGGGGCGCTTTGTTGCAGCCAAGCAGTTCTTTATTCAACAAGCTTGTAGTCATTATCATCTGGAACTGTATTAGGTTGCGTTACATTGGCTTCTTGATTAAGCGCTTCTTTAACTGCGTCGCGCGACATTAAGTAATAGGCGACGCCGACGAGCGCTACGATAACAGTCGCTAGGCGATACGCAACTCCGATCGCCATGCCGTGCCCCTTTTCAAAAGCCGTTCTGCCGACAATATCGAAAAGGGGATAAAGTTCGTCTAAGAAATACTCAAAAGGTCCTGCGGAGAGCGGAATAATCGAACCGACGTTGCCGACGCAGTATAAAATGAAATGATCGATGAGCGAAGGGGCCGGTCCAAATAACGCTTTTGCAAAAAAGAAGAGCGAAACGGCAAAAAATGAATGAACGAAGAACGTCGCTAAAAAAGAAAGAAAAAGGATTTTTTTCTTATTGCGGTAGACGAGCATCGCCGCTGTTACTTTTCTCATGACGCCGCCAATGAACGGAATTTTTGCCGCCAATCGTTTTCTCCAATGGTTTTTGCTCGCGGGCGCGACTACGACAGAAAGGAAAATTGTCGTCAATATCGCGAGGATAACGAGTCCGTGAGTCGCTAATCTTGCCGTGGGCGACGGATTGGCGTAGAACCCCGTGCCAAAGAGTACGATAAGCCCGAGAACAAACATTGCATATAAACCAAAGACACGATCAACGACAACGCTTGCTGTCGCGCGATCAGCTGGAACTTTGTTCTTTCGCGCCAACAAAACGACTTTTACAGCGTCTCCTCCGACTATTCCCACAGGGGAAAGATTAAACATAAATCCGATAAATCCTATTTTGAGCGCGTCGCGCATCGGCAATTTAACGTCAAGCGCTTGAACGAGCGCGCGCCAACGCACTATTGTGATTACAGTGGCAACAAAATTGAAAAATAGACCGAGAAGCAAATAGGGTATATTGACAGAACGAGCGTCAAGTTCAGAGAAAGCCGAACCTTGCAGCGCGCGGTAGATTAAATAGGCAAATAAGCCCGCGATTAATGCAAGTTTCAGGACAAAGGACAGATGCTTAGGCATGATGAACTCAACTCTATAAAACAAGACGACGGCGTTTATTTACGAATGCTGCAACATTCTAATCGTTTTTCTCATTAGGGGCAATAACCGACAGCTTTTAACGACGGATTAGACGCCATTTTTAATTGTTCAATCCTGTTTATCCAGAGGAATTATTATAAACGTAGTTTCTTGTTTCTTAAACATATTTTCTCGCGATAGAAATCAGAGCTTTTTTACGATTAGTTCTTTTATTCATCAAAATTGTGATTATAATGATAGAGTGTGTTGGAGCCTTTTGGAGCGCGCTGGATCAGTGAGCGTTGAAAACATACAGCCGCTTCAGAGACTGACAAACAGCAAAAGGAGCGTCTTTGTACGCGAAATTTACAGGAAATTCGAACGAATGAGAAACATAAGCAGACCGGCGATCGAAGCGATTGTTCGCCAGCTTCTCCAAGAGACTGGCGGAAATGCGCAAGGCGTTGCTAACGCAGTAGTTGCAGCGTTTGGAGAACCGGCGTCTATTCCGGTCGGTGAACCGAAGAAACCAGAATTGGTCGTAAGTATTTCTGCGCGTCATATTCACTTGACCGACGCTGACGTCGAAACGCTATTTGGCAAGGGCAAGACGCTCACGAAGATGAAGGATCTGTATCAAGACGGATACTTCGCAGCCAACGAAACAGTCATGTTAGTAGGCCCGCGTAAAAGGATGCTTCCGTCCGTGCGTATCTTGGGTCCGACGCGCAAAGAATCGCAAGTTGAACTTTCCTTTACCGACGCGATCTCTCTTGGCATTAATCCGCCAGTTCGCGAAAGCGGCAAATTAGACGGCTCGCCGGGTTGCGTTCTTGTAGGTCCCGCGGGCGTCGTCGAATTGAAAAAGGGCGTAATTCGCGCGGCGCGACACGCTCATATGTCGCCTGCAGAAGCGGAGTATTACGGCGTTAAAGACAAAGACTTTATGAAGCTGCGCGTCGAATCGGGCGACTGTTCGGCGATCCTTGAAGGCATATTGGTCCGGGTAGGCGATAACATTAAGCTGGAAGTTCACTTAGACACCGACGAAGGAAACGCCGTCGATCTTGAACACGCCACAAAAATTGAATTAATTAAGTAGTTTATATTACGAAATAATATTTCGAACACTTTAAAAATAAAAGCAAGATTGAGCATTGACGCAAGTCGGCTTGATTCAACTATTTCAAAGTAACTGGAGATAAAAATGGCAAAACCGATGCAAGCGTTGGGAATTCTCGAAGGCAAGGGATTTGTTACCCTTTTTGAAGCGACGGACGCTATGGTGAAAGCGGCAAACGTTGAATTCCTTGGTTGGGATAAACCGGGTAGCGGTATCGTTACCGTCTTCATTACCGGCGACGTCGCCGCCGTTAAAGCCGCAACTGACGCCGGCGTCGCCGCTGCGTCGCGTATTGGCGAAATCACGGGCGTTCAAGTTATTCCTCGTCCGAACAGCGATGTGGAAAAAGTTCTTCCGCAGTTCAAAAAGCCTGCCGTCGCGAAGGGATAGTGTAAACGAACTTCAAAGTTCGTTATTTCACACGCGATATAACTAAACCGTCGCTTTAAGCGACGACGGTTTCACAATAACAACGAACACAACCATTAATATATTAATAGGAAAGATAAAATGAACGACGCGATTGGATTGATCGAAACGAGAGGCGTTCTTGCTCTCGTCAACGCTACCGACGCTATGGCCAAAGCTGCTAACGTCGAGATTGTTAAACGTGTTCAGATTGGCGGCGGTCTTGTTACGACCATTGTCCGCGGGGACGTCGGAAGCGTTCGCGCTGCAGTCGACGCCGGCGCGGCAGCGGCGGAATCTGTTGGCGAATTGAAATCCGCCCATGTTATTCCGCGTCCTTCCGAAGGCTTGATTGAGGCTTTCACCGTCTGAACGGAGCGTGCTGACAAGCCGTCGCCGCGCCAAAGCGTTTCAAGCGCGGCGCGTTGAATATATTTTCGTAGAGTACGAAAAGACAAGTTTTTGGCGTAAGGAACGCGCTTTGTCGAACGTCGTTGGACGGGCGCGGCTTTACTTCGGATAAGCAGGTCGTAGATAAAGAGTTAACAGTGAAGATTTTAGTTGCGAATTTGGGTTCGACGAGCTTTAAATACAGCTTGTTAGATATGGACGACGAGAAGCTCCTTGCTCGCGGTCGCGTTGAACGCATCGGCGAAGATTCGAGTCCTTGTCAAATCACTATCGGCGAATTCAAAAAAGAAGAAAACGTATCGGCCCCTAATCATGGCGTCGCCGTTCGCGAATGCCTTCGTCAGCTGACCGATCCGGAAACCGGTTGCTTAAAAAGCGCGGATGAAATTGCCGGTATTGGTTTTAAGGCGGTCTTTGCGAAAGGTTATACCGGAGTTCAACTGGTAACGGACGACGTCATTTCCGCGATGGAAGAATTCAACGCCGTTTTGCCGGCGCATAATCCTCCGTACGTCCGCGCGATGCGTATGCTGAAACAAGAACTTCCTGAAATTCCTATCGTTGCAGCGTTTGAGACGGGATTTCACGAAAATATTCCGGCGCGCAACCGTTACTACGGCGTTCCTTACGAATGGGCGGAAGAATACGGCGTTCGTCGTTACGGTTTCCACGGAGCGAGCCACCGCTATATTGCGACTCGTTGCCGCGAGCTCTTTGGAGCCGACAAGCGAATCGTCAGCTGCCACCTTGGCGGGTCGAGCTCCATTTGCGCGATTGCCGACGGCTTGAGCCGTTGCTCGAGCATGGGCGGCAGTCCTCAAACTGGTCTGCTGAACAACAATCGCTGCGGCGATTTTGACCCGTTCTGGTGTTCGTATTTGATGAAGAAGCTCAACGTTACTCTTGACGAACTTCTTCAAACGCTTGCGACAAAGAGCGGTCTGCTTGGACTTAGCGGCGTAAGCGGCGACGTGCGCGACATTGCCGAAAAGCGCGACGCTGGAAACGAGCGCGCGCGTTTGGCGCTTGAAGTGTTCGTCGGGGACGTCCGTCGTTATCTCGGCGCCTCTCTTGTCGAACTTGGCGGCGCGGACGTCGTCTCGTTCACGGGCGGTATTGGCGAATTCCGACCCGACGTCCGCGAGGCGGTTCTCGAGGGCCTTGAAGAACTTGGAATCGTTCTCGATAAAGAGGCGAACGCTAAGGTCTTGGGCGTCGAAGCGAAGATCAGCGCGCCCGAAAGCCGCGTTTCCGTCTGGGTTCTTCCTACGAACGAAGAAATCATCGTCGGTCGCCAGACGAGAGAACTTTTAGAAAAATAAGACGCCAGCAGTCGTTGGTCGACGTTACGAACGACGGGATAAGCGTAAGAGGTCGTTTTGACAAGAGATATATCGAGTCAATAACTATGAAGGCGGTAGGATGTTTATCGGAAAAATAGTCGGCTCTGTGGTTGCGACGCAAAAGACTGAGTCGATGCGCGGTTCGAAGTTGATGATGATCGAGCCGTACGTTATCGAACCGAAGACGCGCGATCGTCTCATTACGACGAGCAGGTCTTTGGTGGCGGTCGACCTTGTCGGGGCAGGCGAGGGACAGTTTGTCCTGGTCGTCCAAGGGTCCAGCGCGCGTATGACGCCGGAAACCAAGTCTCTTCCGGTCGATTGTACGATTATTGGAATCATCGATTCCATTACGATCCAGCACGAGCAACTGCCGTTATATTGAGCGCCGCGTCAAAACGATCTCATTAACAAGAGGGTATATTAGCGAGAACAAGCGATAAATCAGCTTTTGGAACGTCGCCGTTGGCGCGTTGTGGCGGCGGATAGAATAACGACGCTTACCAAAGAGTTGAAGCGACTCGTTCTTTTAAACAATAGGAGCGATAATAAAATGGCGGAAGTAAATGAAGCGCTGGTCCGCAGCGTTTTGCAAGAAGTTTTGTCACGCCTAGGCGAGTCTGCGTCGCGCGCCAGCGCTGTCGGCGGCGGCGTTGCGCCAAGGAGTTATGCTGGACGTTACGGCGTCTTTGAAGACCCTAACGAAGCTATTGACGCTGCAAACGAAGCGTACCAACAACTTTCGGAACGTAAGATCGCCGAACGCAAAAAGATGCTTGACGAAATCCGCCGTATTTGCATCGAACAAAGCGTCGAACTTGGTACGATGGAGATGGAAGAGACGAAAATCGGCCGTCTCGAACATAAAATCGACAAGCTCCTTAACGTTGGCTACAACGCCCAAGGCGTTGAAGCGCTTTCTGCAGAAGTCTTTAGCGGCGACTACGGGTTGACGGTTATCGAACACGCTCCTTTTGGAGTTATCGGCGCGATTACGCCCGTTACGCACTCGCTTCCAACGATCGCCAATAACTCAATCAATATGATCGCCGCTGGCAATACGGTAGTTTTTAATCCGCATCCGAGCGGCCGCAAGGTCGCTATTGAAGGCGTTAAACGTTTTAACCAAGCGATTTATGCCAATCATGGCATTGACAACTTGATATGCGCCATGGTCAATCCGACCCTTGAAACGGCGGACGTTATTTTTAAACACAAGAACGTTAATCTTCTTGTCGTAACAGGCGGCGCAGCAGTTGCTCACGCGGCTATGTCGCAAACAAAACGCGCTATTGTCGCCGGCCCGGGCAACCCGCCGGTCGTTGTCGACGACTGTGCTGATCTTGACCGCGCGGCGCGTTCGATTATTTTGGGCGGCGCATACGACAACAACCTCCTGTGCCTTGCAGAAAAAGAAGTGTTCGTTGTTAACTCGGTCTTTGACAAGATGATGGACGCTATGGAACGCGCAGGCGCCGTCCGCTTGAACGCTGCTGAAACTGCGGCGATGACGCAAAAAGGCATTGTCAAAGTTGGGGAAGGGGCGGCGCGCCACGACGCTCCGAGCCGAGAATTCCTAGGGAAAGACGCGTCCGTATTGGCTGCAGGTATTGGCAAGAGCGTCTCTGACGACGTCGAAATGCTCTTTGCTGAAACGGACTATGAAAACCCGTTCGTTTCGGTCGAACAAATGATGCCGTTCCTGCCCTTCGTTCGCTGTAAAGACGTCGATGAAGCGATCCAACGCGCGTACGAAATGGAACACGGTTTCCATCACACCGCCATTATCCACTCAAACAACGTCGTCAATATGACGAAGATGGGCAAGCTGCTCAACACGACGATTTTCGTCAAGAATGGTCCGAGCACTGCCGGAAATGGCGGCGGCGGCGAAGGTTACGGTTCTTACTCGATCGCTGGACCGACGGGCGAAGGTATTACGCGTCCGTTGACGTTCACGCGCAGCCGACGTTGCGCTATGGTCGAAAGTCTCCATATCCTTGGCAGGTAATCGGCCGACATTTAGGGGCGAGCGGGCGTCGTAACTAACGCTCGCCTTGACAGCCTTTGTTATCGTATCGATAGCTTTTGCAAGACGTTGGAATACGGCGTCTTGTGAATTGCTGAAAGTTCCCAAAAACTTTGAAAGTTCGCATATGCCCCCTATGACGATCCATGATTTTAGATGGGATTATTTTTGGGACACTTTCAATTATGTCAGCTGGTACGAAATAGCTATGCTTGTTTGTTTTGGAATAGGCTGGCCTTTTTCTACCCGCAAGATGTTAAAGACAGGGCAGACTGACGGCAAGAGCTTGGTTCTTCCGTGGTTGTTTGTCTTTGGCGGCATATTTGGCGCGTGTCATAAGTTGTTTGTTCAATTGGACGTCGCCATTATTTTGTATTTCGCAATAGCGTTTTTTGCATTTGTTGATTTTTACGTCTGCAAACGCTTGCGAGCGAAGAAAGCGATGGCAAAGCGTCGCGGCGAATTACTAAGACGCAGTCGATCTTCTGGGAGAAGTGAAAGGAGAACGGGCAGTTCAGGGCGTTCCAGTCATCATCGACGCCATGAACGACATACTTCCAGCGGAGAAACGTCTGACGGGCGTTCTCATCGCCGCAGTAGTCGCGCTTCAAGCGAATCTAGCGGGGCAGGGGAACCGAACGCCAGCGGCGCCGTTCCTAAGGAACCTAAATTTGCCGACGACGTAACGCTTGATAGCGAATAGAGTTGCGTTAGATAAAACTTTTTGGTATCGTAAGAACAATGAATCGCGCGAGAGTGATTGGTTATGCGACTTCAGTCGTTAAGCATGAGTCCTTGACCGGGCAAAAAATGCTTATTGCCGTGCCCGTGTCGAATATGGACGGTTCGCCGCAAGGCGATCCGACGATTGTCTACGATAAACTAGGCGCTGGCATTGGCGACATGGTTCTTATCACTAGCGACGGATCGTATACTGGAAACGAGATCATCGGCACAAGAATTACTCCTGCGCGGTGGGGAATTGTCGGGATTATCGATTCGGTAAAGAAAACGGACGATGTTGAAGAAGAATGAACAAATTGAATTGGGACATTGACGAGCTCGTCGGCAAGATCATGGACGATTTGCGCCGAAACTCTGTTGAGACGTCCGCGGCCAAAGCGAGCGCCGCGCTGACGCGAGATTCCAATTTACTTCATGCGAAATGCGCCCAGCCTGAAACTGAGCAGGACGCGCAACCGGAGAGTTCTGCGTTTGTCGTTTCCGAGCGAGTTTTAGTCGCCGACGTTGTGCGGCGTATTGCGTCGCAAACAGATTCAAAACAATGGACGATTCAACCGAACGCGGTTGTTACTCCGTCTGCAAAAGACGAGATGAAAAAGTTAGGCGTGGAGACGGTAACAGCTTCGCGTGGAATAGTCGTCTCGTCGTCGTCCAACGCCTTCGCGCGTTCGCCGAGAGTTACCTTGTCTGCGTCCAACGTTTCACGTGAAACTCCGACGCCAGAAGCGTTGGAGATATCGCGTTTTTCGGAGAAGTCAGCCTCGGCGTCGACGCGGGTTTTAATCGCGACGTATCTTCCGGAAGCGGAGCGTTTTCCCAGCGCCGTTCGAGAATACCTGGAACGCAATGCGGAAACGACGGAGATTCGCTCGGATTGCTTGAAAGAGTTGACGTCGCAAATCGCGGACGAACTCAATAAAGACAATTCGCTGAAAGTTATTTTAGCAACCCATGACGCGGCGATCGGGTCCATTTGGGCGAATCGTCATTCTGGCGTTCGCGCCGTCGTCGCTCACACGTTCGATCAGGCGCGTCGCGATCTTTCGGCGACGAACGCAAATGTTGCGATCGTCGATCCGCGCGACGTCGGTCCTTATCCGTTCCGCCAGATCGTCGATTACTTTTTGCGCCAGTGAGACGTTAATAAGGCGCGAAGAGCAGGGTACAAGAGATGCGTATAGGTCAAGTAATCGGCAAGGTAGTGCTAAGCCGCGTGCATGAGTCGTTGATTGGCGCGCAGTTCAAGGTTGTTTTGCCATTGACGTTCAGCGATCTTGCAGAGCCGAATCCGACAGAAGCGGCGCGCGAAACTTGCGAGCAAGAGCGCGAACAAGAGGATGCGGAGCGGGTGGACGTTGCAGTCAACCGGTTGGTCAATCCTAGTTTTCCTCGCCAGTGGGGAAATGAACTTGTCGTTTACGACGACTGCTCCGCGGCGCTTGGCGAGTGGATTGCGTTCAGCGAAGGCGCGGAAGCGGCCGCCGCTTTTGGCCAGGACAAGCGTCCAGTCGACGCTTTTGGCGGCGCGATTCTCGACACGGTCGTGATAGACGCGCCAACGGTCGACGCGCTTGTCGAGCTGAAAAAAGCGGCTCAATAAGAACGCGATTTGCGGCGCCGTCGTAATGACGTGTCCGCCTGAAGAATACAGCGCCCCTATTTGAGATATTTAAGAAAAAGAACGATCGTTTAGCGATAAATCGTTAGAGGTTCGTTCTGAATTAGCCGTTAAAAATAAACGCGTCTTTTAGCGCGCGTGAACTTATAGCATGAATAAACTAGTGAACGGACGTCGCGTATTGCGTCGTTTGTTCGTGGCTTTCAATAGCAAAAGGAACAGCACATGCTCAACTTGCATCAAGTTAAAGAAGAGATCTGCGATATTGGCCGTAGATTATATAACCGAGGATTTGCTGCCGCGAACGACGGCAACATCAGCTACCGACTCGATGAGAATCGCGTCGTATGCACGCCGACGCAGATTTGCAAAGGTTTCATGAAACCGGACGACCTCTGTATCGTTGACATGGAAGGTAATCAGATCGCGGGGACCCGCAAACGTACGAGTGAAATTTTCCTGCACCTGACCATCATGAAGGAACGCCCTGAAGTTCGTTCGGTGCTGCATTGCCACCCGCCTTATGCTACGGCGTTTGGCGTCGCAAGAGAAGCGATTCCACAATGCGTCCTTCCGGAAGTCGATATCTACATGGGCGACGTTCCGATCGCAAAATACGCTATTCCAGGCGGTCAAGAATTTGCCGACACGGTTCTTCCGTTCATTCACAAGTCCGACATTATCGTTCTTGCGAACCATGGAACTGTCAGCCTTGGCCCGACCGTTGAAAAAGCGTACTGGCTTACGGAACTGCTCGACGCCTACTGCCGCATCTTGATGATCTCTCACGACCTAGGCAAGACGAGCTACTTCAACAAAGACGAAGCGGAAGCGCTCCTCCAACTCAAGACGCAGTGGGGAATCAAAGATCCGCGCATTGAAATGGAAAACTGCGAGCTCTGCGCCAACGATATTTTCCGAGAAAGCTGGCGCGAAACTGGAGTCGCTCACCGCGCGTTCGATCCGCCGCGCTTCCGTCGCAACGACGAACCGAGCGGCTGCGTTTCTAATCCGATTCTTGCCTGCAATGTCGAAGTTGGAAAAGATCCTCAAACCGAGGCGCTTGTTAAGGCCATCGCTGATCGCGTCGTCGAGATGCTTACCAAGAAATGATTGCCGATTAGGTTATAACAAGTGAACTACGAAAACGGAAATTAGCGTCGTTTGACGTTGATTTCCGTTTTTCTGTTTGGGTGGTCTGAGAGGATATTCGAAATGAGTCAACGAGAAAGCGTCCGGCGCGAAAATTTCTCCGCCGTCTTAGAACGCGAACAACTAGACGGATATTTAATTGTCAATCCAGTTAACGTTTCTTATCTAACGGGCTTCAATGGCGAAGATTCTTACCTTTGGGTAGGGGACTCGGGCGCGTGTCTCTTGAGCGACACGCGATTTGAAGAGCAGATTAAAGAGGAATCGCCAGACGTTGGAGCGTTGATACGCTGCAGCGGGCAAACGATGTTAGGATTGATAAAGCAGGCGTTCTCCAACAAAGAATATTCGAGCGCAACGCCGAAACGCGTTGGAATTGAAGCGGTCTCGACGACCGTGTCGCTCATGAATATGCTGAAAGACGCTTTTCCCGAAGTTGAATTCGTGCCGTGCGACGGGGACGTCGAGCAATTACGCGAGATCAAAGACGAAGGGGAGATCCAAGCGATTCGCGCCGCGATCGACGTAACGATCGACGCGTATCTTGCGACGAAAAAAACAATAGGCGCGGACGCCACGGAGGTCGACCTTCGCGACGAATTAGAATATCGGATGAGAAGACTCGGCGCGGACGACGTCGCTTTTCCGTCGATCGTTGCGTTTGACGCAAGGGCGGCGCTCCCTCACGCCATTCCGACGCGCCGTGCGAAGGTCGCCGATTCGTCGATGATCCTTATCGATTGGGGCGCTAAAAAGGACTCTTATGTCGGAGACCTGACGCGCTCGTTCCTTACGGAAAAGGGGCTCGATCCGTCGAGCGAGAGCAGGGCGTTTCGCGCTAAATTTGACGAATTATTCAACATAGTACTAGAGGCGCACGACGCGGCGATCGCTGCAATGAAACCGGGCGTCCTTTGTAACGAGATCGACAAAATCGCGCGCGACACAATAGCGAACACGGGGTACGGCGCTTACTTTGGACACGGACTGGGACATGGAATTGGCAGAGTTGTCCATGATTTTGGCGGATTATCCCCGCGCCATGACGTTCCTCTTGCGCCTAATATGGTTTTGACTGTCGAGCCAGGAATCTACCTTCCGGGCTGGGGCGGAATCCGCATCGAAGACGACGTGCTGGTCGTCGACAACGGCGTTGAGATACTCTCTCGGCGACTATCTACTGCAGACTAGACGTTCCAATTTTCGCGCGCCGACGTCTCCATACCGAACGACAGGTCTGGGGACGGCGGCTTTTTTGACTCGAACGACGCTTTAGGAATTAAAATAAATATTGTCTGTAACGGTTGTATCAATTGGCAAAACGGATTGTCTAAAGCTTGGGTGTTTCAGCGCAAATTTTACGAAGAAAGAAAAGGTCGAGGACGATACCATCGAAAGCGGCGGCGACGATACGCCTTTACATCCTCCCCTAACTAGAGAACGTTTGAAAAGACGGTTCAGCGTTCATAGCGCTCCGAGTCGGGCGCGTGCGGCGTCGAGACGTTCTGTTTCAACCAATGGTATCATATGCTAAGCGATAAAATTTCCTCCATACGCACAGTAGAGGAATTGCAGGATTACGTTTATGAAACTCTTTGCGTCGACAACGAATTATTGACCGACGCTTTTCCAAAATCGACTAGCGCTATACGCCGTTCCAGCGGCGAAATATGCGGCGTGATATTTTGCGTTCATGGTCCGTGGACGGTGGATTTTACAGCGATTTGGGAAAGAAGACAGAACCGGATCTTTTTCTACGGTCCCAACGGCGAACGTTATCGACAAACGGTTTTGGAAGGCGCGTTAGCCGACCCGGCCGACTATATCGATCAATTTTTTGATTCTGAGAACACTCAAACGCATAACGATGCGGATTGATATGTTATTGAACGCCGCGTCGAAGGAGTCGACGCCAAGGAAAGAAAGGAGTTGAGTTATGCTTGTTGTTTCTAGACGAAACGGCGAGAGCGTTTACTTAGGCGACAACGTCAAGATCACCGTTGTCGAGATCAAAGGCTCAAGAACTCGTTTAGGCGTCGAAGCAGACGAGGACACGTTCATATTGCGCGCGGAAAAGAAAACGGACCAGAGCGAAGCTCCCGCTGAGTATAGCGACAAGAGATTAAAGAAAGTCGCGTAGTGTTTTAAAAGGCGCAGCAATAGTAAAAAATAACGCCCTTGGAACGTCGGATTCCAAGGGCGTTTTTAATTACAGCGCTGTCGTTTCACGTGAAACGGCTTGTCAGGAGAACCTGTTACTTTGATTTTGGAGCAGGGTTCGCAGAAGTTTTAGGAGCGGCTTTCTTCGTTTCTGCTTTCACAGCTTTCTTTTCAGTTGCCGCCTTCGCCTCTTTTTCAGCGGCTTCCTTTTCCGCTGCTTCTTTTTCCATAGCCTCTTGAGTTTCGCGCATTTGCATCAAGTAGGTTTCAAGATTTTGCGCGAGCATATTGAGTTCTTCGGAATCGGAAGTTTTGCAGTAATCGATAATAGAATCGAAGGTCGTGTCGAAAAGGTCTGCCTTTTCATTCGCCTCGCCGATGGCGTCGATACTCATCCGCGCCATCAATAACGCGGTGATAGCGCGCGGGCAGACTTCCAGGTCGGCCTTGAACTGTTCGACCGCGGCATTGTATCGTTCAAGGTCGGCCCCGTCGGCTTGGATTTGAGCAAGAGCGCCAGTGAAACGCGAGGAGTAGAGCTGGGCGACTCCGGCGGCAAATCGTTCGTCGTCTTTGTATTCTTCGCAGAAATCTTTGAAGAGATCAAAAGCGGCGGCGTCTTTCGCAACCATAGAAACGCCGAGTCTGAGTTTGAGATCGATGAGGTTTTGCTTCAGTTCTTCAGCTGGATTGGCGGCGAGTTCTTCGGTAATGTAGGCGAGCAGACCTTCGTTGTCGTCTTGCAAACGAAACGCTTGGACTTTGAGCCCTACGGACGGGATCTTGAGCAGTTCGTTGTCTTTCGCTTCGTCGACGATTTTATCAGCGTATTCAGCGAGCGCTGCAATAGCCTCTTTATCCTCCTGCGCCGCTCTCAAGAGCATCTCGCCTTTGAGCGAGACGCCGAGCGCGTAGAGTTCTTCATCTTCCTGTTTCGCGAGCTCGTCGGCAATGGCGTTCAGTTTGTCGGCGTCCGGAGTTTCGGTATTCATCAGCGTTTGGATGCGGAGCTGATAGACGGTCTTTTTGAGGGTGAGCGAGTAATCGCCAGAGAGCAGCTGCGTGAAGAGCTCTTCGGCTTGTTTGGCGTATTCCTCATTGCGTTCTTCTGCGTCTTCTTTGCCTTTTTCAAGTTCGTCGGCGACGACTAAGGCGACAAGCTTCATCTCATAAGCCTTCTCCTTCACTCTCGCGGACCGAGCTTCGTCGGCGATGACGCCGTCGACAAACGTCAAGATATCGGCGTCAAATTCGCCGGTTCGTTGAACGGCGCTGATAAAGACGTTTGCTCTGACTTCGATCGCGAAGATCTGGAGTTCTTCTTGTTCGCGTTGGAACGCGTCGTCGGCAAGCGCGTTGATCTTTCCAAGCGGATTGTCTTGAGACGCGGCAAGGACTTGCAGCTTGAGTTGATAAGCTTTCAGCAGTTCTTCGTCAGTTTTCGCTTGGGCAAGGTTGGCGTCGACGAACGTTTCGAGCTCTTGGGCCGCTTCAAGGTCGACATTAGCGCGCGTTGTCAGACTGACGACTTTCAACTGAACGGCGCGGTCGCGTTGTTCTGCGGTAAGATCTTCCATCGCAAGCAGCTTGTCTGCGGTAGTCATCATCGCCTTGGAGAACGCGTTGACAAGTTCATAGAGTTCTTCTTGGGAAGTCGGCTGCGGAAGTTTGTTTTGGAGCTCGTCGACAAATTCGAAGAGTTCCTCAGCGGTAGCGTTTTCCGGGGGCGTCAAGATCGCCGGGTCGATTTTAAAACCGGGTTCTTCCGGGGCGAGTTCTTCGTCCATGAGGAGCGTGGTGGAAAGAGACTCGGGTTGTTTCGCTTCATCTTGCGCGAGCGCGGCGACAGAGCCGAGCGCCAAGGAGGCGGCAAGACCAAGCACACAAGGGAGGTAACGTTTAAGCATTTAACGACTTTCTTTTTTAGGAATGAAACGCTAAGGCGCTTTTCTATGACCGCGCCGTTATGATCGTTGGTTTTTCTATCGTTCAAGTTCGAGTTACGGACGTAACTTTTGCATCTTTCTGAAAAGAATCGTCAGCATATTGGACGGTTCCAAACTCGACAGTCTTGTCAAGAGACGCAGGTCCCCATATTCTAGCCTATTGAAATAAAAAAAACAGTCAATGGAAATGAATTTTACGAAATTTTTCAAAGATTCAAACGACCGTGCAGCGTTAGTTAGCGCCGCGAAGGACTTTGGTTGGAGTAACAACGACGTCGACATACGCGTCCAATTCGTTAGTAGGAATTGCGCCGACCAATTGTTCGTCAAAACATACGCCGACAGTCAGCGCGTCTGAACGAAGCAGAGGAATGTAGCGATCATAATAGCCGGCTCCTCTTCCAAGCCGCCGACCAGATTCGTCGAAAGCCAGACCGGGGACAATGAGGACGTCGATCGATTCCGGCGACACATAGCGTTCTGGGTCGTTGCGAAATTTTTGCAGCGGTTCGAGGATACCGTATGGTTCAGAAGGTTCGAGGTCTGAGAAACGCGCTTCTTTTGACGTCGGATCAATCACAGGGGGCGCCAGTTTATGAAAGCGCAGGTTGACGCCGACGCAATAGGGTACGGCGACTGTTTCAACGACAAGTATTTTTTGAGAGCCAAATAGCCGGTGAAGAATAGGCTGCGTCGGAGCCTCGTTTCGAAAATCGACGTAGAATCCAACAGTCTTGGCGCTGCGGAATCGTTCGAGACTTATCAGGTTTCGATAGAATGCGTCGGCGATTTGGTCGCGGGCGTAGTCAAGAGATTCTAGACGCGCTCTGATCTCTTTTCGAAGATTCTTCTTTTGAAGAGCGACGTCATTTGCAGCGTGTATTGAGTCAGTCATGTTGAACGTTAGGGAGGGAAATGCAATGTTTTTCGAACGCTGGAACTGCTGATTCAAGGAACCGCAGAGACTCAGAAATATGGCAGAACGCGAACCTTTTGCCAGCGAGTCTCTAATTCATTTAGTCAGTCGACGCAAAATAGCTGCAATTTGCATTTGTCGCGCTTGCGGATCTGACGTTCAACTTCATCCGCTCCTTGAAGTCTTATTTTAGTATATTCTCTTCTTTTGGAATTTCAATTACTTTATGCGGTTCAAAAGAAAGTATTGTTTGTTGCATTCAAAGTAATCAAAAAGTTTGCGGCGCTTGACTGCGTTTCACGTGGAACGGCGCTTTTCGTGCGGGACAGCTCGCAAAGTTTCACGTGAAACGGATCGACGACGCTGTTTGAAAAGCCTTTGTCGTCATTCTTAACGCTTGCAATGGCGCTGAAATTGCTTAAAATTTACTCAAAGGCGTCGTTGACGACTATTGGAAAAACCAAAAGATTTGCGTATGTTTGTAAGCATATGCGGCAGAGAATACGATCATACGAACTTAATAGGAAGCTCAAGAAAGTTCGGATAGGTTTTAGAAGGAAAAAAATGTCTGACGATAAAAAAGAATGTGGTTGCGAACACGAAGAACATAACTGCGGTTGCGGATCTGACGAAGAGAAATGTTTCTGCGGCGTCGACTCCGATATAGACGACAGCAGCGACGACAGTAACTCTGACAAAGAGAAATCTGACTGTTGCTGTGGATCGGATAAAGAGCGCTGTTGCTGCGGCGACGACTCTGACGAAGAGAAATCGACTTGTTGTTGTGATTCTGACGAAGAAAAATCAGAATGCTGTTGCGGTTCTGACGAAGAGCGCTGTTGTTGCGGCGGCGACTCTGATGAAAAGGAATCAGACGGCGATTCTGGATCCGAGGAAGAAACCGACTCGTTCGACTTCGAAGCGCTGGGCGACGTCCCGCTTCCTAAGCCGACCCTCTCTACGGTTGCCATGACGCTTGCTCAACAGGCGATGGTTTCGATGGGGGTTCTTCCAAATCCAATTACCCGTAAGGCGACATTCATGCTTAATCAGGCGTCGCATTTAATTGACACGGTCGTTCTGATTCTCGATAAAACAGAAGGCAACCGTACGGACGCTGAAACTGAAACGCTGAACAATATTATCCACGAACTGCGAATGCTCTATGTCGCCGCCTCGAATGAGAAGAAACGCCGCGACGAAGAAAAGAACAAAGAGGGAGAAAAGAAAGAAGAGTGATTCCGACGGCGTCGTTGTCGTGAGTAAAGAACAAGAAGGCAGTTATATCGACTGCCTTTTTGTTCTTTAGACGGCTTTTGTCAGGCAAGAGCTCTAATGAAATTTTCGATCGACTTTTCTGACGTCCTCGCTTCGAGTTTATCACGGTAAAAAGCGTTGGGAGGAAGGATATATTTAGGATCGAAAGAGACGTTATACGAGCTTCCGGAGTCCAACGCTTCGGTGAATAAGCTGAGATTGGAGAATCGAAATGTCGTGGAATAATCGACGAGCATTACGTTGCTGACCTCGGCGTCGTAATTTCCTTGTTCGTTGGAAAGGAGAATCTGTTCGGGCGCAAGACGTTCCAGGGCCCATGCATGGCGCCTAAACGCAGAGGCAATCTCATTCAGAGCGCTTTGGATATGTTCGATAGTCTTAGAGGAAAGTTTTTCCTTTTTATGCAAAAGTTTCGCAAGAGTCCGGCCTTGAAAGCAGGGCGTTACAAGGAAGCCGCGCGTCGCCTGGGTTTGAGAGATGCGCTTTGGATACGCGTGATCGACGATGGGCAGAAGGCGGCGACAATCGATCGATCCTAAAGAACGTTCTCGCTCAATAAGCGCAGGACCGTATGCCGCGCCGCAGTGCTGAGGGCGAAGCGCCTTTAGCAAAAATGAGAACGCTCCTGCCGTTCCGCGCGGCCGCGCGAGGAAGACTTCAAAGTAGCAATTCGACAGAGAGGGTTGGCTCCACGACGTTTCCCAATTTGAAAAGCCAAGATCGGCGATTCTGAGTTCTTTAGCGTCAGAGCGCCGTTCCTTTGTAAGAGGATTCGAAGCTGGTTCTGCGGTTAACATATCAATGCGTCTGTTTCGATAAGGATTCGCGGACATTTGAATGTTGCGAATTGTTGGCGGAAAAGATGAAAAGCTGAAAAAGCGCCGCAGCAGGAGGCGCTTTCTCTATATAGGAGTTATCGTCCTTAAAAAACAAAATTTAGGAAAATTTACTACAACCAGAATATTTTAACGCAATAATAGCGCTATTTCTATTGCATGGAGAGATATTCAGAGAATTGGTTGTTGCAGAAGGCAATAAAAAAGCCGACTAACCGCGTCCTTCCCCAAGCAACGCAGTCAGTCGACTTTTTCATTTTCTCAGCGCTAGGCTTCGAATACTATATAGCTTGATCTTAATACAGTTAGATCACATACCGGCATAAGCGCCCGCGGGATAGCCGCCGGTCGCGCCTTGCGAGGAACCGCAAGGCGTGCATGGATCGCACGGATTGCAGGACGTCGGAGCGCATGGCGCGCATTGGGACGCAGCGCTGGTGGTACTCATCATGATGACTTCGCCTGTGCCTGCAGCGTTGATGACGCCCGGACCAGCCGCGGCGTATGTGGAATCGTCAAAACTCGACACGATCGGAACGCGTGATCCAGGTCGGGTGAAGCAGCTTGTTCCGCTCTTGCAACCGACGAACATTGGGGAAGCGAGTAATGCGAATAACGAGAACGTAATAACTTTTTTCATTGTATGCGCAATCTGCCGACAAAAGCCGGTCTTAAAAAAATGTGATATTGTGATCGAGATTCCTTAGGTCAAGCGCCTTCGGAGAAGAACGCGCTTCGTGAAATCATGACCTTATGCGACTCCAAGCCGCAACGTCATAGACTCAAATCGTCTACACTATATACTAATCCAGGTTGGCGAACTTGCAATTTGTTTTTCCCTGCCGTTCGCGTCTTTCTCACATTTTTTTCCTTCCAAAACCGGCTCTTTTCTCATAATCGCGCCTATTCTTTTTCTCGGCGTATTAGTCTTTTCTAGCGCTTGCCGTCTTTGTTTCAAAATTATTTTATCGCTTAAATCTTACGCAAAAGATAAATTTTAACGTCAGTCTCCAGCGCTTTATGACCTTCTTTTAACTTCTCCCGAAGCGATATTTTATGGCATATGGCTCTATAACCGGAAAAGCTGGAATTATTGTCATAGTTTTCTTGTGTTTTCTTATTTACTTACTTCTTATTTTTTATTTAGGTTTTGAAATCGCCGTTATAGAAAAAGACGTAGTGTTTTGCCCAAATCGCCTACTTTAGGTTGATTTTTTGAGCTGACTGACTGGAATGAGTTAAAATAACAGTTGCTGCGTCAAACAAATAGAAAGATTGCAGTAAGGATTGGAGAAATGTGTCGTTTGGTATGTAGACTTGTTTTCACGGCGATCGTCGCGCTGAGCTTCAGCGCGGCATTTAGTTCCGCAGATTGCGTTTACGCCGATGAAAACGGAAATGCGCCGGTGGTTTTTATCGTTGAAGACAGCCCTTGGGTAGCGGCTGATTCAGCGCTAGCGCCCATCAGCGACGCGCA
Organism: Thermoguttaceae bacterium; assembly: GCA_028695965.1. Lineage (GTDB taxonomy): Bacteria > Planctomycetota > Planctomycetia > Pirellulales > Thermoguttaceae > RUG369. Next base: position 6,887 of record JAQVHZ010000031.1, on the reverse strand, counting down.
TGAATTCGCCGCAGAAGACGCCGACGTCGACGCCGAAGCAGATTTGAGCTCCGTCGACATGGAAATCGTTTTTGCCGACGAAGAGACTGACAGCGAAGAAGTTGTTGACGCAAGTGACGACGCCGACGCGGAACTCGGCTCAGTCAATATGGATTTCATCTTTGGCGAGGAAGAGGCGTTTGACAAGGAATATTCGGACGCTCTTGACGACGACGAGGATATGGACTCTGTTTTCGATGATGAAGACGACTTCGACGAGGAATATTCGGACGACTTCGACGACGAGGACGCCGAAGACGATCTGGATTTTGTCTTTGACGCCGAAGACGATTACGACTTTGACGATGAATCTTCTGACGACTTTGACGACGAGGACGCTGACTCATTAGATCTCGATTACGTCTTCGATGAAGAGGACGACTACGATTTCGATGAAGAAGATTCCTACGACGACGAAGAAGAAGACGATTACGACTTTGACGATGAATATTCTGACGACTTCGACGACGAGGACGCCGACTCTTTTGATCTGGATTACGTCTTTGATGAAGAGGACGACTACGACTTCGATGAAGAAGATTCCTATGACGACGAAGACGACTACGACTTTGACGATGAATATTCTGACGACTTCGACGACGAGGACGCCGACTCTTTTGATCTGGATTACGTCTTCGATGAAGAGGACGGCTACGATGTCGATGAAGAAGATTCCTATGACGACGAAGACGACTACGACTTTGAAGAAGAAAATTCTGACGACTTCGACGACGAGGACGCCGACTCTTTTGATCTCGATTACGTCTTCGAGGTGGAAGAGACTGTTTCGGAAGAACCGATCGACCCGAGTTCTGAGCTAGACGACGCGGCTGTCGAAGGATCGACCGTCGACGTCGACGAGTTTGTCGTCGAAGTGGAAACGCTTGAAGAGACAGAAGTCTCGGTCGAAGTTGACGCTCGATTTTCCGTCTCTGGAGTTGAGCAAGGGGTTGAAGAAGCCGTTGCCGAATGGAAGCCGAGCTATGCGGAATCCAGCGAATCAGGGGGCGTTGAGGACCAGATCTGGATCGTCATGAGAAATGGAGACGGTTTCTTTTGCCAAGTTCTCGACAATGGCGCCTGGCGCGTCGTTCCTGTTGAAGAATTTTACGCCGGCGATTCTGCGGAGCGTACGACGATCGTTTGGGCGCCCGGATTTCAGGCGGATCTTGTCGACGTTGCGAATACTGCGTATTCCCTTTGCTCGACCTTTAACTTTGCCCGTATGGCGACAGGGACGAATCGCGCTTATCGCATCGTCGTCTGGAAATGGAGCTCGGAACGCTCGAGGTTTCGCATAGCGCCCGACGCCAGAATGAAGGCGGTGATCGCCGATTGCGAAGGCGCTTCCTTAGCGCAATTCCTCGGCGGAATTGACAGCTCGAACGACGTTTCGCTGATCGGTTTCAGCTTTGGCGCTCGCGTTGTCGGCTCGGCTCTTCAGACGGCGGCGACGACGTCCAGCCGTTATATGGCTCCCGAGCGGACGGGCCGCGTTTCGCTCGTTCTTTCCAGCGCGGGCTGCGACGCCGGCGCGTTCGACTTCGGCGCTTACGCTCAAGGCGCGAAGATCCCTAGTTATGTGTTGAACGTTTATAATCCTGCTGATTTGGCGCTGCATTACTATCCGTTCATTTCGGAGACGTTTTCTCAGGCTCAAGGCGCTATGCCGCTTTTCGGAAACGGATTTGTCAACGCTAGCGGCAACACGTACAATTTGAACGTCTGCGCCAGTCTCGGCCGCCAACATTCCTTTATCGAGGGGATTCAATCAGTGCCGAGCAATATGTTGATTGACGCCCTTATTCTAGCCGATTAAAGCGACGCTCTTCACTGCGATCGAGAGCGCGCCGTCAATGTTTCCTATGAGAGCGTTGACGGCGCGCTTTTTCATTGAGTCGACGACAGAAGAAATTTTGGCGCGTCTTCGATTCGACCTCTAATTTTAGCGCCGGAATGAAAGACACGCCGTTCCGTTTTACGTGGAACGACGTCCTCGCTACATTTAGGCGATCGCCATGCACAGGAATAAAAAGCTAGTGAAATTTAGCCCGACGTGCATACCGACGACGGTCGGATAGCTGCGCGTTCTGTAGTAAACGAGCCCTTCCCAAAGCGCAAAGAGGAAAATAGGCGCGGGGTCGACGACGCTTTCCGGCAGCGCTTGTTGAAAGACTGCCTTAACAGAATAGACTATTGGCATAATGACAAGAAAGAGGACCATTCCGCGATAAAACTCTTTGACGTACAGCGCGGCGGAGGATTCGTTATTTGAGGCGGACGCCAGTCCAAAGTCGGTTGACTTCGCCTGAAAGACTTTCACAAGCAAAGCGACGCAGAACGCGCCCGTCAGGATATTTGCAGTAAGGCTGGAGATGGTCGTGCGAAAGAGCTGCGAAACGAGCAACGGTTTTTCAGGGTCTTCAGGCGACGACGCGTGAAGGAGCGCGAAGACGAGCGCGGGCGGAACGATCGTCAGAAGACATACCGCCCAGCCCGGCTTGGAGCGGTGGTCGGAATCCGCGTCGGGATTCAGAAGGAGTCCTTTTGCCCAACGTTCGCAGGCGCCCTGTATAATAACGCGGAAGACAAGTTCTTCAACCAACGGCGCGACAATAACGACGGACAGTATAAAGACGAAAAAAACCAGTCCGAAATACGGCGTGTCTTTGGCGCGAATGAGCATACGCGCTAGAGGGTGTTGTTTCGAAAGATCGCGTTGGTCCGCGTCGTCTTTTGCCTCGGCGTCTTCAGGTTCTGTTGATTCTTCCGCAGGTTGAGTTTCTGCGGCGCCTTCTGCGCCAACCTCAACGGACGCCGCGTCGCTTAACTCTTCTGTCGTCTCTTGAAGTTCGCCGTCCTCGAGTTCGCTTTCTGCAGTATCGGTCGGCTGAGCTTCTTCTGTTGAGACGACGGCGATCTCGTCGCCAAAAGTCGGCATATGGTCTTTGAGAGCGCCGTTGACGATGAAGTAACCAAGAAACGGCGCGACGAAGGTAAAAAAGAGCAATGCGATGAAGGCGGCTTCCATTCCCCACGGAACGTCGCCGCGCTCGACGTAGTTTTCCCTCTTAAAAATAGAGAATCCAAATTTCAACGACATAAGACTTGAGAAAACATAGACGCCAATGAGCAGAAGAGGGAGTTGAAACCATAAAGAATTGAAGTCAAACGTTTCAACGGCAAATAATAGTAGCTGGTCCATGTTATGAAGGTTCAGGCTTGCGTCGTCGACGCCGACAGGGCGGCGGATAGGTTCTCAAGATATAAAAACGCCGCTCAATCTCATTGACGAACGGCGTTTATGGTCGTTCGCATTCAGTCCTTTTTCTTATTCATACTAATGGCGGCGCGAATATAGATCCAGCCGGAGTATAGCGTCAGATAGACGACGACATAGAGCAGAACGACAAAAAGCGCTTTGAGCCAGACGGGAGCGGGGTTTCCATTGTTTTGGATGATGAGGATAAGGAACCCGAGGGGCAGGGTGATGCATTGCAGCATCGTCTTGGCCTTTCCAGCCCATTTTGCCGAGAAGTCGGCGCCGCTCGACTCGAGCATCGAACGAAGCATCGTAACGAACAGTTCGCGCAGGATGATCACGACGACCATCCACGTCGCCAAGCCGATCGGAATCTTACTGAATGGGCAGGAGGACGTCGACGCGGCGCTGTTGAAGAGGTCGTGCAGTTCGGGAATAGCGACGAAATAGATGAACGTGCCGCAGACGAGCGTCTTATCGGCGAACGGATCCATGATTCTTCCGAATTGCGTCTTCTGATCGAACTTTCTTGCCCACCATCCGTCGACAAAGTCGGTGATCGACGCGACGATAAAGAGGACGAGCGCGGCGATATAGAGTTTAAACGGAAAGATCGCGAACATCGCGAGCGCCAAAACAATTCGCGCCATCGTCAGCACGTTAGGCACGTTCCAGAGTTTCGGCGCCGGAGCAGGGGCGTTCGAGTCTGACATATTCTTAATCCTTTGGCGTAATTTCGACTTGTCGCCGAATTGTGGAAACTAGTTGTAACTATGTGATTTGCAAAGCGTTATCGATTAATAGACAAGCGTTTGACCGTCGTGAAACGCGTCGACGTTCGAAATTGACGCGAGCGCTTGAATTAACGCCTGCGTTCCTTTGCGCGCGCCTCCTTGGGCCATGAGCGCAAGGTAGAGCTGTTTAACGAGCGCCAAGCCGGGCAGGGCAAGGTTCATCTTTTGGGCGTCGTCAAGCGCGATCCCCATGTCTTTTACGAAATGCTCGACATAAAAGCCGGGCGCGTAATCTCCGCGCAGGATTCGCGGACCATAGTTCGTGAGAGACCAGCTGCCCGCCGCGCCCTTAGAGACCGATTCCATGACGTTGTTGAGATCCAGGCCCGCTTGATACGCGTAGAGAAGCGCTTCGCAGACGCCGACCATTCCCCCGGCGATCAGTATCTGGTTGGCCATCTTGGTGCGCTGACCTGCGCCCGCCGCGCCGGAATGACGAATGTTCGCGCCCAGATTGCAGAGAATTGGCGTTACGCGCTGGAGCGTTTCGGCGTCGCCCCCGACCATGATCGAGAGGGTTCCGTTTTTCGCGCCGACGTCCCCGCCGGAGACTGGAGCGTCCAGCGCCGCGAACCCCGCGCTTTTTGCGGCGGCGTAGATCTCTTGCGCTAAGTTCGGCGAACTCGTCGTCATATCGACGTATATTCTTGCTTGACCGTCCGCCCCTTGCGGCGCTTCTTTCCATGCGGCGGCGACGCCGTTTTCTCCAAAGAAAATTTCCCTCACGTCGTCGGGGTATCCGACTGTCGACAGCACGACGTCCGACTGTTCGGCGACTTCTTTTGCCGAACGCGCTTCTTTTGCGCCGAGCGCGAAAAGAGGTTCCGCTTTGCTGCGCGTGCGCGTGCAGACCGTTAGAGAATAGCCCGCTTCGAGCAATCTTTTCGCGCAGGAGCCGCCGATAACTCCGGTTCCAATCCAACCGATTCGTAGGTCCATAAAATCCTCGATAATGAAAATGACGGAGTCAACTTGAAGTTGAACGCAGGCAGTTCGTTTAAATTTCTGGCGCTTGACGAGTTGACGAAGCCGCCGCGCGCGTTTCGCACATGGTAATATTGTCGTCGAAAAAATATGCGGCGTCAAGAGCTCGAATTATCGAATTGCCATGAGGACCGCGTTCGCAAAGAGGCGTCAAAAAGACAATAGAAAAAAGTCGGAAATTTTTAATTTGCCCCTTGTGGAGGCTTGTTTCTCTGTTATATTGCTGTGAGTTAAAGCTACCCGCGGGCGTGGCGGAATTGGCAGACGCGTCAGGTTGAGGGCCTGATGGGAGTTAATCCCGTGGAGGTTCGAGTCCTCTTGCCCGCACTGAAAAACCCAGTTGGCATAAGCCGGTGGGTTTTTTTTGTGTCTTGGCAGATCCGCATCCTTCTTCTCGATACAATCGCGACTTCTGTAATTATTGCTCTTGTTTTTTATCTAAAAAATAGATAGAGTCCAAAAGATTCTATTCTTCGTCAGGAATAGTCGATTCACACTAAAACGCGCCGTATGGAACGAGCGTTTTTGCCGCCGTTGGCGTTTTTTAGTAAGGATGGAAATAACGATGAGTTTATTAAAAAGAGAGAGTGTGAGCGACCGCGCCGCCAAGACGAGTTGGCTCTTAACGTTGAGCGCGTTGGCGTTGACGGCGTTCCTTCTTGTTTCTTTTTCGGGCTGCAAGACGCTGAACGAAAGTCCGGACAACGACCGGATCTGGTTCCCGACCCTTTCGCCACCGACGAAGAAGGAACAAGAGATGCGTCGGCATAATTACCCGGAGGGGGGCGATCCTTACGTCGACGCGAACGTTGGACCGCGAACTTTTGACACGCGGCCGAGAGGCTGGACCGATCAGCGCGCGAAAACGTCCGACGTCATGGGGGCGTATCCTGACGTCAACTACGATTGAGCCCCAGCAGTTAGAGTTTATTGCAAGTCCTCAAAACGCCGCTTTTTCGCGGCGTTTTTAATTCTCCGAGCGTTCGCGTCGCCGCCCTTCTTTTTTAGGGGCAGAAAAATCTGAAAATCAAATAACGTCTCTTTGCTTATATTGCAAAAAATGTTATAATTCATAATGCTAGCGCCAATTTAGCGAAGCAAAATGGAGCGATCTCCTTAGGGTCTCCCGTCGGCGGAACGCGCGGCGCGGGCTCTAAGTCTTCGCCAATCCCACCTTTAAGTTGAAGATATATGAATATTGAGGAGATGGACGTTATGAAAAGCCTCGCTAGAACGCCCTCACAGAAATCTGGTTTTACTCTCTTGGAATTGCTGATTGTTTTGGCGATTTTGATCGTCATCATTGGTATCTTGGGCACGACCGTTTGGAGTTCCTATAAAAAAGCGTTAGTTCGAGCTGCGACCGTTCAAGTGACGACCACCTTAACGAATGCGTGTGAAGACTTCCGTCTCGACTTCAAACGTTATCCCACGAATGAAGAAGGTTTGTACATCCTCGCCGATATGGACAACCCGAACGCTCCTGCTCAGCAGGACGCCGGTATGGGCGGTATGGGCGGCATGGGCGGCCAAAACGCTATGGGCGGCATGGGCGACGCGACTGGTATGGGCGGCCAAAACGCCATGGGCGGCGACATGACCGGCATGGGCAATATGGGCGGCGATATGACCGGCATGGGCGGTATGGGCATGGATATGCAAGGCGGCATGGGCGGCATGGGCGGCGACACGACCGGCATGGGCGGCGGCGGCATGAATATGCAGGGCGGCACGACCAAAGTTGTTCGACGTCCTAAGATCGTCGAACCGCTCATTAAAGAAAAAGACCTCATCGACCCGTGGAACAA
>JAQVHZ010000030.1 GCA_028695965.1 Thermoguttaceae bacterium | reverse complement strand
AAGCGGTGAAACTTCCCGTTATTGGAATCGGAGGTATTGCGAGCGTCGACGACGTCTTCGATTTTTTGGTGGCGGGAGCGAGCGCCGTCCAGATTGGCACAGCCAACTTTTATAAGCCGACGATTACTACCGATATAATCGACGCGTTGCCCGTCGAGATGGAGAGGGCTGGAATCAAAGAGCTTTCCGAAATTATCGGAACTTTGGAAATGTGAACGTGGTCAACAAGAGAGGAATTAGACAGAGTTGACGAAAGGCGGAGAACAAGCAGCGACAAGAACGGCTGTCAGTCGACGAGAGTTGACGTGTTAATGACGTCGGCGTTTTATTAAGTCTGCTGTGTTGCAACTAATTTGTTTTTTTTACTTTTTTTGTGTTATAATATACATACAATCGCGAAAACTGTGTAAAATAGCGCGGTTGGCGCGAATTTTGCCACAGATAAAAACAGAACATTGATTCAACTGCTCATTTTTGAGCAAGATTGAACAAGCTTGAATTGTACGAAGAAAGGGATTGACGCCAAATGAATACAAACGTCGATCAGTTATATATGATCCGCGCTCTGAAGTTAGCGACTTACGGGCAAGGTCTTGTCGAACCCAATCCGATGGTTGGCTGCGTCATTGCGCACGAAGATTATTCGAGCGAAAACGCCCTTGTTGAAGACGAATCCCACGAGTCGCATATTGTGGGCGAAGGTTGGCATCAGAAATATGGCGAAGCGCATGCGGAGATTAACGCGTTAGCTGAAGCGGGCGAGCTCGCCAGAGGCGCGACGATGTATGTTACCTTGGAACCCTGCTCTCATACAGGCAAGACGCCGCCTTGTGTCGACGCAATTATCGAAGCGGGAATTAGCCGAGTCGTTGTCGCTATGATCGATCCGTGTCCCGAAGTTGCAGGCAGCGGGGTAGAAAAACTAAAGGCCGCCGGAATTGAAGTAGAAGTCGGCCTGATGGAAAGTCATGCTTGGGAACTTAACGCGCCTTATATTACAAGGTTGGAAAAGAAACGGCCTTGGATTATTGCGAAATGGGCGATGACGCTCGACGGCAAAATTGCTACGCGCGTTGGTTCAAGCTATTGGATTTCTTCTGAAGAAGCGCGCCATCGCGTTCATGAATGGCGCGAAAATGTCGACGCGATTATCATCGGAAGCCGTACTGCAATGGAAGACGACCCGCGCTTGACGGTTCGTTTGCCTGACGGTCGCGAACCGAACCGAACGCCCGCGCGTATCGTTATTGACTCTGGCGGACGTTTGTCGGTCTTTTCCGAACTGGCGCTGACAGCGCGTGACGTGCCGCTCATCTTGGTCTTTGGACCGGACACGCCGCAAGGTAAAAAAGAATTCTGGGAATCGAAAGGCGCAGAAGTCCTCGTGGTGGACGCCCCTGAACATGAGCAGCGTCTCATTCTGCTTATGGAGATCTTGGCGGAACGCGGCATGACGAACGTCTTGGTTGAAGGGGGCGGGGAACTGCTCGGACACCTGTTCGACTTGGAATATATCGACGAAGCGCGCGTCTTCGTTTGTCCAAAGATTGTCGGCGGTAAAGAAGCGATCGTTCCGGTTGGCGGCGTCGGGCGCGAACTGATGCGCAAGGCTGCGACTTTGCGCGGTATGGAGATGGAAGCGATAGGAACCGACGTCCTTGTTACCGGTCGAGTTGTCTACTAATCCTTTATTTCTGCGATAGTGAAAGTAGACGCCGACCGCCCGGTTAATCGAGCGGTCGGCGTCTTTCATTACGAGCGGCGACTTCTCCTCGAGCGAAGAGCGTTCGCACGTTATTTTCTACCAGTTGCCAGCTTGCTGATCGCCTTAAATTCAGGGGACCCGGCTGCGCGCGTCAGTTCGAAGAGCGCGGCTTCCGAGGTAGTCGGCGCCACGCCCGTCTGAATCATTCTTTTTAACGCAATTTTGGAGTCGAACGGGTTGCGCGACGAGAGACAGTCGACGACCAAATAGACTTTTTTGCCGAGTTCAAGCAGGTCGAGCGCGGTCTGGAGCACGCAAATGTGCGTTTCTATGCCCGTTAGAAGGACGTTCGGACGCGAATCAGCAACGAAATGATTGCGAATTTCTGCTGTTTCCAGACAGCTGAACGTCGTCTTGTCGAAGATTGCGGCGTTTTCTGCTACTGCTTTAATTTCTGAGATTGTGTCTCCGAGCCCTTTAGGGTATTGGCGCGTCTGAACGACGGGAATCTTATAGACGGCAAGGCCTTCAAGTAAGAACTGAGACTGCTTTATGAGACGCTGATAATCGTCCATAGCCGGGACGAGTTTCTCTTGCAGGTCAATGATTAAAGCAGTTGTGTTTTCAGGCGTAAGTTTCATAGCTAACGTTATGTTTATCGTTTGAATTACTTGATGATTCCTGTCGCGTTCTCAATTCTAGGCGCGCGTTCGAATATGGACGTTTCCGGAGGCGGACTCGATTCTTCCCCGCGCGTGTAGGCGATGTAGTGGAGCCATTTCTCGCCGTCGAGACCGTATTTCTTGCCCGTAATCTTTCCGAGAGACGAACAGGCGGTCGCTTCGAGCGCTCCGTCGTCGAGCTTTTCGCCAATCAGAGCGAATTCGAGCGTTTCGAACAGCTCGGGCGAGTCTTCCGGCTGGAATTCGCCTAACGCGTGTAAGATGGCGATTCTGACGTCTTTTCGCGTTGTATTCTCCTCTTCGGCGCCTGCTGCGATCGAGAAGGGCAGGGCGCGATATCGGGACGCGAGTAGCGAGATCGCCAGCTTGCGCTGCTCCTGATTGTTTTTGGCAATAGCGCCTTCGGACGCATAGAGCGCCAGGGCGCGCGCCGCCGATAGGTTCAGGGCCATGTCGCTGTCTTCGAGCGCCGACTGGAAGAGTTTTTCCGCAACGGGATTAGCATAGTTTGTTGAGATACGCGCCACGGCGTCTAGGGCGGCGCGACGAATATGCGGACTCGACGTTTTTTCGTATTCTTGAATGAGTTGAACGAGCAAAATGTCTTTTTCTTCCGAGGGCGCTTTGGCGCCTTTGATTCCCTTTTCTCGAATCAATTTGATTCTTTCGGAAGGTATGATATAGCCAGGGATCGGATCGCTCCTTCTCCCGGCGCCGGGCAGATACAACAAGACGGGATTATCGGTCCAAAAGAACGGAGTCGAACAGCCTGGAATAAAGCAGGTTAAAACGACGGTCAGCGCGAGGGCGCGCAGAAGCAGAGCTTTCGGCGTTTTTGACCGCGCGTTGTTGTTCATATGGAGGTTAGTTCGACTCATCATAATTTTCCGAAAATAAAATCGTCGGCGAATAGGCGCGCAGAAGTTTTTGCGGCGTTCGATTTTTGGGCGATCCCCTCGACCGTCGAGTTCATGCTTCCGCGTGAAAGAGAGAATAATTAATTATCGCAAAAGAGACAAGAGAGTTTTGGGTTTTTTTAGAGCGGATATTGCAGAGAGGCGGAGATTTGCGTTCTAGAATGTTTCAAAGGAACAAAAAGAAAAGGCCGTCTCGTGTAAAAGACGACCTTTATTTCAAATCGACTAAGCCGTAGGAGGACGGCAAAGGAAAGTTAACGCTGCAATTGGGAAGCGCGGAAGGCGCGGCGTTCGGCGCGAAGGCGCGCGCGACGTTTCGTTTCGCTAGGTTTTTCATAGGTTTCTCTACGACGCATTTCTTTTTTGATGCCGCTGCGTTCGACGAGCTTACGGAAACGACGAACGGCGTCTTGGATGGTTTCTTTGTCACGCAGAGTAAGTTTGACCATAATTGATCCTCCATATTTGAGTTGAGACCAAGTTGAAGTCACAGCCCACTTGAGCGCAGAGATCGACTCGCGACGCGCCGACAGTCTCCTGCCCTGCGCTTAACTCGCTCAAGCTCCGATCATTCTATTGATCTAGTTGCCTGGGAGCAATACAGCGTTCCCAAAAAATTATATGAGAAGATATTATACTTTTAGAGAGCGTTGCGTCAAGGGACGCGCTGAAAATTTGGCTTGTAAAAGACGACTGACAGAACAAACGTAATTGATATATGCGGAAATTAGAGGAAGAGTCTTGCATGGGCGCCGACTCTCCCGATTTGTAAATAATCCTGTTTTGTGGAAAACGCAGTATGGACGTCGAGGGACTTCCGTGCGGTTAAAGCCTTATGTCGAATTCGTCAACGCCTAAGTTTTGCGCCTCTAAGCGAATCAGGAGCCAAAAGGTATAAGCGTCGACAAATTCCACGCGCCCTCCTCGATCCTCGTCTTGTTTAACCTGTTCGAATAATGTTTGAAGCTTTTGGGGCGACCACAGAATCGTTCGGTACATATTGAACTGAGCGCCTTGGTTCTTTCTCACGTCTCCTAGAATGACAGCCGTTCCATGATTCGGATCGGCAAGATCGTGATTCATAGGTCTGAACGCCGATCGCCCTCCGTATGGGTTGTCGACGACGCCCATTGTCGGCCCGCGATGAGTCGTCATGCCGTCAGGAGCGTACGCGGCAAGCCGCTCGAGCGTCTCTCTATCGCAAGTTCTTGCGTCGCCGTCGATAATGAATCCAATACCGGAGACGTCCCAGCGTTTGAAGTATTTTTTGCAGTGTTCGATCCAGACGTCCAGGCCGTCGGGCAGCTGAGAAAAACGCCGCGGCGCGATGAATGCGGTCGGATTAACGTATCCGGCGCCAGAGTCGCCTGAGACGAAAAAATCGTTAGGAGTTTTAGTCTTGCGGAAATAGTCGAAGCCGGGCGCAAATCGGTCGGCTAGGTTCGGATTAAACGCCCAATTGATGGGAATATTTCCTCTAGCCGGATCGTGCCAGAACGCGGGCATACTTTGATAGACCCACGCGGCGGAATCATAGTCTCCGGCATAGATAGCGACGAAGGTTTTGTCGGCGACTTTTCCATTGTCGTCGAGATAGCCTTTGACTCTAAGGTCGTTGACCGTCGGTTTTTGCTGCGGATAGATTTCGTCCAATGGGAAATGCTGATAGAAAGACGCGTTTGCCATAGCGCCGCAGCCTAGTGCGTCTGCGTCGAGATAGCCGTTATGGTTCGAGAGGATTTCCGCGTGACGCCACTCGGTGGGAACGCCGGAATGGCTGTAGCCGACATTTCCGTGGTCGGTGTATTTGGAGTCCCACGGGGTGAAGCCGCATACGCGAATGACGCTTTTGCCGTCAACGGCGTTGTAAGCGGCGCGCATGACAGCGTTAAAGGCGTTGAAGTCTGTTCCGAGTTTTTGTTCGCGATCATCGTTAGGCGTTTCGTCGTCCCATGGAGAAAGATCGAAGAAAAAGCCTTTGCGGGAAACGACGAAATCTCGGTTCGTCAGGCAATGATTTTGCACAGCGCCGATAGGGTGTTGAATCCAATAGGCGTCGATGTAGTAACCTCCTTCGGTCGGATTCGATTTGCCCGATTTGATATAGTTCTCAATAGCCCAGTAGTACGGATCGGTTTTAATTGACCCCGAGGAGTCAAGATTGGTTCCGGGGATTTTGCCGACGCCGGTGAAGAGGGGCGAGCCGTCTTCGTTAATGAGCCGAGCTTTGACAGGTATTTTTCTGACGTCGACGAGTTTTCGATAGAGCGAGCCTTCGCTGGGATCGTGTCTTACGGGCAACAGATTGTCTGCTCCTGCAATCGTCAGCGCAACGTTGACTGTCGACGGGACAGAGCCGTCGTACAGGACGAGCCCCGAGTAGGAATCGGCAAAGAGGTCGAGCAGCTCGTCGATGGAGTCGACGTTGCGCCGTTCGCGGTCTCTGAGCCAATTCTGCGAGAAAAGATTGAGCCAGAATTCATCTGTTTTATGCCCGAATCCTTGTACAAAGAGAATATAGAGCGAGGCAGTATCTCTATTAGCTAGCCCCTGCAGGGCGGAGATTAGAAGTGTTTCGTCCCAGACTCTTTTGACGTCCTCAGGAGCGCAGCGGTCGACGCGCTGCAGCGCCGAGGCGTCGTAGACGTAATAAGGCTCGTCAGACTGAGCGCAACAGGTTTTAAAAAAAGGAGTTGCAAGTAAAAAAAGGAATAAAGACAGGGTCTGCGTTAAGGTCGGTTGCGTTTTCATACGAATCTGGTCAATAGGCGGGAACAGAGAGAGAAAACGCGTGCAAGATTCAAAGAACGAAGCGCTTGCACGCGAGCTATTGAGACGTTGCGCCGCTAAGGGCGCGTTCGAACTACTTCTCTTTTGGTAAGTCGTATGGCCCGAGCCCGACTTCGTAAGGAGCGTAGTTGACGGGGAATCCGCCCTCCGGCTCCTTGCAAAGTTCTTCGCGGATCGCTTCGTACATACCGAATCCGAATTCGTTGTTCGGTTCAATATACGAGCCCTCGCCCCACTCGTTTAAGGGAGCGAAGACTACGCGTTTATTTCCAGTTTCTTCGGCGTGTTCTTTGTAGTCTTTGAGGATCTTGCGGAACGACTCGACGTTGCGATCATAGACGACCGTGCTGCGAAACCCGTGCCACGGGCGCGAATCCCATCCGGTGGAGATGTTCGGAATCGTCGGAAGGATACCGGTTTCCGCTCGTTCGTCCCAATTGGGTTTCTGGGCGTCGGCAACTTGCTGGAAGGAATAGACTTTTGGATCCTTAACTTCCTTACCGGGGTACATGAAGTGGTAGATAGTCGTGGCGTCAAAGCCTTGATCGGCGTATTTTTGAACCGTGCTTGGGTCGACGGCGTGTTCCGGCCACTTCATGGCGATGAAGTAAACGCCCGGATAGCCGGCTTCAGCACACATCTTACGCACAATCTCAAAGGCGCGTTTGCATCCTTCGCCCGGCTTGAGTTCGAGCCCTTCCGCCTTCGCTTCTTCAATCATGTCATGATCGACGATCGAGCTGTCCCATATGATAACGACCGGCTTGCCGTCGATGGTATAGTATTCGGGCGTGTTGAAGTAGTTTTCCAGCCAGAATTTTGTAACGTCTTGCCAGTCTTTTGTCGAGTGCGTTCCGTAACCGGTATGGTTTGCCCACATGACCGCCCATTTCAGGTACGAGCGGTATTTCGCTTGTTGGAACGCGCGAATCCAGTGTTCGAGAGAGATCTTTCCATGTCGCCAGTACCAGTCGACGAAAAAGAACTGGATTCCGTTTTCAGCAGCCCACTTGATTTGCCAGTCGACGACTTCGGGATTCCCTTCGTCGTAGTATCCAAGGAGCGGCTTGCGAATCGGGGCGGCTTCGTCGATTTTGTCCCATCCGGAGCGTTTGTGCCAGCCGGGGAAGTAGAACGCGCCGATTTCATAATCGCTTTCTAGGGGTTGCGGCTCGGCAACATAGTCCATATTGGGCATATCGAGCGCCTCAAGGACGTTGAGCTGCGGCGTGAAAGGAATCGACTGATCTCCGGCGTTGAAAGTCAGGCTTGTCGTCGTGAGGCCCGGCTGGGAGACGTTGAAGTTTGCAAGAATGCGATATGCTTCCCCCGGGAGCAGCGTGGAGTTGGCGGGGAACTTGGCGACGCCTGATTTGTCAACGTCGACGCTGACGATTTCACGGTTTGCTTGATTCGCGTCAACGCCCTTTGAGGCAAGACGGTCGCCAGTCGGATTAAATCCGAGCAGGGGATCGACGTCGATTTTTTGGATCGAGACGGCTTTCAAAAGAGCGGGAGAACTCTTTTGTCCTGACGCAATAGTGAAGTTTTTGAGCGCCTTGCCGCCGCTGTTGCGAACGATGATTTCATAGGAGAGTTCTGCGCCTTTTTCACTGTGTCGCGCTAAGGCGATTTGAGCGCCGTTGCCTTGCGATTCGACAACTCCTTTGCCGATTGGATCTTTTGAGTATTCTATTTTCTTTAAAGTGAACTCTTTCGGAAGAGTGAGTTCCCATCGGAAGATCTTTGCTCCCCACGCCCCGAACGCGGACAGGTCGACGTTTTTCGCGAATTTATTCGGTTCTGCGGCGCTGACGTTGAATAGTGGAATTTCAAGCGTGGAAACACCGGATTCGACGCCGGTCAGGAACCGCATGCTTGCACGAGGGAAAGGTCCCGTTTCTTCTTGCGAAGGGTCTCGTTCGAACTCGATATAGAGATTCGAGCCGACTTTTGCCGGATCGATCAGACCAATTTTGCTGATCCAGCCGTTGGTATCGCGAGGCGAATCGGAGGCTAGTTTGTCGAGTTCTTTGCCAGACCACGAAGTTTTTTCGACGGCAACCGCATTAGCAACGTCGATATCGAGGATGCGAACGTAATCGATTTCGACGCCAGCGCCATTTTTGATTTCTTCTTCCGAAGGTCGCCCCAAGTCGACGCGCACCTTAATGATTTGGGGTTCTTTAAGCCATGCGGGCAGGATTTGGTACGTGTGCCATTTTCCGTCGTGAATGATATCCCACTTGGCGGTTTTCGCTTGTGAGAATCCGTTGTATGGTCCTTCGTTCGAGGAGGCGAAGAAGAGTTCCCCGGTGTGGAATCCGGTCGATTTCATACGAATTTCAACGTATTGTCCAACCGCCGGCTTCAAGTTGAATTGCGGACTGACAATGAAGGGGTCCCAGTTAGTGTAATTAGCGGACAACGCGCCGTCTTTGAGAACGGGCTTAGACAGGCAGTTTCTTCCCCATGCGTCAATCTCTTGTTGCGTGTTGAACTCCCAGGAGAGTAACGTTTTAGGTTCCGCGGCGTTAGCACGCGGCACGATTAAAGCGCATAACGCGAACGCCGCGCAACAGGCGCAGATCAGTTTTCTATCAAGTAAACGTTTCATGGTGCGTATCTATGGAATGAAGGTTGAAAGGGAACCGCATAACCGCGGCAATCTAACGATACGAGCAATTATAAAAGCGCAGTAAAGAGAAGTCAAGAAAAAATAGTCGGCGTTCGAAAGTAAAGCGCTTTCGAACGCCGACTATTTTGTTAAACGTTTCCGCGCGATCAGCATGATTATCGCGCGTTTTCAGCGTTTGTTTGACAGGTTATTCAGCCGCTTCTGTCGGCATAAGGTCGGAGAAATCGGTATACAAGTTGACGCCGAACCATCTTCTGCTTCCTTCGCCGAGGGAACGGACGCCGATTTCTTGGGCAACGCCAGCTTTAACGAGCGTTGCGGGGACGGTCAAGGTGAAGAGCCCGTATTTGTCGTTCGGAACGAGTTCCGCTTTGGCGTCGAAGGTCAAGGACGCCGAACCGTCTTCGTTTTTCCAGACGAATTGAGAGGTTCCGTCAAAATTTTCAACGACGTCGAAGTTGAGGAGGTCTTGCCCGTTGAACGAGAGGACGTAGCCTTCGGTTTTAGGCGTCGTTGCGAACCCCGTGCCGCCTGCAAAGAGGAAAGAGACGGTTTCGGCTTCAGTCGATTCGACAATGGAGGTCCTCCAGACGAGATCGTTGCCGACTTTGTCTTGACGGCAGACCCAGTTCGGAACGCTTTGCGTCTGTTCACGATAGGAGTTCCACATTCCGGTTTCGGCGAACTTCATAAATCGTTCGACGCCGAGCGTAAATCCTGCTGGAACTTTGACTGGCGGTACGATCGATTCAGCAGTCCACTTAACTTTTGCAGGCTCGTCGCTTGCCGCTTCGTCGATTATCTGAGCCAAGAGATAAAGGTTGATTGGCGTGGGCGATTCGGTCGGCTTAGCGTCCGTCTTGACAACCGCGTCGTCGCCGGATCTGACGATTTCATGATTGAAGCCGGAGACGATGATCTTGCCGTTTCCGACGCCAATTTCAAAGAGAAGCGCGGCGTCGCGAACGCGAACCAAGCTGGAAAGCGCGCGGACAAAGATTTCCGGACGAGGTTGGTCGGTTTCAACGCTGAATTTTTGCGCTCCGTCAAGCAATGAAGCCCAAGCGGCGCCGCAGAAGTTGTGTTCGACTATTTTGTCCGTCAGCGCGTTAGGATAGACGTACGTGCCCGTGTTGTTTTGCGTTTCCGAGTCGCCTGCTTTCCACCATGTTTGTTGGAACCGCATCGGGAGCGAACCAAGGAATTGGTTGCCGCCAAAGTGAATGAGCCCGGCGCCCCGTTCAACGGCATTGACGACTTTCGGCGTCGTCCAAACGACAGAGTAGACAGCGTCGGCGGGCAGTTCGCTGGAGAGGGACGCAAGAGGCTGAACGTTCCAATCTTCGGGGAAGTAATCGATCGTGGTATCGTCGGCGTAGATTGTCTTCTGGGTCGTGGGCGCAATCGTTTTCGGGAAGATATAGGTCGACCACGTGTTGCTGTAACTCGTTTCGTCGTCGGCGTTGTAAGTAAGAGTTAAAGTTACTTGAGTCGGTTCGGCAACGTCGGGGCACGTGAAGGTAACGACGCCAGTGGACGTCAATTTGCCAATAGGGGCGGCGACGGACTCGACGGTATTGTCAAGCGCTTTCCATGCGTCGGCGGCTTCCGGGCCGACGTTTGCAGGCGTCAAGGACCATCTGAGCGCGCCGTTTTTCGTCGACGTTGCGAAGTTGGAAATCAGCAGTTCAAGCTGCGCTTCTTCACCGGCGAGGTACGAGAATTTCATACCCTTTTGGAGAAGAACGAGATCGCTGTTAAACGGAAGGATATCTGCCGGCTTGAGCGATTTCGGACGGAAGAACAGGTCGAAGATACCGTTGGAGGTCGTCCAATAGTCCTGAATGAGCCACCAGTGGTAACCGGAGAGATCTTCGTTTTTACGCGCGCCCTCGACGTTATACTTGTGCAGGAGTAGGTAGAGCTGCTCAGACGCCTTAGCCCAATCTTCGACTTCGTCGGCGAGTCCAAGTTCGTCAAGTTTCGCTTTGCCTTCGGTCATCCAGAAGGGCAGATAATTGCTGCCCTTAAAGAGCTCCACTTGATCTTGACGCGAGAAGGTCAAGAAGTTTCCTGCTTCGTGGGAGATGAACGGCTTGTTGAATTTGACGGGCGTGTCGAATTTCTCTTGATTCAAGACGGGGTTGGACCACTCGTCAAAGAGAACGCTATAGAAATCCTGGACGTCGCGTCCGCCGCCGTCTCTGTTCAATTCATGGAGCCAGTCTCCGTCGCAGTCAGTGAAGTATCGGTCGGGGTCAAGTTCTTTGGCGATATCGCGGAGTTCGCGCCCAAGCGGCATCTCCTTCCAGCGTTCCCAGTTCAACATACACAATTCGTTACCTCCGACCCAAATGAAGATGGACGGATGGTTCCGATATTCTTTAACAACGGCGGCCCATCGTTCTTTGATTGTATTGTTCGCAGGGGTAGGGTCGGCGTTTTCGGGGACGTTTCGTTTCCACAAGTCGCCTTCACCCGGGAGCTGCTGCGGATAGCCAAGGAGCATTTCTCCGTTCGGGAACATTCCGAGTTCGTCGCACGCGTCATAATACTCGTGCGGCAAGATGCAGCTGTGATGACGGCAATGGTTGAATCCGAATTCCTTGATGAGCTTCAGACGTTTGCGGTACATATCTAAGTCGGTCGACATTGAGAATTCGTACGGGTAGATATGGTCGTCGCCGTAACCGCGAAGGTAGAACGGCTTGCCGTTCAGATAGACGCGCACCCCTTCAAACTTGATATCGCGCATACCGTAAG
This sequence comes from Thermoguttaceae bacterium, assembly GCA_028695965.1. Lineage (GTDB taxonomy): Bacteria > Planctomycetota > Planctomycetia > Pirellulales > Thermoguttaceae > RUG369. The sequence continues at coordinate 18,756 of JAQVHZ010000030.1, read as the reverse complement.
TTGAAACGAGGACGTCGCGCTCTCCGCCGTCGGGGTCGAAGGTAACGCGGACGTTGTAGAGGTAGGGCGTGTCTGGCGTCCAAAGTTTGGCGTTGGGGACAGTAGTCTCAAGGTTGACGTCCGCTTTGCCTTCCGTCAGATTGAGGTCTTTAAAATAGCGGAACGCGGTTCCAACACAGTTTCGTTGATGATCGTAAAGCTCAAGACGAACGACCCCGGAGAGCGTTTCTGGTTCCGTTTCATCGATAATCGTCGCAACGACGTTGCAAGCGGCTTGTTGCGGATTGTTGTCAGCGTCGTACGTTAGCTTTGTGCGCAAATAGAGCGAATCGAGACGCGTTTTCGGACGAGATTCCAAGTAGACGTGTCCCCAAAGACCGCCCCATTTAATTTCGAGGTAGTCGTTCAAAGACGCGGCGCCGAGCAGAGGATCGACGCGCCAATCTTGCGCCGAGTTGACGCATATGGCAACGGTCGAGGTTTTGCCGGGCGTAATGTAGGGCGTTACGTTGAATTCGAACGAACCGATGCAGCCGACAACTTCGTCGCCGACTTGTGTTCCGTCAATCCAAACTTTTGCCGAACGGGAAATGCCGTTCAGAACCAAGTAGACCGAGTTGTTTGGGTTCCAGTCTTTTGGTACGTCAAACGTGCGTTTGTACCAGCCTTTGCCGACGAAGTTATGTTTGACTTTGTCGTTTGGAACGCCGTAACCCTGCGCGTCCCAAATGCCGGGTACTTTGATTTTACCTGGCTTTTCCGGCGCGTACCCTTCCGGAAGATCCGTTGGAAGCGCAACGGTCGGCGCGAACCACGTCTGCGTTTCGCCGACGTTTTCGGGATCCGTTGCAAAATCCCAAATTCCGTCGAGGTCGATCCTTCCTCGGTCGGGAGCTTTTTCAACTGCATATACGCTGGCGCTCATTGTCAGCGCGGCAAGCAACAGCAGGAACGAACGAATCAGTTTCATTTATGCGTCCTTATCATTTGGTTGAGGTGGGTTGCTTTTTTATTTAGTGTAACATATTGGGTTATCAAAGTAAATATTTTTTCATCAATAGCTCTAGTTTTAGCGCCTCGTTTCGAAAAGGCGGTTGAGCAATTTTTAGAGAAGCAGTAGAAAGAGAGTCTAGTACAAAAAGGACCGAGTTCGACAAAATCAATCCTTTAAGGTTGCCTACAATTCTTGGGCATGAATGCAGAATAAAAAAAACTGACGCACTGGCGCGTCAGTTAGAATCAATTTAGCGTACAAGGGTCTTTTTACAAATTGGCCCGATACCAAGCGATCGCTTCGTTCAAGCCGCGCTTGAAATCATATTCAGGGTCGTAACCTAATAAGCGCTTTGCTTTACTGATATCGGCGTTGCTATGTTTGATATCGCCCTTGCGATCAGGACCGAAGAGTGGTTCTATATCGACTCCAAGCGATTCTGTTATTACGTAATAGAGGTCGAGCAGATATTCTCGACCGCCGTACGCGATGTTAAACGCTTGACCGTCTGCCTCTTCGGGAGCAAGACAGGCTTTGAAATTCGCTTCGATCACATTTTCTATGTATGTGAAGTCCCTGCTTTGTCTGCCGTCCCCGTTGATTGTCGGACGCTCTCCCGCTAGGAGTTGCTTGATAAACTTCGGTATGACCGCCGCATAAGCGCCGTTGGGGTCCTGGCGTCGTCCGAAGACGTTGAAGTAACGCAGACCGATTGTCGGGAGGTCATAATGCATCGAGTACTGCTTAGCCCATTGCTCGTTGCAGTCTTTTGTGAGCGCGTATGGAGAAAGAAGGTTGCCCTCGCGCCCCTCGACCTTTGGCAGGTTCGGTTCGTCCCCATATACAGACGAACTTGACGCATAGACGAACTTCTTAACGCCATTTTGCCTTGCCGCTTCGAACATATTCAAGGTTCCTTGAATATTGTTGACGCAGTAAAAGAGCGGCATTTCTAATGAGCGAGGCACGCTGCCCCACGCCGCTTGATGCAAGACGTAATCGACCCCTTCGCAGGCTGTTAAGCAGGCGTCGTAGTCTTTGACGTCGGCTTTGACGAACTCGTAGTTCGGATTGTCGACAAATAAATCGACATTTTCCCGCTTGCCCGTTGAAAGGTCGTCTAGGCAACGGACTTGGCAACCCAACTGCAGAAGAGCTTCGCAGAGATTTGAGCCGATGAACCCCGCTCCACCGGTAACTAGAAAACGCGAGCCTTCAGGAAATTTAATGTTTTGACGCCCCATAATTAGAGTCTCCAGTAGGCATAACCAGCAGCTTCATATTCATCGCGGTTCAGGACGCCCTTGATATCGAGCAGAACGTTGCGCCCTTCGCCAAAGAACGCGGCAATTTCCGGCTCGGTGAATTTAGAGAATTCGGTATGCGCGACGGCAAGTATAACGGCGTCCATATTTTTTACTTCGGAAATATCGACAAAATCGACGCCGTAGAGACGCCTTGCTTCCTCAGCGTCAGCAACTGGATCGGCAATAATCGGTTCGACGCCATATTCGCGCAGTTCGGTAACGACGTCGAAGACCTTACTGTTTCGCGTGTCCGGGCAATTTTCCTTGAAGGTGAAGCCCAAGATTGCAACTCTCGCTTTTTTGACCTGTTTTTCAACTTTGATGAGCGTTTTAACGCAGTTTTCTGCGACGTACTTGCCCATTCCGTCATTGATGCGCCGCCCGGACAATATGACCTGGCTGTGATAGCCCATTTGTTCAGCGCGATAAGTCAGATAGTAGGGGTCGACGCCAATGCAGTGTCCGCCGACAAGACCGGGGGTGAATTTCAAAAAGTTCCATTTTGTGCCCGCCGCTTCAAGGACCGATTTCGTATCGATACCCATCTTATTGAAAATAATCGACAGCTCGTTCATGAACGCGATGTTGACGTCGCGCTGGCTGTTTTCAATGACTTTTGCAGCTTCGGCGACTTTGATAGTTGGGGCGCGATGCACGCCGACTTCCACGACAAGCTCGTAGACTTTTGCCACTTCGGCAAGAGTTTCCGCGTCCATGCCGGCAACAATTTTCGTGATCGTTTCCAGGCGGTGGACTTTGTCGCCAGGATTGATGCGTTCAGGCGAATAGCCGACTTTGAAATCGACGCCGCATTTCAGGCCGGATTCACTTTCGAGAATTGGAACGCATACTTCTTCGGTAACGCCAGGATAGACGGTCGATTCGTAGACGACAATACTGCCAGGCGCCAAGTTGCGTCCGAGAATTCTACTTGCGCCCTCGAGGTACGTGAGGTCAGGCGTGCGATCGTCGTTGACGGGAGTCGGTACGGCAACAACATGAAACTTTGCTTTACGCAGATCTTCTTCATTCGAAGTGAACTGAACGGTCGTGTTTTTAATCGTTTCGTCGCCAACTTCTTTGGTCGGGTCGACGCCGGATTTATACAACTCGATCTTTTGTTCGTTAAGATCAAACCCGACGACGTTGACTTTGCGAGCGAACGCAATAGCGATCGGCATACCGACATAGCCTAGCCCGACGAGGGAGAGGGTTTCTTGTTTGTTCACAAGACTTTCATACAACGACATTTCTTAAACCTCGAAAATTTCTACATAACGAAAACGAACAAAAACAGGTCAAAAGCGCGCGTTCTTCGCGACGGTTCACGCGGCGTTGGATCGGTTAACTTGCCGCTTATTATGCCGTTCTTTGGAACAACGCGACAGAGCTTCATTATAGCAATGACGCTCCTAATTTCAATGGGCGGGGCAACCCTCTGCGCGTGACGATACGCTCGCGCCTCTTGCCGAAGACGTGATTTTCACGAAGAGCGGCCGGAGATTGTTACAAAGGCGCAAAGGGGATGTTTTCTTCGGTCAATACGCCCGAGATAATCTCCTGGAAAGAGGGAACCTCTGTATTGAGGCGACGCTTACCCTTTTCGACGAGCCCTTTTCTCAAATCGGGATCGTTCTTTAAAGTCAATATCCCGTTTTTCATACTTTCGGCAGAGAACGGATTGACGAAATAGGCGGCGTCTCCGCAAATTTCATGCGCGAAATCTAGGTCGCTCGCGATGAGCGGACGTTCGAAGAAAAGCGCGTCGTTATGCCCGTGCCCGACTGTTTCAAGCAACGTGGGGAAGAAGACGACGTCGCACGCGTCAAATAGGGCGGGCACGTCTGTTTGCGGAAAGGTTCCGAGAAATCTGATCGATTCAGTCAGACCAGCCGCCTCGATTTTGTTCCATAATTTAGCTTGATATCCGGAGTCTTTACTCGCGGTTACGTAAAGAACAACGTCTTTAAGTTCGTCGCGATATTGTTGGAACATACCAATAACACGTTCCATATTTTTATGCGGGTTAATCATTGAGACGTAAAGAGCGCGGAATTTGCTCTCGTCTTTGACCTTGAGATCACGCATAAGGTCGACAATCTCCTGCGACGGTTTAAGAGATCTGGACTTAAAAAGAGGCGGCGCAACACAGATTCCGACGTTTTCTTCCTTTAAGAACCGATAGGTCTGCAAGAGCCTCGTGCGCATCGTTTCCGTTTGGACGTAAGCGCGACTGCAACGTTTGAGTGTACGGCGAACGAAGACGTTAGCAAACTTGAGCTTTGCTCGAAACCTAAGCGATGCAACGCCCCAGTTTTTCATTGGGTAGTTGACGGTGTACGCGTTACGGATATAGACGCTTTGACGACATTTCGGAAAGATTATACCCATGTTACCGAGCCACCACGCCCAGTCGCATCCCCAATCGTTCAGATATTGGGCGACCTCTTTTTCGATCCTGTAGCGTTCGAGCCAACCGCCCGGTTCATATTCGTACAATTCAACATTTGGAATTTCGCGCAGAAAATCGTATCCGAACCCTTTGAGCGCGGTAACAACGATTTCATGTTGAGAAGCAAGCCGCACAAGATTGGCTATGACGTCTCTTGCGAGAGCTGAGCCGCCGCCGCCGCGGAGGTTGTGGGCTAATAGGGCTAGTTTCATAATATCCTCGTTTTAAGACGCTGTTCGTCTTGCTGTGTACGGTCAATTTTGTTGGCGTTCAGCGCTCCTTAAGCCAATATGCGTTTGGCTTAACGCCTTGACTGCCCTTTTCAACATAATCGATAACGGCTTCAAGGTAAGACGCGAGTTTTTCCGGCCGCAAGTTGTCTCGGTAGGTTCTTGCTCGTTCTTTCCAAGCTAGGACCATTTGGGGATCGTCGACACACGTTTGAATCGCCGCGCGGAGCGACGCAACGTTTCTCGCTGGAATAACTATGCCGACGCCCGACGCTTCGACGACGTCCTTACTGCCGCATCTATCAGTAACGATGGCAGGTATGCCCGACAGAACCGCTTCCGATACAGTCATTCCCCAACCGTCATGGCGGCTTGGTAAGACAAGTATGTCGTACTCTTGTGCTAATTTTGTTGCGATTTGATCGCTTTGGAGCTTTCCGAGCAATCGAATAACATTTGGCGAGCAGTTATTTTCAGCAAATTCGGCGAGCCAAGAGTCTTTCTCGGGACCAATGAAATCGACAGCAAGCTGGTCTGCCGTGAACGGCTGTAACGCTTGGGCGAGAATGTCAAGTCCTTTACGCCACTTATGGTCGCCGCCAACATAGACAAATCGTAACGGCTTGTTTATTTCAGCGTTCGAAGTCAGTTCGGGGAAGGGCAACCCGTTCGTGTACATATAGGGAAGCGCTTTGCGTTCCGGTATGCCGTACGAACAATACGCATTGACGGCAATTTTACCCATGCATAAGATAGCGGCAACTTTTGACGCGAGCGAACGGATCTTGTAGGAATAATAGAGATCGCGTAAAGAAGCTTTGAACTTATTCTGTTGCGGATTAGGACGCTCGGCAATAACAATCGGTTTGATTTCGGTTTGCTTGATACATTTCCACAACAATTTCAATTCGGGTAGGTCGCCAAATCCTGAAACGAAATGAACGGCGTCTTGCGTTTTGTCGATTAGTTCAGCGATATACGCTTCTAAATTATCTTTTTCTAACAGATACACGACTTCCATAGCGCCCAATTCTGGAGTCTTCCAGATATCTTCGCGTAACTTCGAGATAGGCTCTCGGCACACGCAGCAGACTTTCCGAGAATTTGCAAGTTCCCTAAAGGGACCGATCGAATGGTGTGACGGAATATTGGTCCATAAGACGACGGCTTTGTTCATTGTTTTCTCCTATAGCGTACTGCCTAACGGCAAGTTTCTGAGTTTGGTTGTCAGCTGAAATCTTCGGGGCTCCATGGCGCGTTGGGATCAGGAGGAAGGGGAACGCTTATTGGAGGCGCAAAACCAAGATCACGTTGGAGTACAAATTCGGCCCCAGGTCGAGTTAGCGTATTGACAATTCCAATTGCTAAGACGTTCAGTAATACCCACGGAGAACCAATGCCAAGGATGGAATCTTCAAAAGCCATCATAGCAGCTACTGCCAACATATATGCAGAAAAGAGATACGAGACGCTGGTGAATTGATTCTCACGGTCACGTTGCAACAACAGACCCGACAAGCACGCCCAAATGAACCATACGCCCATAAGGGTTCCAAAAGGAAGACCAAAAAAGATTAAGAGCGAAAGGTATGAGTTGTGAGAGTTGCCCGAAAGACCGATGATGTGCCTACCCGTAACGCCCCAACCAAATAACCACCTTTCCCAAATGAACGCCCATAATTGTTCCCAAAGATCAAGCCGACCAGTATCTTCATAGATTGCTTCTCTACCAAAATCAAAGATACGGAGCGCGCTTTCTGGTCCGTACTTCACAAAGAACCATACGCCAAGACCAAGCAACGAAGAAATGGCAATCGTTTGAGCAACGCCTACTTTAGCATACGTCATTAAGAAAACGCCCGCGAGGACGAGTAGACCAACAAGACCGTTTCTCGAACCTGACGCGAGTTGCGTATAGACCAAAAATAAAAAGGTTGGAACAAGCAGGTACAAGGGCAACGTCCTGCGCAGGAGATTCGCCGTGGCGATCGCTACGAAAAAAATATTAATCAGAACGAATTGATTGGGGTTATCCACCCAGCCGGTGTAGCGAAAGGTGAACCCTGTTGCCCGCAGAGTGGCCGCGATTCCAATAAACGTAAGCAACAACACGTTGTAGAAAAGCAATTTGAGCGTAGCGTCAAGCCCCTTGCGATGAATAAACCCTTCTATCTGTAAGGGAAGGACCATGAAGATCACTAATAAACTTGTGTATCGAAAGAACTCCTTACGAGTAACCGGGTCCGCTAAGTTTCCCACAAGTGTAAGCGCCGCTACAAATAGAATCCCATAGAAGATTAGGAACCGCCCATGGTATCTCGTAATTTTTTTGAAGCTGAAGGTCGTCGCTAGCCCGTCAAGTACAAAGACAATCCAAGCAAGCCAACGAACATAGCCGATGAGCTGAACAATTGCGGGAGGTAGTAGGGAGCCGTATCCTTCGTCAACCGAATAGGCGCTTTCGCTTGTGCTTGCAAGCATAATGGTGATGAACAGGAAACTCCAAAAAAAAGAGTAACGTGATAGCATTGTCGGTAAAAGTGCTCTTGGAATTCTAGGCGTGTCGAGCGCCGTTTGGTTTTATGTTTATTCGGATGGAAGGGCAAAAAAGGGTTTAGTGGAGCTTAGCGACCCGATAAATAAATCGCTTACATTTAACGGCTACGCGTTTCCACAAGGGTACTCCAGAGAAAACCTCTTTATGCCATTTTGCTTCGAGTTTCTCATAGTTCATTTTCATGGAGTCTGCAACAAATTCATTTCTCCTTGGGTGTTTTGGCAATGGGCGTAAGAGCGTTTTATTTCCGTTGATTGCCTCTGCAAGCGGTCGTTCGATAAATGTCGCATTTTCCTTGCTCTCTTCAACTAGTTTTTCTCCTTTCGCCGTGTTGACCAAAACAAGCGAAACACCGTCCTGACGGGGGTGTTCGAACGGCTTAGCATATCCAAGTCCCCAGAAGTCAGCGAGAGTAACGTCGCCTGCTCGGGAAATAGAGGCACAGGGACATTTTTCACAGCTCTTGCGTAACGAGAGATTTTTGGTAAACGCGAGCGTGTAGAAGATGTCTTCGCGTCTGAAATCAGATTCTTCGCCCGATTCGTAAGTAACGTAGACGTTCCCCGGAGCTAATCCTTTTGTCCACCCTAGCTTTTTACCTCGGAACCGCACTCCGGTGACTTTTTCGCCTTTCTCCTTTTCAAGCGCGTCGAGCCGCTTACGCAAAAAGACGGGCGAAGGGGCGCCGTGGCAACAGAGATCAAAGGTAGACAGGTTTTCAAACGACTTGCCTAGGTAGGATCGGAGTCCCAATACTTGGCAGGGCGTTCCCGAAAAGACAACATTGCGTCCCGCGTTCAAATCGTCGCGGACGTCGCGCAAAATAGTTCCAACTTTCGCTTCCGCATATTTTGACGAGCGGAGCGCGGGAAGTCCGGCAAGATTATCGACTCGTACAAATTGCGGAAAGAACTGCTCGTCATAAGCGACGCCATAGACAACTCCGCCGCGTTCAATTGTGCGTGTTGCGTAGATAGGAAACATTCCCCCTGAGGAACAGTCTCTTCTCGTCTCGAGATCGTTGTTCCATGCAGCGTAGGATTTCGGCTCAGGAGTTCCTAGAGTGGGAGGGTTTAGAATCGGACAGGCTTGTTCACATAGACCACACTGAGTGCATACCCAGCGGTCGACATGAGGACGCCAGAACCCCTCATCATCGAGGGTCATCGTCAATGCGTTCTTGGGACATTTGGCTACACATGCTGCACAGCCATAGCACCTGTCTGGTTCGCAGAGAGTCGGTTCCTTGGCCGTCTGGGTTTTTTGCAAGGCGGCATTTAGGTAGTTTAGCGAATGGGCTCGGAGCTTTGCAAGTCTTTCATCGACGTCAGCGTAGTCTGGTATGGACTCAATATCAACGTCTTCATTTGAACTTATGAATCTGTCCGACGTTCCCAGGACCTTGAACAAGTCGACGAGGCGCGAGTCCGTCGATTTCCCAGCGCTTTGCCCCTCGCTGAGCAACGCGTAGAATTTTCGATGAAACAGAATCGAGAAGACGCTTCCATGGAACGAGTTCGTAACGACGAAAGACGCTCGTGTGAAAAGGTCGACAAATTCAAAGGGATCGACGTCGTCAACGACAGTTACATCGTTGAAATTATTCTTTAACGCTTTGGAGAGATGGTCGCTTGCGAGGACCAGAACCTTCCCTCCGGTTTTTTCTTGGACTTTTTGGGTCAGGCGAACGCACTCGGCCTTTTCTTTTGGGCTCTTTAGCGGGTAGCATAGAACGTATTTTTCGCCGAAACGCGCGGCGTTTTTCTTATACTTAGCCACACTTTTAGTATCTGCGTCTAACCAAGCTCGCCATTGCTCTGAATCGGCAAGCATGGTTGGGTCGAGCACGACGTCCGGCCGAGTAAGTCCTAGCTCTCCAATAACATCAGCGCCAGACGCTTCCCGAGTGGAGATCGCCGCAAAATCTCGGAGCCTTGTTCGGTACCGCCATTTGAGCCCCTCTTCGATTTTTGCAACGCCAAAACTAGCAGCATAAGCGATACGTTTTGCAGGCGCGACGTGTTCAAGCATATAGAAAGGCGTCGAACCATTGAAGGAGGGATTCCAGACTTGATCGCTTCCAACAATGCACGCGTCGTATTTAGAGGCGTATTTTATGACTTGCTGGAAATTTTGAAACCTAGGGGTTTTCGGGCAGTTTTCTTCTCGAAACTGTTCGAAGAGCCGAAGCCGACGTTTGTAAGCTTTAACGCCTGGAAGGACGAATCCTGCGATCATTTTAATGCATTCTTTGGCGCAACGCTTTATTCTCGAGCCGCTTTTAGGCCAGTAATCGACGAACTCCGCCGTATGCCCGGCGTCGTTGAGGATGCGCAGGAGCGCAAAACATTGCAACGTACCCCCATAATTAAATCCAAAGGAGTGCGTTGTAGTACCGATTGTCAGATTGGTTTTATTCACGATGACCCTTGATGAGTTGTGTAAAGCCCGTAAAAACGGCGTCCATTGCTGATTTGTGCTTCTTTCCTTTTAGAACCAAACCAACTGCTATTTTGATTCCAAAAGACTCACTCCATCATAGGGATAGCGTCTCGGTTAGTATACCTCAATTCAGATTTTCTTACAAGTAAGATTTCCGCCTTAACTAAATTATTTGAACGTTCAGCGCCCTGCTTTGTTAAACTTCTACAATTTCTTTTCTGAATTAGCTAGCTATCTTGAGAAGCAAGTCGGACAATTTTGGGGGGATAATACGGAAGCCCCTTGAGATTCTCATTCGATCGACGTATATTTAGTTGAACGAGCATCTGCAACAAACGTTGTCTTTGACGACTCAGAACAAAGAAGGAGACACAATGAAACAGATCACATTAAATAATGGCGTTAATATGCCGATTCTTGGCTTCGGCGTTTATCAGATATCGGATCTTGACGAAGCGGAGCGTTGCGTTTCGGATGCGCTGGAGGTTGGGTATCGTTTAATCGACACTGCGGCGGGCTACTGCAACGAAGAAGCTGTCGGCGCCGCGATCACTAAGAGCGGGGTTAAACGTGAAGATTTGTTCGTAACGACGAAACTTTGGGTCGAAGATTACGGATATGAGCCCGCGCTTAAGGCGTTTGAAGTTTCACGAAAGAAGCTCGGGCTCGATTATGTTGATTTGTATCTTGTCCACAAACCTTACAGCGACTATTATGGAGCGTGGCGGGCTTTGGAGAAGTTATACAAAGAGGGCGCTGTTCGCGCAATCGGCGTAACGTCGTTTTGGAACGAACGTCTTGCGGACCTATTCAACTGCAACGAGATCAAGCCGACGCTCAATCAGATTGAAACGAACGTCTGGCGTCAGCAGTGGGAAGCGGACGCGTTCATGACGAAGCACGGTATTGCGCGTCAAGCGTGGGCTCCTTTTGCCGAAGGGAACAACGACGTCTTCAATGTGCCTGTCCTTAAAGAGATTGGCGCGAAATATGGCAAGTCGACTGGTCAGGTCATGCTTCGCTGGCTGATACAGCGCGGCTTTTCCGCCATACCGAAAACCGTCCGCAAGGCGCGTATGGAAGAGAATTTCAACGTCTTCGATTTCTCGCTCGACGACGCCGATATGGCGGCGATTAAAGCGCTGGATACTGGAAAGAGCACGATTTATGACGAAATGGACCCCGAGTCCGCGCTCTACATTGGAAGCGTCAAGTATCACGACTGACGTCTTCAAGTTGTTTGCGGCGCACAGTCGCGTCTGGCGACGTTAGATTTTTCGCGGCGACACTGAGCGAACCGTCGTAATTTGGCGCTTCGGCGTTCGTCGCGTTTGTTAGTTCGTCTCCACTGACGGCGCGACGGACAGCTCGACCGGATCGAGTTTCGCGATGCGGAGCTCGGCCGGTTGTTCTTCTTTTGTTCTTGGTTTACTACGACGTTCGAATGTGTTGAACAGGGTTATTTTGAAGAAATTGAATCCTATTTCGAACGAGGGTTCTACCGCAGTATTTTGATATCCTTCTCTGATTCTGGCGAGACCCAGTCCAAACGAATCGACCACCCGGATCTTATTGAAGACGCGCGCTAGTTTCGGGTTGCGACATACGGAAACGCCCAGGAACAATTCCTCCTTAGAGACCCCCGGCGCTAGACCTCCTGTTGAAACGATTTCGATTCTGTCGTGAGAGACGCGCACAAGCGTTGGCGTCGATAGAGAATAATCGCGATGAACAACGGCGTTGGCGAGCGCCTCTCGTATGCTCATGACGGGATATTCCCGATATTCCTTGTCGTCGACGGCGCGGCCCGCAAGCGTCTTGATAAATTTGCGGTTGTGCCGGTCGAGCTTTTCAAACGTGTCGGCATACTGCCTAAAGAGCGAGCCGGAAAGTTCGACGACTTCGTCAACCCTGTGTTCGTTCTCGGCAAGGAACGCAAGTTTGATTGTCGTGGGACACTGGTCGGAGAGAAGAAGCGCGAGGTTTGTGTACGCTCCCGCGCCGTCGACGAGACCGAGGGTGCGGAGTTCAAGACGGTCTAATTTGATATTGTGTTTGCGAAAGACGTCCGCAGCTTCTTCGAAGGACAGGTTCTGCTTGAGGGTTCTGAATTCTTCGTAGGGCCCCTCGCTTGTCTCCTGGATCATCTGCCCGATCTCTTTGAACGACGCTGGCGCCGACGCCGTATCGCGCCTAACGAGCGTCCCGTCAGGTTCCAAGCCGCGATCTGCTAGCCAGTATGGACGTTGAGAGCCACGCGAGACTTCAACGCCAACGAGCTTCTTTCCTTCTGCATATTCTACGGTGTACTCGACGTAGGGGGTAACGTCCGGAAAGATTCCGTCTTGAAGCAGTTTTGAGACGCGCCGCTTGACGTCGTCAACGTCGTTTAGACCGACCACTTGACCGAAATCGTCGATCCCGACGTAAATCTTTCCGCCGTTCGTGTTAGCAAACGCAACAACCGTTCTCCTGATTTTGTCGGTGTATCCGCGTTTATAGACGACGTTTTTGTCTTCATATGCGTCAGCCATAGGACCGTCCCTCACCAGAGCTGGAACTTAATAAAAAATAACGCGCCGAACGCGGGAACGCACGGCGCGTCGGAACTCCGTTCAGGTTCCAATTGGAACCGACGAATTAGATCGAGAGCAGGTATTCGACGAGGTCGTCCACTTCCTCCTCAGTCATATCGGCAACGTCTCCGTAGACGTCGCCGTGCAAGCCGTCAAGGAAGACTTCCTGCAGCGTGACGTAGCGACCGTCGTGCATATAGGGCGGAGTGCGCCAAATACCGCGCAGGGTTGGCGTGTCAAAATCGCTTCTGTGGTCGTAGTCGGCGCGCGAGCCTACGTCGTGCATCTTGCAGTCTGTGAAGTATTCTCCGTAATGACATTCTAAGCACGCGTATTTTTCACTCTCGAAAATTGCTTTGCCGCGGAGCGCTTTTTCACTAAGTTCACCGTCGACAAGCTTCGGGCTCGGGAGTTGGCGCAACGACTTGACATATTCTTCAATGTCAATGTAGGTTTCCTCCGGAACGTTCGAGAACAAGATGAATTGGAACCCTGTGCGAATCCCTTGTTCCGCAGTAGCGCGCACGCCGTGCCACATCGCGGGCGGCACGGCAATAGAGTGTAGCAGACCTTTTGCATTCTTCGGATTGCCCATGCCGTCGTTGAGCAAGTCCCAGTTCAAGGCGTCGGAACGCGCTTCGGGGTGGCAGCTAGCGCAAGATTGCCAATTCTGGAAGCAGAGCGTAGCGTCGTTCCAGGCGAGTTCTCCGCGCCGCGCGGCGTCCATTTCGGGGGTTGGACCAAGTTCGCAGAACAGCTTGGCTTTTGGAGTGCGCGCTTTAAGGTCGACGACCATAATTTTGTCGGAATAGTACATACCGACATAGATCTTGTTATCGATGACGGCAACGCTGCGCGGCGCCATGACTTTCAGCGAGCGGCTCGACAACTTGACGCGTTTTTTCATGCCGACAAGGAAGGCGAGCAGTTGGGGAACTTGCTCGGCAGTCGTAACATTCGAGAGACCTTTTGCCTTAGCGTCTTCGGCGTCTTTCGGCAACTCCGCGAGTTTTTCGAGTGTTTTTTCAGCGTCAACCAAGCACAATTCGTGCGTTCCCGCGATACCGACACAAATAGTTTTGTTGTCTGGCGTAACGACGATCGGCCACGGATTAGCAGCGCCGGAATCGACGTCGTCCAAGAGAACCGTGTTGATAAATTCACGTTTTTCTGCGTCGATAATGCTGAACCCGTTCGTGTTCATCCAACCGCGTTCGACTTGCGTCGTTGGGAGCTGGTAACGAGCCAAAATCGCAGTCGTGTAGACGTATTTGCCGTCAGGAGAAATCGCGACGCCATGCATACTGGAACTGCCGTTCGGGAGACGAATATTCTTTATTTCGCCTGTTTCCGTGTCTAAGCAGGTGATTTCTGCAGCGACGTTGGCGCCGTCAGAGCGGTCGATCGGCAGGAAGTTGGCAACGTAGTAGGACTTGCCGTCGTTGGTGATAACGGCGGCGCACGGTTCATGCAGAGCGGGGTAGGTCGCCAAGACTTTGAAATCGGGCAGAGAGATTTTGTAGATTGTCGTGTCGAATTGACCGCACGCGAACATAATCGATTCGTCAAGAGGATGGACGCGCAGACCGCAGGGGGTGTGCCCTATAACGCCTTCGCTCGTAACAGCGCCGGTTGCGAGATCGATAGCGCAGATTTTGCCTTGATAGTCGCCATAGCCGACGTACATCGTTTTTTCGTCGGCGCTCAAGCACATATCGTTCGGTTCTCCGGGAACCGCAATTTCGCGTTCGATTTTCGAGTCCGCAACGGTAATCACAGAAATGTCATGCGAATCTCTATTCAAACAGTACAGCGTCGAGCCGTCCTTTGTCGGGATCAGCCTGATCGGTCCTTTGTAATCGGCGGCAGATGCAATCGCGGTAGAAAAGACTAACGCGAGAGACGCCAAAGATAAAATAAGGGAGCGTGTCGACATATAACTCCTACTTTCACTGATCATTGTCTATCGGAACGAGCCGAATAAATTCTCCGGTCGATCGCTCGACCGAACGTTAATTACATCAAATTAATAAAAACGACGAGACCGCCGTTTCCTCATATTATGCAATGCTAACTTTTCAATTGCAAGTTAATTTTTGTTCTTTTTGTTTTTTTTCTAAATTTTGGTCTTCTTCTGCCAAAGCTTTCTCATTATTCTGCCTTCCTGCAATTCGATTACTTGACAATCCACAAGACGTTGGCTTGTAACACACAACCTCTTGTGAATGAAAAGGATCCAATTGGTAAGCAAGCGACGCGGGCGCATATTTTGATAGGTTAAGACGTCAGCGAATAGGGCGCTAAGTTTTCCCGTTAAGAACGGCGCGTCCACTTCGAAGTTGTCTTGGTTTTTAGATTATTTCTTGTTTTTCATATGGTTTACAGCGTAATGTCCACATTACTGCAGTAGTTGTTACAGACGTGAGACAGGCGGACGTATTGCTGATATTATATGGGATGCAGTGAAGATTAATTTGTTGGCGTCGCTTAGTTGGGTATTTTTTTGTTGCCAGGGCTTCCTGACTAAGCGAGGTATGTAGGCGAGAATGCGATGCTTTACTTACGTGTGCTGCGCGGTAGGTATGAGATTGTTAGCGCCTTATCTATGAAGTTAGCTTGTTCTAATTATTGTGCAATCTTCTCGAGCGCGCGCCTTTGACCAGTTGTTCATCAGGCTTTCTTGTTCAGCCAGCTGTCGCTGTGGCACGTGTTAGCAGCTAATTGGCGGCTAAAGTCGCCAGGGAACAAAATGGCAATTTTTTCAAAAAACCTCTTTTCAAGAGCGCTTGCTCGGTTATAATCCGTTCGTCGAGCCGAAGTGGCGGAATTGGCAGACGCGCTAGGTTCAGGTCCTAGTCCTCGTAATTGGGGGTGAAGGTTCGAGTCCTTTCTTCGGCATTGCAACAAAACGCGGGAGTTAGCTTTCTGGCTAGCTCCTGCGTTTTTGTTTTTGCGCTCAATTCTTTCACAGAGTCTCTTGAAACGCGTTTCAGCGGCGGGCTCCTTTCAAAAAACGAAAAAAATGCGACGCCCCTTCTTGCGTTACTGCGTAAATAAATGTAGAATGCACTGAACTAGTCGCTCGCGTTTTAATGTGCGGCTGACTTCTGATGGCGCGTCCGATTCGTTTGTTCAGACGACGACGCTTGAAATATGAACGGCGAACGCGCTTGAAGCGTGTTTCAGCTATATGAGTTCGTTTTAGATGATGGAGAAAAATTAATGAAACGTGCTAAGATTACCGTTGTCGGCGCTGGCAATGTTGGAGCTACTTGCGCGCAATACTGCGCTATGGCTGGTTTGGGCGACGTCGTTCTACTCGACATTCCGGCAACCAACGATATGCCTAAAGGCAAGGCTCTCGATATCTTCGAAGCTTCTCCCGTCCTTGGTTTTACTGCGAACGTTACCGGTACCACCGACTATGCCGACACGGCAAACAGCGACGTCGTTGTCGTTACTGCTGGTATTGCGCGTAAGCCGGGTATGAGCCGCGACGACCTTCTTTCCACCAACGCCAAGATCGTTGGCTCTGTCGGCGAACAAATCAAAGCGACAAGCCCTGACGCCGTTGTTATCGTTGTTTCCAATCCGGTTGACACCATGGTTCAACGTATGTTCGACGTTGTCGGTTTCCCGAAAGAACGCGTTATTGGTCAAGCTGGCGTTCTCGACGCCGCTCGTTTCTGCTCCTTCATTGCGATGGAACTCGACGTCAGCGCGGAAGACGTCAATGCGATGCTTCTCGGCGGTCACGGCGACTCGATGGTCCCGCTTGCTAGTTGCGCTTCTGTCGGCGGTATCCCGGTTACGCAACTCATTCCGGCCGACCGTCTTGCTGAAATCGTCGAACGCGCGCGCTTTGGCGGCGGCGAAATTGTGAATTTGCTCGGCACCGGTTCTGCATACTA
Organism: Thermoguttaceae bacterium; assembly: GCA_028695965.1. Lineage (GTDB taxonomy): Bacteria > Planctomycetota > Planctomycetia > Pirellulales > Thermoguttaceae > RUG369. The sequence continues at coordinate 2,287 of JAQVHZ010000030.1, read as the reverse complement.
CGCTCCTGCCGCTTCCACCGCTAAGATGGTTCAAGCGATCGTTCGCGACGAAAATCGCGTTCTCGCTTGCGTTGCGTACTGCGACGCTGAATATGGCGTCGGCGGATACTATGTCGGCGTTCCGGTCGTCCTTGGCGACGGCGGCGTCAAGAAGATCGTCAAGCTCGAAATGACGGACGAAGAGAAAGAACTCTTTGCCAAGTCCTGCGACGCAGTCAAAGTGAACGTCGAAAATATGCGAAAACTTGTCTGAGTTTAGCTCAGAACGCTTGACGTGTTAAAACGCTTGAGTCCGGATCGAAAGATTCGGACTCTTATCATATATACGCGGATTGGAAACGCTCTTATGACTCCGAATCGACGAAAATTTTGGTTGTTGGCGTTTTCGAGCTTGTTTGCGGTTGTTGGCGCAGGAACGTTTTTGGCGCTCAAGCCCTCGTGGTTGAAATTGCCTCCATGTTTCTTTCACGAAGCAACTGGGTTGTACTGTCCCGGCTGCGGTTCAACGCGCGCGCTTCAGCGGATCCTTCAAGGCGATTTATTCGGCGCGTTTCGATGTAATCTATTGACGATACCCGGTCTTGTTTCGGTCGTCTATCTTTTTGTGTTGGAGATGTACGATCTTTGGTTTGGAGTCTCTCGATTCCGTAAATCCGCTTTATGGCTAGGACAAGTCTTGCTTGTCTTACTGATAGCCTTTACCATCCTGCGGAATATTCCATGGCATGGGTTTGATTTTTTACGTCCTCCCCCTTCTTTGTCTTGAAAATTTGAAATTCATCTTGCAGCCTGAATCACTCCAGCAAACGAAACACGTCGTTATTTACGAGTATTCCCTATTTGGAAAGGGAAGGCGTTGTTCAAAATTTGACCTGTATTTGACGGCGCGAAATTCATTGGTCGGAATGGCTTAGATGTTATCGCGAGCTAATTTGGCTGCAATAGAAGTTTGAAAAATTAGCAAAAGAGCTTTTTCAGTTGAAAAAATGGCTGGAGTTAGGTAAAATAGGTTGGTCGAGGCGTCGTATGGCGTTTAGGAACTGAATTCGAGCGCAAGCGAGAGGAAATAATCGTGTTTTGTAGCCATTGCGGAAAGAGCGTTGCAGAAGGCGCTAGCTTCTGTTTCTATTGTGGTAAGCCTGTTGTCGTACGAGCGCAGGTTCTAAGACCAGTTGTGCCTGCGCGCGCGGAATATTATGACGCTTACTCCAAATATAATTACCCATATCCGTATAACTACGACTACGACTATGATTATTCATGTTCGGAGATTCCGCCTTTTCGTTCGTTCCTTGGACTGAATATTATCCTCTCGATATTTTTTTGTTTACCCATTGGTCTTTTCGGCGTGTTTCATTCGGTGAAAGCGCTGAAATTTTATAGAATGGCGCTGTATGAGTTCGCATGGCTGCAAAGCCAGATAGCGCAGACGATTTTTTGGGTCGGTCTTATCATTGGATCGCTCAACATTCTTTATCAACTTGGCATGATATGTCAGAATTTTCCAGTTTTTTTGGAATTTATGCAGAGTACGCTTTGACGCGTGAGTGAACAAATATGGACGACTGTCGATCTGCTGTTCTCAGAGCCGGGAACAATGTTGGCGAGAGCTATTTTTGTATGGGTCGCGGGCTCTTTTTTACGGAGAGGATTTTAACCCGGCTCAGTTTGTTTAAGGCGACGCCCTTTGATTTATTGGAGGGGTTTGCACATTGAACACGCTCGAAGGGATTGGTTTTAAATTAAATAGTATGTTTGTGTGAGGAAAAGACAGATGTTTTGCTATAAATGCGGCGCTGAAATGCAAGACGACGCTATGTTTTGCAGCAGTTGTGGACTTAAACTCGAAAGAAGCGCGGCGACGCCTAACAGCGCGGCGTCGCCAATCGACGCCAGCGTTTACGATCAGAGCTCAAGCCCCTATTCGGAGAGTCCTTACTACGCCCCGTCTACTGGAGCTTCATATAGTTCTGATAGTTCGAAGGTGAATAATTATCTTATCTGGAACGTCTTGGCTACCCTTTTTTGCTGTATACCTTTGGGGATAGTGGGTATAGTCTTCTCCGTTCTCTCGAGCAACGCAATGTCGAGGAGCGACTATATGACGGGGAGAAGTCATGCTTCTACAGCGAAGACATTTTTTATTCTCTCTGTAGTTTTTGCACTTTCCCCATTTTTTACGTTCCCATTCCTAGGAATCTCGCGAGCCAAAGAATTTTCTCTCGAAATACCCCGTTTTTTGCCTCGGGGATAATCCTTGAAAAAATCTCAAACCCTATTTTTCTCG
>JAQVHZ010000029.1 GCA_028695965.1 Thermoguttaceae bacterium | reverse complement strand
AAAATCTTACTGATTCGTTAATTTTTACGTTTTTTCTTCAAAAAATTCCTCCCGAAAATCGAAGGGGGAGCAGAATGGGGTTTTTAGAACCTCCCTTATTATTAAAGTTGTGTTATAATCAACGGGTCGTTTGCCTTTGTGGCAGTCGTTTTGTCCCGTTCTGGTGAATATAATGTTACAAGATTTTGGTTCGTATGTTGGTCGGCGTTTTGATACGCTTGAAGCTGTTCAGATTGACGTTAAGAACGGCGTCATTCATTCCGCGCGTGCTGTAAGCGTTCCGGATTCCGATTTGCCCTACGTTGGCCCCGGTTTTTTTGACATTCAAGTTAACGGAGCTGTAGGCATTGAGTTTTCTTCTTCAAAATTGACAGAAGAAGGCGTCGTTTCTATTCTAGAAAAAATGCTTCATGACGGCGTCTTTCGAATCTGTCCAACAATAACGACGAATGCCCCAGAAACCATGATAAAAGCCGCGCGCGTCATTGCGTCAGCGCTTGAACGACGGCCGGAGTACGCTTCGATTGTTTGGGGAATCCACCTGGAGGGACCGTTTATTTCTCGTGCGGAGGGCGCTGTTGGAGCTCATCCTAAACGGTATTGTGTCGCCTATTCACGAGATTTGTTTGACATGATTCAGGACGCTTGTAACGGTCTCGTGAAAATTGTTACCCTTTCTCCGGAGTATCAAGACGTCGGTGATTTTGTTAATTATTTGCGTTCACGAGGCGTCGTTGTCGCTATTGGACACACAAATGCTACAGGCGAACAAATAAATGAAGCCGTGAGCGCTGGCGCTGCTTTGTCAACGCATCTGAGTAACGCAACAACTCATTTGCTTTCTAAATGGGAAAATTATTTTTTCGCACAACTTGCTGACGATCGACTATCAGCGAGTATTATTGTCGACGGCTTTCACATTTCTCCTCAGCTTGTTCGCGCTATTGTGCGAACGAAGGGACTTGATCGTTTAATCCTTATCAGCGATCAATCGCCTTTGGCTGGGTATCCCCCCGGCAAATACTCAATGGAACTCTGTGAGTTTGAAATTCAACCTAATGGCAAGGTTACCCTTGCAGGAGATCCAAATCTTCTAGCGTGCGCGTCATTTCCGGTGTCGCATGGTATAGTAAACGTTGCAATGATAGAGAATTTAGAACTATCTAAGGTTTATCCTCTTGCAACAACTCAACCGGCACGTTTGCTTGGAGCGCCTTTGTTTAGTTCTGGCAATGGCGATTTTCTTGAAACAGGGGCCAGCGCTGATTTTGTTGTCTTTAAGGTTCAACCTGCAACATATGGCAAGTTAGGAATACTTGATGGCAACTCTTTCAAGACAGGGCGTATGGTTTTTGAAAAGATAGTGTGGCACGGACGTGAAATCGTTTGATCGATTAACTAATTTCGTGTTCAACTTTGAACTCCAGCCTCTTTTCTCAACAAAAAAACCTCAAAGAAATCAATTGATTTCTTTGAGGTTTTAGCTTTATTTAAGGCGTTTGAACGTCTACTTGTTCAAAGAACCGATATTTCCTTCAATTCTTGCATTCTCGCATTGAGAATCAATACGAAGTTCGCCGCTGACAAAATTGTCGGTGATGATGGCGCGTTCGGTCGTTGATTCTAGTTTGGCTTGATTCTTCTTTTGCTGAAAGTTACATCCACGAATCATTACCGATCCTCCATCGACTTGGATTGCCGGTTTTCCAATGTTGTTACGATCCCATTGAACGAATTCACAGTCGCTGAAAGCAACCATACCTCGACCAGAGATTCTTGCAATTTGTTCGCTAGGTCCCCAAAACGCACAATTAGAGAAACGAACAGAACCTGAATTGTCCTTGCCGACCACTACCTCGGTTGGATTATCGCCTTTCATAGCAACGAATTCACCGTTAGTGATAAGAATCCCAAAGGCGGCGCTCTGTTCGACAAGAACGGACGTGTGACACGAATCAGCGCCAATACCTAAAAAGTTCCCATTGCAGAGACCTGAATCGCTTCCGCCAAATTCGTAGCCTACCAAATATCCAAAGCAGAAAGTGTTGAGAACATAGTGCCAGTCGGTTCTCTTAAAAACAAAGGCCCGTCCGTTTTCCATTTGCCATCGGAACAGTTTAGGTTCCATACTCCACCAGGGGTTGAAATGAACGTTTTCAATTCGACCTATGTCATATATTTTGTCAACGAAAATTCCACGATACAAGGGCTGACCGTGTACGTTGCGAATTAAAGCGCGTTCATTCTCCGAAGCGTCGATTCCTTTATAGGGATTGAGCAATTCGACGTCAATAACAGCGGGATTTTTACCACGCATTTTGATTGCCCAAGGGTAGGGGACGGGGTCGTCGTTCTCTTTTTGGTCAATCCAGTAAAGTACCACTCCTTGTAAAACGCTATTGGTGTTAAGCGTAATAAATGCGTCAGCGTCTTCATTACCTTGATTTGCCGTAACGATAAAGGTTGCTCCGTCGTCTGTTGGCTTTGGAAGACCTCGGTCTCGGCATCCATTGTGTGCAGTAACTGAATTCCACGGACCTCGCAGAGTAACGCTTTGGGGAATAATGATATTACCGGAAAACCGATACTGACCAACAGGAACCTCAACCGTGCCGCCAAGTGGACTAAGTGAGTTCAGCGCCTTTTGAAAGGCTTCGGTATTATCAAATTGACCATCGCCTACAGCGCCAAAATCTCGAACATTTACGATAGAGGCGGAGTTGTCGACCAGTTCTATAGATTCTGTGCGTTCTTGTGCCGACACAGCTGAACAGAACGCAAGAAGACCAGTAAAAACGATAGCGTTAAAGCGCCTTAGTGTTTTAGTCATGATTGCTTTTTTAACATTTAAAGGGTGTAATGCGTTTTGAGAAAATATATTACTTCTTTGTCTTAGGGCGCCGTCTGATTCTTTCATAAATTTCTTTGATTTGAGACTCAACAAGACGACAGATCTCATCGTCTGACTTACCTTGATATGCGTCAGGCGTGATTGGAACGCCATACTCGACTATGACACGGGGTTTAAACGGCGAGGGAAGTTTTTTTGTACGTGGAAAAGCTTCAAATGCGCCTGCAATAGCTGCTGGGACAATAACAGCATTGGCTTTAACTGCTAAAGAAGCATATCCAGATGTGAATTCGGCAAGCTCTCCGTCACAAGTACGACTTCCTTCCGGAAAAATTAAAACAGCCTCATTGTTTTTAAGTCGTCGTAATGTTTCCTTAATACCTTGAAAACCAAGACCTTCTGTTTCCAGGGGAATAGCGTCGACAGAATCAATTAGTTTTCCAAACGGCTTGAATTTAAACAAGGTCTTGCGAGCAAGAAAGTTCGTCATCCGAAAATATCCACATCCAATAGCAGGTGGATCAATAAAGCTCTGATGGTTTGATACAAGGAGAACCGGTCCTGTTTTGGGAACGTTTTTCGAGTTAATGTATTTGACACGAAAGAAGAGCTTCAGTAGGAGATAGGATAAACCCTGGCAGAAATGGTACCAAAGGGCGTGAGTTCGAGTTACAGCTCTTTTTTTAGGATTTATTTTTGACACTTTATTTACAGCGCAGGAAGTTCGAAGAACTGTTTCAGCTTTTTTTTCTTGTGAGGATAAATCTTCCGACATAGCAAATACCAATGAAAGTAACGTTTTAATCAAACACGAACGAACAAACACGAACAAACAAAAGTCTTAAACAAGAAACACGAAAACGCCGAAAAAGTTTCGGCGTCTGATAACGGTAGTCCTCACGACCTTATGCGCCTGCTCATTTTGAAGAATCTTGCGACCAATAAACGGATTCAGAAATTTTGCTGTCCTCTGGAAACATATCACGTTCCCCTAATCGAGCGGCAAGTTCTGTACAACTATTAGCAAATAGCGGTGAAATTTCAACAAAAGCGGGTTCTACAACTTCAACTCCAATATGAGAAAGCCAACGCTTATACAGGCCTGTTAGGTGTTCTTGAACAGTCTTAGGCGTGTCTTTTGCTTCACGCGGGTGATTTTTTAAGGGGCTAAAACACGTCTCCTCATCGACTTCCACAACGATCGGATTACGAGCAATTGGAAGAAGATCAAAAATAAACTTTTCATACTTTATGGCATTAGGCAACTCCGGCTTGGCTTTGCTTCCATAGGCAGACGAACCGTCTTCGTTTTTAGCATCCTTGTCAAGAACGATGAAGGGAACCTTTTTCTTTGCTAGGTGGAAGGGAAGCGAACCTGAAAAGGAAGCGTTCTTTTGGAGAAACTCAAGATTCATCATGTGGACTGCGATAGAACCAGCCCAAATTGCTAAAGAACCGTCTGGCTTACGTCGTTCACTGGCTGCATCAGGAAGATCGCTGTATTCGATGACATGAAGCTTTCCGTCTACCATGACCATGTTGCCAACGCGGTCCTTCGGATTCTGTTTGCGTATGACCTGCGTTGTAAACTCAGACTTGCTTAAAACGTGATAGCCTATAAACTCGGGACTGCATATATCGACAAGTGGATTGTCGATTTGGAAATAGAAGATTTCCTCAATCCCGCGGGCCATTAGCTCTGACAAAATTCCTTTTTCACGAACCGATAACAATGGGGAGTCCGGTTGCGGCGAGTTAATCGCTTCCAGCATACCGCCGTGTCCGTTAGGACTGCGCGCTATTTGCGCCTTATCCGCCAGAAGAACTTTTCCTGAGTCAAAGTCTACCGAAGGCATTGTTCCTTGACAAAAGATAAGGACGTCGTCTGGATTTAATCCAAAATTATCGTTGGCTTTGAAAAAATCAATTGTTTCTTGATGGGTAGCAGGACTTGTTTGGATGCAAAAAGGGAGTCGGACGTCGTATCTGTTCTGCATAGCTCTGATTCGTTCGACATGGATTTGAAAGAGCGTTGCCTTAGAAATAGGACTGATCGGATAAACGCCTTTTGGGCGTGGAAAATCAAGCCTTGTTCCTTGACCACCGGCAACAACGACTACAGCAATCTTTCCCTCTCGGATCAGCTTTTCACCTACTGCGACGGCCTTTAGTGGAGTAATCTCATTCGTCGACTCGTCAAGCTGAGTAACAGAAGACTGGGGATGCGTTGAATTTTCAGAGCAGTCAAAGTCCCGAAGATCGCTCAATTTAAACGCAGTAGGCTCTTCTGCGCGTTCCGCTAAAGCTGCTGCAGCAGGCGGATCATACCGATGGGTGAAAAGTTGTTCGAGTTCTGCAAAGTCAATATTTTCGATTTGTTGACGCAAAGAATCGCGTTCTTCATCAGTCAATTCATCCCAAAAAGACAGCAGCTGTTCCTGTCCATAAGGCGCTAATGTTTGGAGAAGCTTTTCGCGAACGGACATATAATTCCCTTTCGTTAGAGGGTTAGAGCGAGAACAACGGCGCCGGAACGCTTAGACGCCATGGCTTTTAACGCCCCAGTCGACGATTCATTTTAAACGAGAATATTCGGTTTTTCAAGGGCGTTCTATGGTTTTAAAAGGATTTTGCTGCATTTGCATAGTTAACGTGCGAACAGGCACAATATACTGTGTGTAAAACATATCCTTGTTATAGAGAACCCAAAACTTAGGACCTTATCGAAAGAAAAAAGTATGGTTTTTAGTCGAGGTTATAGACAAAAATGGGGAAATCAGTAATATTGTAGAGACATGGCGTTGTCATTGTAGGAGACGCTATGAGAAACGCGGAAGACAAAGTCTTGTTGTTAATGCAGCATGATATTCCGGCGTCGTTGTTATTTTATTGCGAGTTTAACAATAGTTGCGGGACTGTCTCTTGCACTAATCGGTAGACCAGATGGAAATATTGTTGAACGTAATCGGAGATCGTGCGTCAAAGTGAAAGAAAACGTTCATTTGGCGTGCGTTTTGTAATTTTTGCATACTATTTTTTGCGATCAGAGACGTTTTCGGTGTTGGCGAAAGCGAATCGACGTCTTTTTAACATTTTAACGAGGCGATTCAATGGCAACTGAATCCGACGTCATTGTCGAGACCAAAAACCTTACAAAAATCTATCGAGACTTCTGGGGGCGCCAGAAAGTTCGCGCTTTGAAAGCGCTTGACCTCGAAATTCACCGCGGAGAAATTTTCGGACTTCTTGGTCCGAACGGTTCCGGTAAAACTACTACAATCAAATTGCTCCTTGGCTTGCTATTTCCTACGAGCGGCGAGGTTAATATCCTCGGTCGCACAGCTTCTGACGTGTCAAAAAATGAACGTCTTGGATATTTGCCGGAGGAATCGTACTTATATCGATTCTTAAATGCAGAAGAAACCTTGGACTTTTACGGCCGTCTCTTCAAGATTCCAGGCGCGGTTCGTCGCCAGCGTGTGGATCAACTCATCAATATGGTTGGTTTGGAATCTGCTAAAAAACGCCAATTGCGCGAGTATTCGAAGGGGATGACTCGACGAATTGGCTTGGCGCAGGCTCTTATTAACGATCCAGACGTAATCTTTTTGGACGAGCCAACGAGCGGTCTTGATCCGATCGGCACTCGAAATATGAAGGATTTAATCCTTGAGCTCAAGAAACAGGGCAAGACGATTATTATGTCGAGTCACCTGCTTGGCGACGTCCAAGACGTCTGTGATCGCATTGGTATTTTGTATCAGGGCGAATTGAAGGAGCTTGGGCGTGTTGAGGACTTGCTGAAAGTTGTTGAACAAACCGAGATTAGAGTTTCTTATCTCAGCGACGACGCCAAAAAGAAGATTGAAAAGGTCATTGAGGAAGATTCGGATGCAAAACTGGAGTTTTGGGGCAATCCGACAACCTCTCTGGAAAAACTCTTTAATGAGATTATTTCGGAAAGTGAAGCTCGACCTGGTAAACGCGTTCGCGGAGGAGAGAACACGAAATGATTCTTGAAAATCCAATTCCACCTTTCCAAGAATGGATTGGCAAGGCGGCGCTTAGTTGGGCCATAGCGGTTCTTGTACTGGCGGCTTTGGCGTTTGTTGTTTCTTTTGTTCTACTGCTTGTATTTAAAGGAACGAAACAAGCAGGAACTGTTTTTAAGACTGGAGTATCCGACGCTTGGAATGATTTGATTCATTTCTCTTGGAAGCGCTGCTTTGCAGTGGCAGGATTAGCGATTCGCGAATCTGTTAGAAAGAAAGTTGTCGTTGTAGGCGTTGTCTTTATTATCTTGCTAATGTTTGGCGGATGGTTTTTAGATCCTGACAGCAAAGATCCAGCACGTTTATGCGCGTCGTTTGTCTATCAGACGACTACGTATCTCGTTTTGCTCCTTGCGCTCTTTTTGAGTTCGTTGAGTCTGCCGACCGACTTCAAAACGAAGACTATTTATACGCTTGTTACCAAGCCCGTTCGTTCGAGCGAGATCGTTTTAGGACGTATCATAGGCATTGGAGCTGTCGGCACCGTCATCCTCATGCTGATGGCTTGCTGTAGTTATTTCTTTGTGTCTAACACGTTAAGCCATACCCATATCCTCAATGACGCTGAGGACCTGACTTATGTAACCGACGCAGACCCTTCGACTTTAGCGCCAGACACTGTCATTGCCAAGGGATATACCCGACTTGCCAATGGGCATAAGCATCAGGTTGAAAAATATGCTAGCGGCGATCTTCGTGTTTTTGAAGAGAATAAGCATATTCATGGAATTGAGCAAACCGTCAGAGACGGCATGGTCCGCTACAAGATAGGACCAGAGCGCGGTTCGCTGCAGGCAAAAGTTCCCCTTTATGGAAAAATCAAGTTTAGGAACGCTGACAGCTTCGAACGCCCACGCGGTATCAATGTCGGTGAAGAGTGGGAATATCGCAGTTACATTGCAGGCGCAACAGACGAGGCCATTATTTGGACGTTTGAGGGTATCACGCCTAAAAAATTTGCCGAAGGACTTCCTGTTGAAATGACTATCAGCGTCTTCCGAACCCACATGGGTAATATTGAGAAGACCATCATGGGCGCAATGTACGTTCGTAATCCTGTTACAGGGTTGACTGCAGAAACCCATGTTTTTAACTCTGAAAAGTACACGACGAAGGCTTTGACTATTCCGGTGGAGCTAAATAAATCGAAAGTCAAGACGAAGCCATGGGTTGTCAAGAAGATGAGCGACTCTGAATCCTTTGGCGTTCAAAGCGCTTCCTTGCCTTCGAAAGAATCCTACAATCTCTTTGAAGATTTTGTAGTGGACGGAAAGTTGGAAATCTGGCTTCAGTGTTTAGATAGTCAGCAGTACTTTGGCGCAGCTGGTCCGGACTTGTATCTCCGTGCTGCCGATGCGAATGTGTTCTTAAACTTTTTCAAAGGTTATCTAGGCGTTTGGCAACAAATGTTGATCGTTATTTCCTTTGGTATTTTATTCAGCACGTTTCTGAGCGGTCCTGTTGCGATGGCGTCTACTTTCGGAATCATCGTTGCGGGTTTCTCCAAGCAATTGTTTATAGAGATTGCCCATCTCCAGTCGCTTGGCGGCGGTCCAGTTGAATCTTTCAATCGTCTGATCACTCACCAAAATATGATGATAGATTTGCCGAATACTTTTTCAACTCACCTTGGTCAGACATTCGACCACATTGCTGGCGCGTTCCTTAGTATTATCGGCTTAGCGCTGCCTTCGTTCAGCGATTTCAATTATTACGCAGATTGTGTGGCAAACGGCTACAGTGTTTCTTCGAATGCAATACTCGTGCATCTTCTAACGACGGTTTCATTTGTGGCTCCGCTCTTTGTTTTTGCGTATGTAATTCTTAGAAATAGAGAGGTTGCTAAGTAATGACACAAAACACGTTATTCGTTCGAAAGATCGTCTATGTCGTCATAATAGCGATCTTGATGTTTCCGATCTATATTTTCGGAAATCCGTCTCATAAGCAAAAGGATAATACCTTTTCTAGCGGAGGTCTTCTTGCTTCGATGGCTCAGGAAGATAAACTTTCTGAGGCGTCGATAGGTCAGATTGACCCTGCTGGAAGCGCAATGAAGTTGGCTACGTTTGGTATGCGCGGCGTTGCTATCTCTCTCCTTTGGAATCGTTCGTTGGAGTATGAAAAACGAGCTGACTGGGATAATGTCGTTGCTACGGCTGAACAAATTATTACTCTTGAGCCTCACTTCATTACGATTTGGGACTTTGTCGGTTGGAAGTTGGCATATAACGCGTCCGCTATGTTCGACGATTATCGGGAACGATACCGTTGGGTTATTCGTGGGTTTGAGTTTGTTCAACGAGGCACCGAGTACAACAAAAACGCTCCTAAACTGTACGTTCGTACAGGTTGGACCATTTCTCAAAAAATAGGAATTGCCGACGAAAAGAAGCAGTATCGTCGTTTGTTCCGTGAAGACGAAGAGCTTGCCGCTCGTCAAAGAGAGCGTGAAATTTTCACGACCGTTCTTGACAATTGGCTTCTTGGACACGCTTTTTATAAGCGAGCCGAGGAGCTTTACGAGGATCACAACGGCGATATTGGTAAAGAAACTCGTCTCTTGTTCTTTGGCCGCGCGCCGCTCAATCGTATCAGATACGCAGAATGGATGAGTATAGACGGATGCGGCGTTAATAAGACAAACACGCCTGTTTTTGACGTTGAGCATTGTGCTAACGCATGGAAACACGCCCAAGAAGACTGGGAGCTTTATTCGAATAAAGTTGTTGTTACGACGATCGAGGATAAGGAGAATCCAGGTAAGTATAGAAGGACGTCTCTTAATCTTCAGCGCGAATACGCTGAAAAAATAAAGGAATGTGAAGACAGGTTAATCTCTATGCTTCCTGAAGGAGTTACTCGCGAAACTATCGTGTGGGATCGTTGGAATAACGAATTGGACGATAAGCAACGGGCGTCGTTGTATGAGATGATTCGTGTTCCTTTCGACGAAAACAACTACAACCTTGGTGAAGTTGGTTTTCCGTATCGCGTTGTCCGCAGTTACTTAGACGGCAAATATGGCGAGCAGCCCGGTTGGGATAAAGACTGGCTTTCAAAGCTATATGAAATCCGTATTTCCAGTATTGATAAGGATTTGCAAGAGATTGCCAAACGTCCTGTTTTATTACTCAGCGACGATCAACAGAAGGATTATTCGACTGCTTTTGAACGCTTGAACGATTGGCAGACGCGCGCAGGCGCTTTGCTAAAAATTACTCCTGAAGTCTTAGCCGCTAACGTCGTTCCAGAAAAACAAGCGGAGGCAAACGATATTGTTCAGGAGATAGAAGAGTTTTCTAAAGAGGAGAGATTTTCGCGAATGTTCCGAGACATTATGGGAGCGGATTATCACTCTCGCTCAGTTGTCTTTGAACAGGAAGAAAACGCTCGTAAGGCTCGCGAACATCGTCAAGCAGTTCGAGATAAATATAACGCTGCACAACCAGAAGAAGCAAACAAAGAATTCTTAGCTTGCTTTGACTCCTGGACCGCCTTGTTGAATCAAGAGGGGTTTACTGATCTTCGATATATGCCCCAAGTTCATACTGATTTCATGGATGAACTCGAAAAGTATGTTATTGTTCTTGAACAACTTGAAACAGTATTTCCTAAGGAATATTCTTTCCAGGAAATTGTTCGTGAAGATGATCACGTCAAGCAACGACTTGATCAAAACGAACTCGCCGTTCAGTACATTCAACGAGAGATGGATGAAGGAAACTACGAGGAAGTTGTTGCAGACGCTGTTCTTCTAACAAATAGCTGGGCTATGTTTAATAGCGATGGCGAAATTTATGCGCTGGCGCCAATTCCGGAAACAGCAGACGGCTATTTCAATGCTTTAAAGACATGGGTAGTCGGTTGGGAACACATGCCTGACGAACAGTTTAAACTTGCTAGAGAAACTGGACAATTTAACGATTATCCGGGCAAAGGGTTCTTGGAATTCATCTTGCAAAAGTCGGACGACAACTACCTTGAAATTGAACGTCTTGACGTTGAAAGAGCAAATGACTCCTCCAAGGACTTTGAGAATCTTGAAAAGCAGATTGCTCTTTGGGGAAAAGTTGTTGATAGATTCCCTGTGTTGAAGTATGACGATCAATCAGAGTTCTATCAACGCATCCAGGCCACGGTTATGGATTATAAGACCGAGCTCATGAAACGCAGTCAACCTCTTCCAGAAGATTTCCCCTTGAAGTCTTTTGAAGAAGCTACTGTTCGCCTCATAGAAAGCAACTGACGGGCGCAGCTGTCCATCAGATCGCGCTTATTTTGGTCGTTACTTACCCCTGAACGCTAGAACTGTTGCGCTGGCGTTCGGGAGATTTACGCGTCGACGTTGCCTTGCTTCGACGCGTTTTTTGACGTCTTTGTAATTATGTAGGTCGTTTCTCTCAATTTATTGATAATAAACGCTAGGGGTTATGGCTGTTTTAGTTGATCATTCGCTTCGGCGCATTCAGATTTTAGAGAGCGCTTTTGAACTTTTTGCAGAAGAAGGTTTTTCTGGCGTTACCTATCAGAAAATAGCTGATCGATGTGAGATTTCCCGTACTTCGATTTATAAGTATTTTAAAGATAAAGACCAGATTTTTATTTATGCTATTAAATTGTCAACGGATAAAATATCAACAACAGTCAAAAAAGTAATAGAACGTCCTGAACTGACGCCTGTTGATAAGATAAGGAGAGTACTGCATTTAACTATTAAACTTTTAACTGATAACAGAGTTTTTTTATCCGTTGTTCTCGACTATTTAACTTCTATTAAATCTACTGGCGCCGACGTCAGACGTAAAGCTCGTTCCCGTACGTTTGGCATGAAGTTTTTGTTAACTCGCTTGGTTGGTGAAGCAATAAAAGAGAACTTTTTTCGTGCAGGCGATCCTGAGTTGATAGCCTTGCGCCTGTATAGTATAATCGAGGCGTATGTGTTGAACTTGACGGTTACGGATACGATGAATAGAAAAGATTGTCTAACGTTGATTGATTCAACTGTTGACGATTGTATGATTGAGCCGGAATATTAGTCAATATTATTAGCGTTCTTTTTCTTGGCGAAAGGATTAACCTTTAAAATGTGTAATTCATTGTTGCCTATTGAGAGCGCTTCTGACTTTTAGTTATTTGCGTTGATTGAGAAGAGTGTTTCTAAAGTTATATTTCTTTTAACTTGGACATGAATATTTGTGGGGTGACTAATGTCCCTGTTTGACTCTGCTGTAACATCGGGTTTTTCTGCTCCATTTTGGTTTGTAGAATTTTTTAAAACACTGGGATTTGCCTTACATTTAATACCAATAGGCATATTGCTTGCTGGTATCCCTTTTGCAGGTCTTCTTTGGCTTTTGGGGGACGTCAATTCGAAACGATTGGCACAAAGATTATTTCAACAGGCGCCTGTCTTTATGGCTTTTGGCATAAATTTTGCAATTGTGCCTTTGCTTTTTGTGCAATTAGGTTACTCCAAGGTCTTTTATTCGACGACGATCATACTTGCTGCGCACTGGGCAGGACTTTTACTTCTTGTATTCTTAGCGTACTTGGCTTGTTATCTTTGTGCAAGCGGCGCTCGTAGAGAAAAAAAATGGTCAACTTTGTTTTTTGCTTGTGTTGCTTCTGGATGTTTGCTGGGCGTGGGGCTGATTTTTTCTAGCGTGTGGACGCTGTTTGAACGGCCGTACGAGCTTGAAAGGTTGCGTGAACTTTCTTCATATTCATTTAACTTCTTAGGACAATCTCTTACTCTCGGTGGAAATGGAACAGCGAGCGGTCTTGCTGTTTACTGGGGAAATCCGGCGTCTACAGCTGATCCAGTAGTCTTCTTAAGATTTGCTGGAATTTTAGGGCTTGCGTTTCACTCGTTAGGCTTTTGGATTGTTTTCGACGCTTTCTATCTTTATCGAGGTCCGCGCGTTCTTACAGATGAGGAAGAGTTAAGACTATTAGAAGCAAAAGAAGCTTTGGAACAGGGCAAGAAAGTTAAACAACGTTTGCCAATTCAAGAGGACCCAACGGTTTACTCAAAGCGAGTAATATCTGTTGCATGCTTTCTAGTTGTTTTGGGCCTGTTGATAGCTGTTCCGTCATTAGTTGAATATATAATACGCCGCTTACAGTTCGTTGCAGAATCTGCTCCAAATACATTTACGCATAGTATCTTGCTTTGGGGAACGTTAACTTCTCTTGTTTTGCCGTTTTTTTTCCTTGTTTTAGCAAAGTTTAATAAGTTAGAGGGAAAAACGTTAGCTTTTTGTTTGACGTTTTGTGAGTTATTGCTTGTCGGCTTTTATGCAGCGCTTCGTCAGGCGATCCAAAATATTCAGTTGTCCCCTTATTATGTGCCAAAAGAATTTGAAACCATTGAAGGAATAGAATGGTCCCCCATTTTCGTGTTCCTTGGCGTGTTAGTTTTGGTTTTAACTTGGATTGTGGTATTGGTTTCTTTAATGGCGAAATCGAGCGACAGTTCCAACAAGGGTTTGTCTAAACCGAAAAAACAGAAGGCGCCTAAGAAATCAAAGAAGGACAAGAAGAAAGATATTTCCCCCTCAAAAGCTACCCCTCAATCAAATGGAAGAGCCTCTGATTTAACAATTGGAACTCGTCCGACCCATTCAAATAATCCGCAGACGAAAAAAGGCTCGAATCTTGGTCCGGGCAAACAAACGAGATGAAACTTGATTGATACGTTTATGAGCGTGGAGCGGCGACTTCATTTGGAGTTGTGCTTTATTGTTCTTATAATGTTAACAGCGTTTGACTTGTACTTTACATTTAAGGAGGTTGCTATGACTTCAAGGTTTTTTAAAAATGTTGTTTGTGGAAGCGTCCTTTTAGCGTTTGCTATGGTGTTCCCCGCGCTTGCTGAAGATAATTTGAATTCCAGTAATTCTGCGTCCTCCGTGAATTCTCAAAATGAAGACATTGAGGTCGTTTCGTACTATTTCGGTAATTATCACCTCGACAAACGTAATGAAGAACGTTTGGGTAAGGGATGGTCCGAATGGACTCTTGTAAAAGAAGCCACTCCGCGTTTTGAAGGCCATCAGCAGCCTAAGGTTCCGCTTTGGGGATATACTGACGAAGCTAACCCCAAAGATATGGCCCAAAAAATTGACGCTGCCGCTGAATATGGCGTCGACGTCTTTTTGTTTGACTGGTACTACTACGACGACGGTCCATTTTTGGAACGAACTATTGACGAAGGTTTTTTAAAAGCGGAAAATTGCGAAAAAATAAAGTTTGCTCTTATGTGGGCAAATCACGATTGGGTCGAAATTTTTCCCAAGTACAAAGACGTGCCTAGCGAGCTTATTTATCCTGGAAGAGTGTCGCCTGAAACGTTTGACAAAATTTGCGATCTCGTTATCGAAAAGTATTTCAAACAACCAAATTATTGGAAGATTGACGGCAAGCCGTATTTTTCCATTTACGAATTGACAAAGTTTGCAGAAAACTTTGGTTCCTTCGAGGCGACAAAAGACGCAATTGAACGTTTTCGTAAAAAGACTCAAGCGGCAGGATTTCCTGATCTTCATCTTAATGCCGTTTACTGGGGACGTCCAAATATTCCAGGCGAGGCAACCTTAACTGATCCTGTTAAGATAATTGAAGGCCTTGGTTTTGATACTGTTACCTCTTACGTGTGGATTCATCACGTGCCGTTAAATGAGTTGGAAACCGATTTTAATTGGGTGCGCGACGAATACATGAAGCATTGGGATAATGCGCGTTCCTCGTTTTCTATTCCCTATATTCCCAATGCTTCGGTCGGGTGGGATTCTAGCCCTCGCACCTGTCAAGACGAACCGTACGGCAATTGGGGCTATCCTTTTACTAATACAATTTCTAATAATACGCCTGAGAATTTTAAAAAGGCGTTGGAAATTATTAAGGAACGGATTCTTGCCGATCCTAGTTGTCCTCGTATTATGAATATCAACTGCTGGAACGAATGGACTGAGGGGAGCTATCTTGAGCCTGATACGGTAAACGGATACGGATACCTTGAAGCTGTTCGAGACGTTTTTGGCAAGTAATCTTTTGATTTCACGAGCCTTCTTGTCTTGTTGAAAACGCATTTAAATCCCTGAGAACATTTATGGGGTCTCAGGGATTTTTTGTAGAATTAGTTTTAGTCTGTGTCGTCTTTTTCTTATCTTACACGATTCTGAAATCGCTCTGTTTTGAAAAGAAAGAAATCGTTATAATCCTCCCACTTTGCGTTTCTTTTTAAGATGGAACTAAAAGATACGTTTGTGCAAAAGCGCCTTGGGTTTGATAATTATATTGTTACGGGACGATAATGCATAATTTTTTGCGAGCTCTCTCTCTAACGTTTAAATACAAATGGAATATTGTTGGAATCATTCTTTCATCGGTATTGTTAGCGTTATGCTGGGGAGGAAATATAGCGACCGTTTATCCCCTCGTGCAGATTTCGTTTCAGGGCGATACGATTGACGGATGGCTTGAAAAGGAATTATTGAATCAAGACGAGCGGATTCAGAAACTGAGTGACGAACGAGAAGCTTTATTTGGAAATTCAGTCGATTTGTCGAAGGCGTCGCAAGAGGAGATAGCAAATCTCCTTGCAAAACTTCCCTCTGATGAACGCAATCAGTATTCGACCCTAACAAAACAAATAGAAGAGGCGCGAGAACTGAAGAAAAAGTATCTGTTTATACAACCGTATGTCAATCGCTGGACTCCTGATAGTCCCTTTCTGACAGTCGTGTTGTTAATGACTTTTGTTCTTGTTGCTACTACTATCAAAAGCATCTGCACGTTTGTTCATACGTATTTGTCGTCTCGTATCGGACAATTAGGGGCTTTTGAGCTGCGCGCGCTCTTCTTTCGCAGAATGCTCAAATATGAAGTCAACTATTTCAGTCAGCGAGGCGTTTCCGATGCGACCAGCCGTTTCACCTCCGATATGAGCGTGCTTTCAGGCGGGTTGACGTTGATTTATGGCAAGGCTTTACGCGAACCGCTTAAAATGATCGTCTGCATCGTAGGCGCCGCAATTGTTAGTTGGCAATTATTGCTGTTTACCTTTCTTTTTGTTCCAATTGCCGCTGTTATGATTCGTTGGCTTGCAAAATCATTGAAACGTGTTGTGCGGCGCGCTATGGTTCAAATGGCGCAGTTGTATGGTCGGATTGACGAGACTTTTCGAGCAATTCGCGTTGTAAAATCTTTTAATCGCGAAGGCTATGAAATTGCAAAGTTTAGGGATGTAAATAAAACATACTTTCAACGAAGCATGAAGACGGCTAAGTATGACGCAATTACAAGTCCTCTTACAGAATGTCTCGGAATAGGGATGCTTGTATTAGCAATAATAGCAGGCGCGTATCTTGTCATTTTCGAACAAACTCAATTATTTGGAATTCCGACGTCGTCGCGCCCTCTTGATTTAGGTTCGCTCATTTTATTCTTTGGTTTCTTGATTGGAGCGTCTGATCCTGCCCGACGACTCACTGATATTTTTACGAGTATTCAAAGCGCTTGTGCGGCTGCCGACCGCGTTTTTGAAGTAATTGATAGAGAGCCGGCTATTAAAGAAGCAAAGCAGCCTAAACGACTGGAACGGTTTCAAAAATCGATTGTTTTTGAAAATGTTTCTTATGAATATCCATTGGAAACAGTCGTTTATTCTGCAAAAGCCGAACGTCAAAAAATACGATTTGAGGATCTTGTTAAACGCTGGATAAGCCGAGTCTTTGAAAAAGCAAAAAAAGGTCTCTTAAAAGGCAAAGAGAATGCAATTGTTGACGCGGCCGTTGCAAGCGAAGTCGAAGTGTCGAATAGATCTAATACAAAGCCGTTAAAAGAGAACAGGCTTGTGTTGAAAAATATTTCGATAGAAATTAAATTTGGCGAGACAGTTGCCATTGTAGGACGCAGTGGATGCGGCAAGAGCACGCTGACGAGTATGATTCCTCGTTTTATTGATCCCGTCAGCGGACAAATTCTAATGGATGGCATTCCTCTCAAAGAAATCAAAATATCGGATATTCGAGAGCAAATCGGATTGGTGTCGCAAGATTCAGTACTTTTTAATGATACCGTATTTGAGAACATTCGTTACGGACGTCCCACTGCAACGCACGAAGAGGTTATCAAAGCAGCAGAAGAAGCATATGCAGACGGCTTCATTCGAGAAGAGTTGTCTGACGGTTACGAAACGATTGTTGGATCGGGCGGAGGCGCGCTTTCAGGAGGACAGCGACAAAGGATAGCTCTAGCGCGCGCTCTATTGAAGAATCCTAGGATTTTTATATTGGACGAAGCGACGAGTCAGATTGATCTTCAAAGCGAGCGATACATTCATCAAGCATTGAAGAAATTTGTTGACGGACGAACGACTATTATGGTAACCCATCGTCTGAGCGCGATTGGACTTGCGGATCGGGTTATAGTAATGGAGGACGGCGGAGTGCAGTTTGTCGGGACGCATGAAGAGGCTCTCGAAAATTCTTCGTTTTACGCCGGACTTTGGGCGAGTGAAAATTTAGATGAAGATTATTAGTTTTTCGTAAAACTAACATATACACAGAAAGGGTATGATGATGAAAGCAGACAAGACTGCTCTGATTTTGATCGAGTTCCAAAATGATTTTTGCAAAGAGGGAGGAAAGTTGTTCTCTCTTGTTGCGGGAGAAATTGAGCGGAACAAGACCATCGAAAATGCGAAACGCCTTCTTGATGGAGCGCGCCAAAAGGGAATTAAAATTATTCATTGTCCTTTTGTCCTTGATCGTGAGTGGACTTTGAATAAATCGTTCGAAGGAATCTTAAAGGGCGTCGTCGACGGCAATGTGTTTGCGCCGAATAGTTGGGGCGGAACAATCATTGATGAGTTGAAGCCGATCGAAGGAGAGACAATTCTTACTGGTAAAAAGGCGTTAAACGGTTTCGAACATACCAATTTATCGCAAATTATGGAAGAAATGGGCGTTATAAATGTTGGCGTCGCTGGCTTCTTAACGAACGTTTGCGTACAAGCTACCGCATGGGGAGCCTATGACCGAGGGTATCGTACCCGTTTGATCCCTAGCGCTTGCGGCGCAGCTTCCAAGGCGATTCAAGATTTTGTCGAACAGGAAGTCTGTCCTCTATTTGGCGGAGCTCCTAGCGTAGACGAATTTCTTGCAGAAATTGAATAGACGCCTCCTTAAGTTACATTCGACAATGCTGCTGTGGCGTTTAGTTATTGTTCCGGCAGCATTGAATAGGATTTCCACAAGACAATAAAGTTGATATAAAAGATTGTGGAGATAGATAAATAAGGAAGAGTTTAACTCTTGTAGGGATTTTTTTGGATTTTACTAATGTTTGTCCGTTTACGGCCGAAAATAATAATAGCGAAGGAATGCGGTCGAAGAGCACGTTGAAATGTCGAAGACGATCTTGTTTCTTCGTTTTGTTTCAAACGTTTTGCGTTTGACTTGTTTGGTTGAATATTTTGACGCGGTCTTTCATATTCGGCAACTTTCTGCCTGTGCAGGACCTATAAACGTCTAAGACACTTTTCACAATCAAGTCGTTCCGACATATCGGCGGCTCTTATCTAAGGTATCCAAAAGAGGAAAACCATGAATGGTTTAAAAAATGAAAAGAACGTGAACGTGTTAGAGCGTGCCAGAGGACTTGATATTGTCATTAAAGCGTTGCGTAAACGCAGCGTCGCTAAGCTAGGCGTTGTTTCGGCTTTGGCTTTGATTGGCGCTATGAGCTGCGAAGCCGTTCAGGCTCAACAGATTATGAACGCTAAGACCGCTCCCACTGTTGTTGTTTCTCCGTGGACAACGCAAGACGGACGCGAGGCCATTAATCTAGGAAACGATAACGCTCGTCCAAACACCGCAAAAAAAGCGAATTACATTCGTCAAATTTCTACCTTAGCGCAGGACGACGAATACATTGACGCTATCCCTTCTGACGGCGCTCTTGAAACGCTCGGTTCTTATGAAACTCCTGAAAAAGCTGGATCATGGAGCAGCTCTGAATTTGACGCTTCGTCACTGGGCGACGTTGAAGATATTCCACAAAATGTCGTTGCTCCTTTGACGGCTATTCCGAGTCCGCAGAATTACAACACAGACGCCCGAAAAAGCGCTCCTGTAGTATCTACGGAAGTTACGAACTATCCTCAGGGCGACGTGCATGGCGGCGGTTCCAGTTCTGGAAAAAACGGCCAACGTCAAGGAGATAATTCAAGCGCCGTTTCTTCTGCGCCTTCGACAAATCCCTATGCGCGTATTGGTCAAGCGGAGTATAATCCAAACCAGTTTTACGGGGGCGGAGGAAACTATTCTGTAAATGGTTATCGCAATATGCCTCCAGCAGCTGCCTATGGACAAAGCGCTTGTGGAGATTGCTACGACGGTCAGTATGCCTCTTGTGGCGTTTTGGGTAATATTCTACGAGATATTCAATTAGAAGCTGGCGTAGTCAGTATGCGCAGTCCTATGGACTTCGAAGATAATGGAAACGCTGGGGCCGAATTTGCAATAAACTGGGGAAGCGCTCAACCCGTCCTTTTTGGATTGAATGTTCAAGCTGGCGCTCGCGGCGTATTCACTGATTACAACGGCGTTCAGGCAAACGGATTCACTACCGACGGTTCTCGCAATCAGGTCTTCTGGACAACAGGCGTTTATTTTCGTTCGCCAGTTTGTTCTGACGGCTGGTCTGGCGGGGTTGTGTACGATTCTCTGATGGAAAATTATTATCGTAAGTATGAACTTAGCCAATTGCGAGCGGAATTATCCTACAATTTTACAAGTTTCTGTGAAATTGGTTTTCGTGGCGCCTTCGCGTTGAACGATGATTGGTGCGATTTCCTCGACGTCGGCAACGATCTCAAGGTTGAAGCGAAAGCAACTGCTTCATCGTACTATACGATGTTCCTGCGAAAACGCTTCATCGAAGGCGCAGAGGCGACTCTCTTTGGCGGTGTGACCGAATGGAGCGAGGGACTCGTTGGCGCTTCTGCCGAAGCTCCTCTGAGTGACGCTTTTGCGCTGCGTGCTTCTACAACCTACGTTTTCCCAACGGAACGCGGGCTTAATGATAAATCGAAGGAAGAGTCCTGGAACATTTCCGTTGGTTTGGCATGGTATCTCGGCGGCTCTGCTCGAAACGGAATTGATTCTCAACGTCCGCTGTTTGAAGTTGCCGATAACGGAAGCTTTTTACAAAATTTCCTTCGTTGATCCTGAAAACAGCTGATAGAACTTCTTATAGCTGAATAGAACGCGCCGAATTATTTGAATTCGGCGCGTTCATCTTTTGGTATTAAGCGCTAGATACTTGAAATTGGTCTTTTCTTTTTGTAAACTGTTTATAAAGAGCGAGTGTATTATTTGCTCATTTTATGCGAATTGCTTGTTAGTTCAAAGCTCAATCGAAGCAGTTGTAGTTAACGACCGTGGTGATTTTGTTGTCTTTGAAAGCTATGCACAGAGCCTCATTAGTCCTACAGTTGGATAATATATGTCTGGCGGATTTAGGGCTTCATACCAATGAGTGCGTTCTGTCGCAGGTAGTCGCGTCAACAAAGTTTACTTTGAAATCCCTTGCTGGGTGATTTCTTCCAAAGTACAACCTTGTTTACTTATGATTGGATTTATATGGATAGGATGGTGATCATGAAACGCATGACTTTTATTTGGCTTGTGTTCTTGGCGTTTGTTCCTTGTTCATTTGTTTTGAGCGAGGAAAGTGAATGCATTGACCTCGGTAATCGTCGCGAATTGTTTATTGACGATTATCTTGTTTCAAAAATGACAAACGTAGAGTTAATAACTCATCGTCCCGAACGTAAAAATTTGGCAATGATTTTTGACAAGCCTTGGGAGGGAGACTCGCAAGGTTACTTTGCCGCTTTGTATGACGGTTCAATCTATCGGCTCTATTATCATGCTTGGGGACAGGCTACTAATCACCCTTTGACGATCGCTTGTATTGAGAGTGAAGACGGTATTAATTGGACTCATCCGGAGTACGGAATTCATGAATACGAGGGGAGTACTGCAAATAATATAGTGCTTAAAGAGGTCAAACCTAACCTTGCTGCACATGACTTTACCCCGTTTCTTGATTTGAAACCGGGAGTTCCAGAAGATGAAAAGTATAAAGGTTTAGGGCTTGGTTGGGATCGTGTGGACGAGTCGCGTAACGCTTTATACGCGTGGAAATCGTCAGACGCCGTACATTGGACGAAGATGCAAGAAGAGCCAATATTCACGGCAGGCAAATTTGACACTCAAAACATCTCTTTTTGGTCGACCAAAGAAGAAAAGTATGTTTTGTATTATAGAGATTTTAGAGGAGAAACTCGAGTAATCAAAAGAGCAGTTTCCGACGACTATCTAAATTGGACTGATGAAGGGGAAATTCAATTTCCTGATGGCGGCAGTCCTGTCGAGCGGATACAATACTATACCAATCAAATATTTCAATATTATCGAGCTCCTCATATCTATATAGGATTTCCTACTCGATATGTTGATAACGGACTTACCAAATCTACCGAACTATTGCCGGAGTGGGAAGAACGCCAAACGAGAATTGCAGTAGGGCGGCGTCTTGGAACGGCGGTAACGGATTCCATTTTCATTACTAGTCGCGACGGAATGAATTTTAAAACTTCGGACGACGTCTTTGTCGCTCCTGGTTTGCGCACCGCTCATAATTGGTTCTATGGCGACAACTATCTAGCTTCGAATGTATTTGAAACCAAATCGACTGACGATGATTCGCCAAATGAATTGTCAATATATTCCACGGAATCGTATCAGACGCAAGGAGATTCCCGGCTTCGTCGCTACACGCTCCGTATCGACGGTTTTGGTTCATTGCACGCTAAATCACTGGAGGGAGTTGTTGAGACCAAACTTCTCAGCTTTGCTGGCAAAGAGTTGTCGTTGAACGTTGCGACGTCCGCTGCAGGATTTGTGAAAGTTGAGGTTTTGAACGAGGACGGAAGCGTTGCAGAGGGCTTTTCGGCAGAAGATTGCGATTTAATTTATGGAGACACGCTTGACCGACGCGTAAGCTGGAATGGTTCCAGCGATATGTCGGCTCTTCAAGGTAAAGCGGTACGTCTTCGTTTCCATATGAAAGAAGCCGACCTTTATTCTTTGAAATGGGAAGAATAACACGCGGGCATAATAGGCTGCGCATTAGGACGTTCGTCTTTTTGGCAAGGTACGAACGTCCTTTTTGATTATAGGCTGAGTAGTTTTTGATGGAGTAACTCTTCAAAGCTATTTTGACCTGAGAGGAATTCTACTTCAATTTCAATGGCGTAGACGGGAATGTTGGATCGCTTAAAGAAAGCGCCAAGTTTAACGAAGTCTTTCATTGTTGTTATAAAAGCGTCTGCATTGGTTTGCTTTGCTTCAACAAGCAA
This sequence comes from Thermoguttaceae bacterium, assembly GCA_028695965.1. GTDB lineage: Bacteria > Planctomycetota > Planctomycetia > Pirellulales > Thermoguttaceae > RUG369. The sequence continues at coordinate 7,997 of JAQVHZ010000029.1, read as the reverse complement.
ACGCTCATAATGTTCGAGCGCGTATATGCAATGATCGGGGAAGGCAATGAACGATTTAATGTCAAGTCCTTCACGTTCAAGGCTCTTTTGAAAACCTAACGGCGCGCCCAGGCCGCAAAAAGCAACAAATCTGCTTGAGGCAATTGGAGAATTTTTCCAAAGTTTATAATCAATTTTGTGAGTAGAAAACCCCAACGTTTGACGGCAGATTTGGTCAGCTGATTCTTCATAATGAAAGACAAAACGTGGTCTTTGAGTTATTTCTGCCCACAGGGCATGGGGCGCGATTTTCTTTGCTCTTGTGCGAATTTTTTCGCGTTCGATCGGTTGAATTAAATCGGCACGATTTAAAATAACGACGTCTGCTCGGTTCATGCCGGAAAGTGGTTCGCGCAGGAACCCTGAAGGAACGAGCCGCTCTCCTCCAAAAGGATTCAGAGCGTCAAGCAGGAGTATATCAACGTCTCGCGCTATACGCCTATGTTGAAAGGCGTCGTCAAGGAGCAAAATGTTAACTTCGGGATACTGGTTCAGCAGTTCAGCGGCCACTTCAACTCGATTAGGGCCAAGAAAGTGCGGCGTTGCAGGAAAACGTAACGCCTGTTCGAGCGCTTCGTCATTCAAGGTTTGGTATTGATCAATAGGTTGAGAATTGTCTGATTGTTTTTGAGTTGAGGGCGACGTTTTGGGGGAATTGGCATACAGAGACTCTTGTTCTTTAGCTTTGTAACCGCGACTGACCAAACCGGGCTTTAAACCAAGTTCAAGACAATGATTAGTCATCCAGCTAATAAAAGGAGTTTTGCCAACGCCCCCTAAGGTTAGGTTGCCGACAGAGACGGTCTTGCATCCCACGTGTATTTCACGGAAAAGACTATAGTCATAGAGTTTATTTCGGATACGGATAATGATTGAATATGGAATAGATATCACGGAAACAGAGGCGCGAAAACACTTGGCTAGAAAGCTACGGTCTGTGCCATCGACAAATCCTCGAAGTTTTGTTGATAGGGTGTTGCTCATTGTGTAATTATTAGAGGAAACTATTTCCCAGTATAGACGTCAAAGTGGTATGCCGTGTTCGGTTCAGAAACCACTTCCCATGCGCGTTTGCTGTGTGTTTAAATAAGGTGAATTGATTAAAACATTTGCATAAAAAAACGATGCGTCTTGTTTTGCCCTTCAAGTATAAAAGTTTTTGGGGCAAATACAAGTCTGCGTTTAAATCGGTTCTTGTCAAAAATGAGATATTGGAGTAGAATGGGTAGCGCCGTTTGAGGTCAGATTGTCTCAAGGCTTGCGTTATAAGACCAGGCGTCTTGTGACTCACTACGAGAACTTATTACTTTTTGTTGCTCGCAAGGATTTTGTTGATAATGCAATCGTTATTTTTTTCCAATTTGGCGCCCATTTTGGGGCTGCCAGCTTGGCTTAGCGCGGCGTCAAGGATTGATACTATCGCCTTAGGCGTCGTTGCAGTCTTTGTCGTTCTAGTTATTTTGATGCGCTTTATTCTTCCCAAAAGCGGCGCTATTGCGTGGGTAACGGCAAAAGAAACTTTGTTGCAGCCCCTCTTCCTCATTCTGACGTTGGTTGGCCTCTTTGGGTTATTTATTTTTCCATTCCTGCCTTATCATACCTTGGGAGAAGACGTAAAGATTGTTGTTTCTCAGGGGTTGACGGTCGTTAAATTAGCGTGTGTGTTTTTGGCTATATGGACCGCAAGTACTTCGATTGCCGACGAAATTGAAGGCAAGACCGCTTTGATGATCTTGGCGAAGCCCGTTAGTCGTCAAAAGTTTGTTTTCGGGAAGTATCTTGGAGTTATGGTTGCCGTTACGGTTCTGTTCCTGATCCTTGGTATTTTCTTCTTGAATACCGTGTCCTACAAATTAGTTTATGACGCGCGCGAATCGGCCAAAGAGTTGCCGACAGCGATCGAGTGTTGGGAGTATGTTCGCGGCATTGTTCCTGGACTGTTTCTAGCGTACTTTGAAACAATAGTTTTGACAGCGATTGCAATTGCCATTTCGACTCGTTTGCCGTTGTTGCCTAATTTGACGATCTGCCTGACAATTTACGTTTTAGGACATATTGTCCCGATGATTGTCGCTACTGACGCAGTTGTCAATATGCCAATTATTGGTTTTTTTGCGAGTTTGGTGTGTGCTTTCCTTCCGATTCTTGATCACTTCAATATGGAAACTGCTGTAGCTATGAATGTTACAGTCAGTTGGAAGTATGTTGCTTACGCTGGCGTTTATTCCATTTTGTTCGCAGGCGTGGCTATGATGCTCTCTTTGCTGTTGTTTGAAGATCGTGACTTGGCGTGATTACTGAGATTTAAATAAACAGTAACGTTCGACCTAGAACTGTTTGTAAGGCGATCCATGCGGCGTTAGTCGTTTGGATCGCTTTTGTTTACCGGACGGTTTTTCTAAACGCTTTCCTGAAATGCAATCTCCTTTTTAAGTCTACGTTTTGATTATTGGACATGGTCGACGTTGTTGCCGTTTTGACAAAATCAAAATATCTGACTATCGTTTCGCGTCGAGAATAGACGCGTTAAAGATAATAATTGATAAAAGTTGACGATAAGGCTGAATTGAGATTCGTCTTAGATCTTGTAGCAATCAGGACGCACGCAAATTATATCTGTGGATAGTAGGCGTTGGAAAACAACTGGTTTGCCTTCGTTGTGGATTTGACGTCGTCTAGTATTTCTAATTAGAATTCTTTCACAAGCCAAGATTTCATAAAGCGTAACAGTCGCAGCGTCAGAGAGTTTCAATGGTGAAATAGAACGAGTTTCATATTCTGACGTTTACGAAAAGAATTACATTTCTTGTTTTAAAATAAAGCGTATAGAGCAACCAAAAGGTTTGCTGTATACAAAGCAAGCCTATTGTTGCTGATTCTTTTTTCATGAGGCTGCTTCTGCATCATCATTCGTACGTTACCGCTCGAATATAGTACAACGTTTTTAAAATAGAGAAAACCAGAATCGTACTTCTTTTTGAAACAATTTGTTACATAAAAAAGGCGGTTGTATTCAAAATGAACCAACCGCCTAAGGATAATTTAATCGCTAGATGATCTTACGCAAATGGATCATCATCGTCGCTTGCAAACGGGTCGTCGTCAGAATCGGCGTCATCTTCTGGCTCTTCTAATTCGTCATCAGCATCGTCAGTAGAGGATTCTGAGGGGACTGTTTCAGAGGTTTCTGCGCCTTGGATTTCATCCAGTCCCTCAGAAATAGACCATTCATCGCTTGCAAACGGGTCGTCGTCAAAATTAGCGTCACCAGTCTCGTCAGCATCGTCAGTCTCGTCAGCGTCGTCAGCGTCGTCGGTAGAGGGCTCCGAAGGGGTTGTTTCAGAGGTTTCTGTTTTTGGAGGTTTACTCTGCCCCCCAGCGACAGACCAATCAATCGATTCAGCTTCAAGTTCTTGCGCCGTCTTAACTTCCTTTCCCCCTAGGAGTGGAGCTAGGAGCGATGCGTTTTGCTTGAGCAAATCTAGGTCAACGACAACTGCGACTTTATTATTCTGCGATTGCGGTTTGAGAGATTTAAAGACGTCGCGAACAAACGGCGCATAATCGACGGATTCATCAGAGACCTCAGCTAACTGCTTGTCGAGAGTATCTTTAACAATTGGCTGCGCCATGGTCAAAGCGCCCGTGAAAACGTCGGCAAATAGTTTAGAGTCTTCGTTATTCGCAAAAGTAGCAAAAAATACGAATTTTGGCGAACCAACCAATGATACTGCAAAAGTAAAGTTTTTCACAGTATTAAATGAATCTTGTTCTTTTAAACTGCTTGCGACAAGCGCGAGAGGATCCTCGGCGTCTACCGTGGTTGTATCAGTTCCGAGACCAGCAAACGGTTGGGCGATTTCGTCATCATCATTGCCGTCAGCTGTTTTCCCGTAAAACTTTTGAAGTTCGTCAATGCTCTTGAAAGTAAAGGTGAAAGCAGCCCCATCCGTTTGACGGAGAGCTTCGGCAAGATTTTTGGCGTCTTCAGCTGACGCAGGGGTTGAAAAACGCGTGCGGATGAAAGGAAGAACAGCCTGGCGAGAGGCAGTTCGCGCTTCCTTTTCAGCAGTTTCTATTTCCTTTAAATAGTCTGTGACGAGCTCGGAAGATATTCCCGTTAAACTAGCAGCAGCGTCGGTATTCGTAGCGCCCAAACCGGCAGTGTTCATTCCGCCTGCCATCGGCGAGGAACTAGATCCTCCGTAGGCGCCATAATTAGAAGAGCCAGACGCGCTAGACGCTGAATAGGAACCATAAGCGGAGGCTGTTTTTTGGGCTTCAAGCGTCTTTGCGCGGTATTTCGCTTCAATTGAATCCAAATCAGCCTCAACGGCGTTATCATGTCTGGTAACCGCAATGATAAAACCGAAACGTTTAAATACAGCAATTGACGTGGAGCTAAACGTATCGACAACCCTATTTTGATCCTCAGCGCTTAGACCGTCAACCGGCAACGCCAAGATTCCGCATCCGGGTTCAGAGCCATCGCAATAAAAGATGTAGTAGAGCTCGTCGATTTTTCTTCCAAAAGCTTTATTTACAAGCGTGTTTTGGATCGTCAATAAAAGGTCTCTAAATGAAGACTTGGCATTCGCTTTTTGGTATTCACGAAGATCGACCCGATATTGGTCGCTGGAACGAACGGCGCCTCCTGCTTTATCTACAACCTCATCGACGAAGTCAGCAAGACCTTCGTAATCAATTTTGTTCAGATTTATACGTAATGCCACGGAAGCGTCTGAATAAAGCAACGCTTGTAAACGCCCAAGAGAGTTTTCAGTTCTTTTGATACCGCTAGCGCGATTTGTCAGCGCTCCAGCCTGCTGGGCGCCGGTCATTGGACCGCCACTCATTGCCGCCATTCTTGCAGCGTCCATTGCAGCGTAATCTTGCTGGGCGAGGAGGGAGGAGGTGGAGCTCCCTGCACAAATGAGAAGGGAAAGTAGCAGTCCCGAACGCGCTGCTGTCCAAAGGACACGTAACGATAAACGCGACATTTTTTTTCTCCGAACGAATAGTAAGCGATTATTTGTAATCAACCGAATTGTGTAAATCGTCAGGCAGAAGTAAAACTAAGCTGGCAGAACTCTTTATGTCTATCAAAACCGGCGCTGAAAGTCGGTTTTGATAAGGGAGGTAAAGCAACTTGCCTATGCCTTATCGCTTTCAGGCTTCAAAGCAAGCCTGCCAGCGCTCGCCAAAATGAGCTATTCAGTCGACTACGCTCTTTATTATAGTTTAAATGGGTCGTTTTTTCTAGCGCCAACTTTAACAGGATACGAATTTTCGAGGTTTTTTCATTCGATTTTGATGCAACCGTTCATATAATCGCTACAATTATATTCTTTTAAATTCATTAGTTTCAGAGCTTGTTTTATTCTCGGTCGTGGTAAGACGGGCCTTATTATTGAAAATTCCGGATAATGAATCAAAAGAACACAGAATGAAAAAGGCGGCAAGTATTGAAAAACCGTATAACACAGGGGTTCGATATCTGATTGAAGAAACGAAAATCGAATGAAGGATTGTGATATAAAAAGCCGGAATTAGCAACGTCCACGCAGCGCCACGCTTGCGAAATGATTTTATGCCTCCTGCAAGTCCAAGTAGAAAAATTGGAACAAAGGAGGCTGCAAGACAGAGTTTTAAAAATGGCGTTGCAAATGCTTTTTCACGTGGAATTGGAGCCCAAAGTCGATAGATTTTAATAAAAGCCAATTTAAGCGCTTTTTGAGGATCGCTTTTTACCCAGTCAATCGCAGCCCGTTTCATCCGATTGTCTAGTCTGACTTCAAAGTGAACGTCGAGAGAGTCGGATGGATTCGCCATTTCCGCTTGTCGAAAGTGGTCGACGAAATCCATATTGCTAGCTCCCGTTGCCGACGGATTGAGGCCGTCATAGAGGCTTGCTCCTAATTGTAAGGATGTTGGCACAAATTGGCGCGTTAATTCATAATTGCGAGCAATCCAAGGTCCCAACGCGGCTAAGACAAATATGATGATAGTAATCGAGGTAAAGATTAGCTTGCGCCACGAAAAGATAATTTCATATTGAGTGTAGTGATAATCTTCAGTTTCATGAACATTGCCAGTAAAGCAGCGAAATGTGACTATGACGACAGCTGCAAAAGGAAGGTAGTAATACCAACTTGGGCGTATATAAATGGTCATTGCGGTTGTGAGACCAAGTAAGAACGCCGTTCCAAATAGGTTCAGCCAACTAAGCTTCCGAGGAGGTTGCCAGTCGAGATAAACGGCTTCTTTTCTAAATGCAGTATTATCGCGAGACGGGAAGGGGAGCAGACCAAGTTTACGAGCTAAACTCAAAATAAGAAGATTTTGCAACAGGGCAAAGGTTAGGAACGATTCTTCTGAAAGGATCAAAATACTTTGAAGAATAAGCGTTGGATCGAAAGCGACAAAGACGCTTGAAAGTCTCACAATCCATATTCTTGGTCTTGCCGGAAAAATCAATAGTTTCCAAGCAAGAAGTCCAACTAATGCAACATTGAGCGTTCCGAACAGAGCGCCTTGCAGGCGCGCTGCAATTGTTGGAAGATTTTCGCCGTACAAAACAAAAAGTGGCGCTAGGATGGCTGGATAACCCGGCGTTCGGAAAATCTGCCAATGACGTTCTTCGTCGAATTCATAAGGACGATTAAACGCTATTGCTTGTCCGAGTTTCCAATAGGAATCGGAATCGCCGAAGAAGAATCTTGAAGCGGAGTTGGAAGGCATGGTAGTTGACGTCGACGTCAACGTTTCGCTTTTCAAGCGTGATTCCCAATAGAAAGCAACGCTCACACGCGCTAACAGAGCCAGTAATAGCAGACAAATCCAAAAAGTAGAGTTAGTCTTTGACTTCATGATTCTGGTGAGTTAGTTAGATGGAAAGTTTGTTCAAAGCGCTCAGTTAGACTCGATTCCAAGGCTTTCAAGATTCTCTAAAGAACGTTTAGTTGACCTTGGTCTCCGTTGTTCGATCAAACGCGAGATTTCGCCCGAGTCTAGTTGCTGCAGGAATGATTCGAGATTGGGATAAATTGCGTCGCTTAAGAATTTAACGGCCCAATTTGAAGATAGAGGACTAATTGTTAGAACAACAGCTCCATTTTTCCACGCTTCCCAAATTTCAATAGACGTCCCCATAGACGCTTCAGGAACAAAGGCTATCAAAACGTCAATTTCGGTTCCGCACATTCTGTTGTGAGTAAGAAAGACCTTTTTGCCCATCTCAGGAGTATAATAGAGCGAGTTTCTGTTGCTCTCGAAAGGATCGTAAATAGTGGAATTAGGAAAAGCGCGCGTCAAAGCGCTTTTGAGTTGTTTTCTATAGTCTTGCGAATGCAGTTCCAGACCGATTTTTGAACCTTGCATTATTCCTGCTATAAATATTTTCATCAAAATATTCTTCCACTAAGTAATAAAAACGCCTGGAAAACTGCAGTTCTCCAGGCATTTAGGATATGTCTCTTATGGTTAGTTCCTGTGACAGTGACGTCAGTCGACGTAACGTCTGAGAAGCAACGAGACGTCTTGTCCTCCAAAACCGAAACTGTTACTAAGCGCTACGTCCACTTGGACTTTTCGAGCAACATTCGGCACGTAATCAAGGTCGCAGTCAGGATCGCGCGTCTCAAAATTGATAGTCGGAGGAACGATATTATCTCGGATTGCAAGCAAACAGTAAATACATTCGGTGGCGCCAGCCGCTGCAATTAAGTGACCAGTCATACTTTTAGTGCTGGACACAGGAATCTGATAGGCGTACTTGCCAAAAACTTCACGAATAGAAAGCGATTCGACTCTATCGTTCACGCCAGTACTCGTTCCGTGCGCGTTGATGTAGTCAACGTCTTCTGGTTTGACGTCGGCGTCTTCGAGCGCAAGCTTCATGCAGCTAATCGCGCCGCGCCCTTCGGGGTGTGTGTCAGTAATGCGGTAAGCGTCGGAAG
>JAQVHZ010000028.1 GCA_028695965.1 Thermoguttaceae bacterium | reverse complement strand
AGGTAGTGTTGGGGCGATTTTGTCAAATTGTTCTCTTGTAAGTTCCATAATGAGAACAATAGCCATTTTACCCGTATTATTCAAGGGGAAATGCGAATGAAAAAATTAGCGTCAACACTCCCTAGGGAGTAATAATCCCCCCGCAAACGCCGCTGCAAGTCCCAAGACGCCGCCAATGAGACCGCCGCGCCAAAAACCCAAAACCGGAAACCCGATACTTCCTAAAGCGTGCCGAGGATTTTCCAAGCCCATCGTTACTCCTTAACAATTCGTTTCTTGTAAGCCGCTCGCTCTGATTATTACTGATAAATTCTAACGTTTTTTCGCATACGTCAAGCGGACCTGACGCGGCAAATCTCTCTGGAAAGTCGCTCAGTCGTATGCGACAATCCATTGTAGCGCTGCTCCTTCAGCTTGCTATGGGCTAGAAAAAAAGGACCACGACAAGGCTGATTAACGCTATTATTCCCAGGACGCCCGCTAGGAATAGGAAGCCTAGCGCGCCAAGGATCCGCAAAACGAGCGCGCCGCTGGAGGTCATCAACCCCGCCAAGAGACCCAAAATTGCCCCGATCGGGCCAAAAATGGAACCAATAAACGTCAAGAAGACGACGAGTAAGACACGCTCAGTGTTCAAGGCGTTCCTTGGCTGAACCCTCAATTGCTGCTGAGGCTGTTGCGCGAAGGGAGAGACGACCGGAGCGGCGTCTTGATTTCTAAGGAGCGATATTCCAAACGCCAGAAAAGCCGCCGCGACGATTCCTATCCCGATCGGAACGAAAACAGTTTTCTTGACAAATAGATTTCGCGACTCCTTCTGCGGAACTTCTGCGACGGCCAGCGCGTCGAGTCGCGCGCTAAGTTCGTCCTCGAACGGGGACGTTTCCGCAACGGTTCGTCCCTCGAGAATCTCCGCGACCAGTTCGGCGCGGTCGTCGGCGCTCGACTCGGCGACGTCCTCCGGCGTCAGCGCGGCGTCGCGCGCCGCCTGACTGGCGAGCGAATCGTCGGTCTGCGCGGCAAGGTCGTCGAGCAATCCGTAGTCGATTTCCACCGAGGCGGCGTCTTCCGGGTCGTATCCCAACGTCTCGACCATCTCAGCTCGCTGTTCGAGCCGATCGCGTTCGGCGAGCGCGCGAACAAGCTCGAGCTCATATTTCTTGAGTCCGTCGCGAAGCGCCTGAGTCTGGCGCCGAAGCGAGTACGCCTGTTGGTACTCGGAAAACGCGACGACCGCAGCGCGCTTCTTAGCGTTCTCGCTCGACAGCTTACCCGCGCGCATATCCTGCTCGACCGAGGCGCGCTCCCCGCTCGACATACTTTTCAGCGCAGCCGCAGCCGCGTCGCGCGCCTCTTGTTCTTTGCCCTCGATTTTGTTAAGCTGCTCGCGAATCTTTGCGCGACGTTCGGCAACCGGCTTGATTTTCTTGTCGAGCTCTTGCAGCTCGCGCCGCGCGACGGGCGGCCGTTCGCTCCATAGCGACGCGACGGTTCCTCCGCGCTGCCATGCTACAAGAGCGACAACAATCAGCGCTCCAAGGACGACAATCAACGCGATCTTAATATTTTTCGACGCTTTCATAAAAACAGCCTTATCAATAGTCGGCGTTAATCTAATTGACAGCGCGTTTCGCTATCATTTGGTATCGAACGTTTCAAGGAACGCTTTTCAGCGCTTAGGCGCAGGCGCGGCAGTCTCGCGTTATTTTACAGCGTCGCGGCGCGGACGTCAAAGCTTGAACAAATCCCATATTTCCTCGCAGGCGTCGCAGATAAAGTCCCAAACAGCTTCCGCGAACTCGGTGATAAAATCCCATATGGCTTCTGCTAGATCGCATATCAAGTCCCATACGTCCTCGCAGAATTTGCAAAAAGGCTTCCAAATCGCCACGAGCGCTATTGCGAAGAACAACAACAGGAAGACGATCGCGACGATTCCCATCCAAACGGGAACGGTAAGCTCGAAGTTTTTCAATGAAAACCGCTCTTGCGCCGGGTCCCGAGGCGCGTCGTCGACGGTCAGCGCGCCAAGCTGCGCGCCAAGTTCCGCGTCGATCACGGGCGCGTCCGAGACGCCGCGCCCTTCGAGAATCTCCGCGAGCAGTTCGGCGCGATCGGCGGCGCTGGACGCCCCGGCGACGTCGTCCGGCGTCAGCACGGAGTCGAGCGCCGTCTGACTGGCGAGCGAATCGTCGGTCTGCGCGGCAAGGTCGTCGAGCAGACCGTAATCGATCCCGTTGGCCCCGTCTTCCAGGTCGTACCCCAACGTCTCGACCATCTCGACGCGTCGTTCGAGCCGATCGCGTTCCGTCAGCGCGCGGACAAGCTCGAGCTCGTATTTCTCGAGTCCGTCGCGCAGCGCCTGCGCTTGACGCCAAAGCGCAAACGCCTCTTGGCACTCGGAAAACGCAACGACCGCCGTCCGCTTGTCGGCGTTCTCGCCCGACAACTTGCCCGCGCGTATGTCCTGCTCGACCGATTCGCGGTCCTCGCTCGACATACTCCTAAGGGACGCCGCCGCTCTGTCGCGCGCCTCTTGCTCTTTGCCCGAGATCTTTTCGAGCTGAGCGAGGATCTTCGTTCGATGTTCGGCGACGAGCTTGATCTTCTGGTCGAACTCCTCCAGTTCGAGCCTCAAGCCGGTCTGCGGCTTGGTCCACAGCGACGCGATCGTTCCTTCGCGCTTCCACGTTACAAAACCAAGAACGAGCAGCGCTCCAAGGAGCGCGAACGACGTAATCGCGAAAAATTTCGGCGCTTTTTTAAGAACTCGCTTATAAAAAGGCTTATGCTCAGGCGTTTGCTTATCCTTCGTCGTAAACATTTATATAAACATCCTTATCAAGAGTCGGCGTTAATCTAATTTAAAATGGCTCTGCGTTAATGTTCGGTATCCGAAGTTTCTAGAAACGCTTTCAAGCGTTTCGGCGCAAGTGCAAAAATCTCGCGCCATTTGGCGGCGCGGCGCGTTATCACGCGGCCTTTGTCGATCAGTCGGCGTTCGACGATCCGGTTGAGCCACGCGTCCGCCTCGGCGTCGGTCGCTCCGCGATACGCCTGCGCCTTCTGACAGACGACCCAGAGCAGCTCGTTGAGCGCGTCGGACGCGTCGTCGATCGACACGGAATAGCCGCGCGAATATTCCGCGTAAGACGCCAGCCGACGCTCGATTTTCGCTCGGAAGCGTCGTTCGGCAAGCAGGCTCAGTTCGAGTAGCGCCGCGTTCAGCTCGTCGGAATCGCCGAGGCGGCTAGCTTCGGCGATTCGCAACAGAACGGCGTGTATTCCTGTTCGAGATTCCATATCGCGCGCGTCGGTTGAAATTACTCCCAATAGGAGTCGAGTTCGGAGGGTTGATCGACGACCGCAGTTACGTCGCTGGGATTCAAGACGTCTTTTTGCGTCCGCGCTTCTTCCTGATAGGAATCGGCGATCGCATTCAGTTCGTCGATTTGGTCTTGAATGACCGCCAGCGCCTTGCCGGACTCGCCCGCGGCAATGCCGTTGACGCTCGCTTCCATCTCCGCCAATTCGGCGTTCAGTTCCGCCACGTCCTTAGCGGCTTCAAGTTCGCGCACGCGGCCTTCCATCTTAGCGATCTCGAGCTCCATCGCGCTTTTCTTCTCGACAAATTGCGTCGCGACGGCGCGCATACGGTCGATCGTTACTTTCTTTTCCGCGGCGACCTTCTCTTTTGTCTTGAGGTCGAGCGCCCAACTTTCGAGCGTCGTATAGACGCCGACGGCGTCGATCGTCTTCCCGTTGAAAGAGAGAGTAACCGCCTTTTGTTCGTCGGTCATGAGCGAACTTTCGCTCGGCTTAGGCAAGCCTTGTTCCCTCGCCGCGGCGCTCAGCTTAACAATCGCTTCTCGCAGGTTGTCGATCGTCTCCTGTTCGCGTTCCCAGGAGTATTCCAATTTACGCGCTTTGACGTTGTACTCGCGCGTCTTGTCGTCGAGCGAATCGACGTCGGCTTTAAGATCGGAAATTGACTTCTCAACTCGAGCAAAAGCCGCCGCGCGGTCGACTTGAGTCTTGACTTCGCGAGCCTTGTTGGAGAAAAAGCCAAATTGCCAGATTGCAATACCGGCGACCACCGCCACGATCCCGACCGTGGCCAACACGTTTTTCATCATTTGAGTTATTCCTTATCTTTCCAATTTGTTCTCTGTCAAAACGTTGCGCATAATTCCAGCGCCGATTCCTCAAGCGCTTGAAACGCATAACACAGCAGCGGAAATTGAACGATCAAAAACGCCCAAACCGCCAACGCAACGCGATTCACATACGCCAGCCGACGCTCCCACGCTCGCGCCGCCAGGAGGCGACGCGTCGTCGATGACGCGCTGCGGCGCGCGATCGCGTTCCAATTCTCGAGCAAGAACTCGCTAATTGCATCGTTTCCAGTAGGTTCTGCGGACATTTCTGTTCCTTTGTTCACGGGGATTATGGTTCTGCTTTAAGACGTCGTATCCGTCTCTATTAAGTTAGGACGACGCCAAGGAGAGCCAAAAAGGAAAAATTTGGATTTTTTTGGAATTTTTTTAGAAATAATGTCAAAAAACAGCTGTTTCCTCGCCCAGAGAGACGATCGGCCGACAAAAAAATCCGCGCCCTACCCTTGCGGTAAAGCGCGGACTCTAGTTATTCGCTGGCTTCACGCCGTCAAGCTTATTCGCTCAAAATTTGCTCGGTGATCGTTTCGACAGTGTTGTCGGTTTCTTCCGGCTCGTATTTTTCGAGGGCTTCTTGAGCTTTTTCTACTTCTTCGAGCTCCGCGGCGCGCGTGTTGGCTTGTTCGACAAGCTGCATGCCGAGTTCAAGTTCGGAAGCCTTGAAGTAGCTTTCGACCGGGTTGTTGCGCGAAACCTGCTTGGTTTTCGCGGCAAGTTCTTCGACAGTCATGCCGTTTTCCGCGCACCAAACGGCGACTTGAACGGCGTTTTGATCGAGTTCCTCGTTGCCGAGCATCGAGCAGAGGACCTGGGTCGTCTTGTTTTCGGTGAAGCTGTCGATCGGGACGATCGTGTATTTGACGGTGGAACGGGGCTCTTTCTTGCCGTGCTCCAAGCAGACGGTGCGAACAGCTTGTTTGTGCGATTTGTTCGGCGCGATGGAGAACATTCCGCCGCCGCCGCGACCGCCGCGACCGCCCATCATGCCGCCGCCCATGCCGCCCATACCGCCGCCGATCGATTGGTTGCCGCCGCGACCGCCCGTACCGCCAAGACCGCCTGCGCCGCGAGAGGTGCGGCCGCCCATGCCGGGATCGCCAAACATACCTCCGCCGAAGCCGCCGGCTCCAGCGCCGCCCATACCGCCCATCGGACCCATGCCGCCCATCGGACCCATCATGCCGCCGCGGCCGCCAACTTGCGCGACAACCGGAACGCCGGCAAACGCCGAAGGCATATCGACGACGATCTCTTGATCGGTCTTGTTAGTAACGGTCAAGCTACTCTGGAGCGAGTTCTTCGGAACCAATTTGACTTCAACGAGACCCTTGTCCATTGCGTCGAACAATTCGACGGCTTTCGATTCGTCGACTTTGGATTCCGTCGCCTTTTCCGCGGCGTTAACAACGCCAACCGTCGACAGAACGACAGCCAACGACAATAGTAAGTGGAACATGCCCGATTTCATCTGTTACCTCCGCATATGCGACAAAGTTTCGACGATCAAATAAATTTTCATTTCAAAGTAATCTTGGCGCCCGCCAAAACTGCCGGGGAGCCAAAGGCTGAACTGCGAGAAAATCAGCGCATAGTACTAGCCCGATACTTAATGATAATCTAACGCGCGCGAAACGTCTACAATCAATTCATACAAAATTGAACTTTTTTCGAAAATTTTGCCAAAATCTGTCGTTTGCGCAAGTTTTGACAATTATTTGACCGGTTCTGGTCTCTCGACGCTATTTTGCGTCGCACGAACATAGATATTGGTCTTTTGCGCAGACCATGCTCAAATAGCTCTGAAGAATCGTCTCGCGCAGGCCGAGCGACGCCGCTAGAACCATGACGTCCGTTTTGGCGGCGGCAAAGTCCGATTTCTCCGCCATGACTTCCAGTTCCGTAAAGGAGCCGAGCCCGTCGATGACGTCGAGCGTGATCTCAACGCGGCGCCCCTCGAAGACGGCTTCCGCGCGGCGCCGAGTCTTGACGACCCGACCGTATTGCGCGAATCCCAGCCGCTCGTAGAACCGAATCCAGTCGTCGCGAGCCTGGTCGACGCGCCGCGTCGTCTCCGCGGTAACGTCCTGCCCTTCGTCGACAAGCGTCAACTCGAGCTCTTCGCGCGTCTTCGTTTCTTTGTCGAGCCGCGCGCCTTTAAACGTCGTCGCAAGGTGGTTCCCGCGCCGACGTATGCGCAGCGACTTACCTTCGTTAGGAAATCCGAGCGCTTCGTTCGTAAAGAAGACGTCCGATTCCGTCGTCGGCTCTCCAAAGGCGGCGCCGAGCGTTTTTTGCACAAGGCGCTCGTACGCCGCTAAGTCGTCGACCCGGAATTTCATCTCAATTTCTAGCATCGTTATTTCGATCGTTCGAACTTGTTGCTGTTATACTTACGGAAAAAGATCGTTAAGCTCTCCCGGCACGACGCCTCTCTTGGGAACTCTTGTTATTTTTTACGCCAGCAGCGCTTTGACTAGCGCGGGGACCGCGGCGAAGTCCTCCTCTTCCGGATTCCAGAACGAACGCACATTCTCCTCGACGACGGCGAAGCCCGCCTCTTTGAGCTTTTCCTGCACGACCTTCACGCTCTCGCCGCTCCAGCCGTAACAGCCGAACGCCGCGGCCTTCTTGTTCTTGAATTTGAGCTGCTTCAAGAATTCCAGCCAGCCCGCCACGGTGGATAAGCAGCTGTTGTAGGCCGTTGGCGAGCCCACGGCGATCGCGCGGGACTTGAAGACCTCGGTCATGACTTCGTTTTTATCGGCTTTGGCAATGTTGAAGACCTTGACCACAGTCTCCGGGCTCTGCTTGTGAAGCTCTTCGGCGATCGCGTGCGCAAGCTGCGTCGTGCCCTCCCACATCGTGTCGTAGGCGACCACAACTTGATCTTCTTGGTACGCCGCCGCCCATTCGGCGTATTTCTTCACGATCTGCATCGGATCGTCGCGCCAGATCGCGCCGTGAGAGGTGGCGATGATCTCGATGGGCAGGTTCAGCTTCTCGATCTCCTCGAGCTTTTTGACGAGCATCGGCGCATAGGGGTTGATAATGTTGGCGAAGTATTTCATGGCCTCTTTGTAGAGGAGGCACTGATCCGCCTTGTCGTTGAAGAGTTCCCCGATCGCGTAGTGCTGACCGAAGGCGTCGTTGGAGAAAAGGATGTTGTCGCCGGTGAGGAAGGCGGCCATGGAGTCCGGCCAGTGGAGCATTCGCATCTCCAGAAAGACGAGCTTCTTGCCGTTTCCGACGTCTGCGCTGTCGCCGGTCTTCACCACGTTGAAGTTCCAGCCGCGCTTGCCGTACTGCCCCTCGATGCTCTTGACGGCGTTGCTTGTGCAGTAGATTGGCGTTTCCGGGATCTTTTCCATCACCGCCGGCAGCGCGCCGGAGTGATCGCATTCCCCGTGGTTGGCGACGATGAAGTCGATCTTGTTGAGGTCGATCTCCTTTTCCAGATTCTCGACGAACTCGAATCGGTGAGGCGTCCAGACCGTGTCGACGAGGACGGTCTTTTCCTCCTCGATGAGGTAGGCGTTATGACTCGTTCCATTCTTGATGGAGTAGTCCTGACCGTGGAACCATTCGAGTTCCCAATCGATGTGACCAACCCAGCTTACATTGCCCTTGATATGCTTTTTCATACCGCGCTCTCCTTTACCCCTGTGTCAGCAGCAGATTATCTTGATACGACCGTTCGTCGTTTTGGACGAACCTGAAATTCTCCCCGGTCCGGACGGAAGCGTTCCTTGTACTTGTGGAAAAGTTCTCGATTGAGAATTTGTTAATGCAAAGGACGTTCCAATATAACGCGCCCTCAATTTGTGCGATTACATCAACGTCGAGAATTGCTCGTTGACGCGCAGGTCGCCGCTGTTCAAGTACCGAATGTCGGTAATGCCAAACTTCATCATCGCCAGGCGCGTCAAGCCGACCCCGAACGCGAAGCCGCTGTATTCCTTCGAGTCGATTCCGCCGTGACGCAAGACCTCCGGATGAACGAGGCCGCACGGGATCAGTTCGATCCAGCCGGATTGTTTGCACGTCGGGCAGCCCTCGCCGCCGCAGAGGAGGCAGTTCAAGTCGAGCTCGAACCCCGGTTCTACAAACGGGAAATAGCCCGGCCGGAGGCGGACTTTGACGTCCCGCTTGAAGACTTGGCTCAACGCCACGCGCATGACCGCAATCAGATTGGCGACCGAGATATTCTTATCGACGACAAGCCCTTCGCACTGATAAAACGTGTTTTCGTGGCTCGGGTCGATCGCTTCGTAGCGGAAACAGCGGCCCGGGAAGATCGAGCGAATCGGAGCGCCGAAGCGCTTCAGCGTGCGGACTTGGTTCGCGGACGTGTGCGTGCGCAGAATCACCTGGTTCTTGAGCCAGAAGGTGTCCTGCATATCGCGCGCGGGGTGGTCGGCAGGAATGTTGAGCGATTCGAAGCAGAAATATTCCGACTCGACCTCAGGTCCGTAGAGAACGGAGAAGCCCATGCCTTGGAAAATATCTTCGAGCTCCATCTGCGCGAGCGTGATCGGATGCAGCGCGCCGAGCCGACGGCCCTTGCCCGGCGCCGTCAAGTCGAGATCGTTCGACCGTTGAGTCGCGGCGCTCGCCTTGCACGATTCCGCCGCCGCCGCAATCTCTTGGGTCGCAAACTGCTTCAACTCGTTCAGCTTCTGACCAAATCCTTTTTTCTCTTCGGCAGACAACTTGCTGAAGTCGGTATTTTTCGCCAACAGCGTAATCGAGCCTTTGCGGCCGAGAAAATCGATACGAATCTGTTCAACTTGCTCCGCAGTCGTCGCCGATCGCAGCGCTTGAACCAGTTGTTCTTTAATGTTCTGCACGGAATCCATCCTTAATCTTAATGAAACAGGCGCCTGTGCGCGTTACAAAAACGCGTCTGCATATTATACCCCTACCGAGAATTTATGTCAGCCCCTATCGTCGTTTTTTATGCGCGCTCCTCGAAACTGACTTGACGACGCCGCGCTAAGGCAATAGCGCCGCCTTGGTCGCAAGAGGCCCCGCCGTTCCGAACTCCGGTTTTATCTTTGCGTTCTGCCGTGCAAAAGACGAATAAGCGCCGGTCTGACGAAAAAATGAATATTTTTTACAAGTTTGGCGCTCTCTTTGCTTGTTTAATCGGTAGAGGAATAATAACGCCGAGTCGACGATAAGGGGGAGAACAACAACTCAAATAAAATCAAGCGACTACGATCGGCGATGACATAAAAAAACAAGAAGGAGACCTTAATGAATTTTTCTCAAGATAAACTAACCACAAAATCCCAAGAAGCGCTCGCAGCCGCTCAACGACTCGCCGTCGCCCATTCCAACCCGGAAATCGGCTCGATTCACCTGCTTGCGGCGCTGCTCGAAGAAAAAGACGGAAACGTCGTGCCGATATTTCAAGCGATCAACGCGGACGTCGGTCGGCTCAAGAAAGCGGCGGACTCCGACGTTTCCCGCCTGCCGCGCGTCAGCGGCGCCGCGCCCGGAATCGGCGCCGATTTGCAGAAAGTCTTTGTCAAGTCGGCGGAAGAAGCGACGACGCTTACCGACGAATACATCTCGACCGAGCACTTCCTGCTCGCGTTGACCAGCGTCGACTGCGCGGCGCAAAAGCTCCTGCAGCTATTCGCAATCGACCGAACAAAAATCCTCGAGGGCACGGGCCAAGTCCGAGGCAACAACCGCGTCGTCGACCAAGAGCCGGAGGGCAAGCTGCAGGCGCTCTCAAAATATGGCATCGACCTCGTCGACAAAGCAAGAAAAGGCAAACTCGACCCCGTCATCGGACGAGACGCCGAGATCAGGCGCGTTATTCAGGTCCTGTCCAGAAGGAAGAAGAACAACCCCGTCCTGATCGGCGACCCGGGCGTCGGCAAGACCGCGATCGTCGAAGGGCTTGCGCTGCGGATCGTCGAAGGAGACGTGCCCGAGAACTTGAAGGACAAAGAGGTCGTCGCGCTCGATATGGGCGCGCTCATCGCAGGCGCAAAGTACCGAGGAGAATTTGAAGAACGGCTCAAGGCGGTTCTGAAAGAGGTGGAAGACTCGCTCGGACGCGTCATCCTGTTCATCGACGAGCTGCACACGGTCGTCGGCGCGGGCAACCAGCAAGGGAGCGCGGACGCCGCCAACCTGCTCAAGCCGGCGTTGGCGCGCGGGAACGTGAAATGCGTCGGCGCGACGACGCTCGACGAGTACCGCAAATATATCGAAAAAGACGCCGCGCTCGAACGACGGTTCCAGCCGGTCATGGTCGACGAGCCGAGCGTCGAGGATTCGCTCGCGATCCTTCGCGGGCTCAAGAACCGGTACGAAACGCACCACAAGGGCGTCAAGATCACCGACTCGGCGCTCGTTGCGGCGGTCGAGCTGTCGAATCGGTACATTTCCGACCGGTTCCTGCCCGACAAAGCGATCGACCTGGTCGACGAGGCGATGAGCCGGCTCGCAATGGAGCTCCAGAGCGTCCCGACCGAAATCGACGACGTGCAGCGCCGGATCGTGCAGCTTAGAATCGCCGAAAATCAACTTGCCGCCGAGACGGAGCCGGGCGCCGTCGCAAGACTCGAAGAGATTCGTAAGGAACTCGCCGCGAAAAACGAGGAACTCGCCGAGCTTAACCTGCGTTGGGAAAAGGAAAAGAGCGGCGTCGGCGACGTGCATCAGACCCGTGAGAAGATCGAAGCCAAAGAACGAGAGTACAAGACCCTCGACGCGGCGATCAAACAAGCGTTTCAACGGGGCGCAAAGGTCGACAACGCCGATTTCCAAAAGCTCGCCGACCTGCACGCCGAGATTCAAGCGCTGCAGCAGAATCTGAGCAAACAGGAAGAAGAGGAAAAAGCGGGCGAAAACGGACAAGACGCTTCAGAAAAAGCGCCTCCGAAACGGCTGCTCCGACAGGTCGTCGGACCGGACGAAATCGCCGAGATCGTCTCGTTGTGGACCGGGATCCCCGTCGCCAGAATGATGGAGACGGAACGCGCCAAGCTGATCGTCCTCGAGGACAGACTGCATCTTCGCGTCGTCGGGCAGGACGAAGCGGTCGACGCGGTCTCCAACGCCGTGCGGCGGAGCCGAAGCGGGCTGCAGGACCCGAATCGCCCGATCGGGTCGTTCCTCTTCCTGGGTCCGACAGGCGTCGGCAAGACGGAGCTGTGCAAAGCGCTCGCCGAAGCGCTCTTCGACGACGAAACGGCGATCATCCGCATCGACATGAGCGAGTTCATGGAGCGGCACACGGTCGCGCGCCTCATCGGGGCGCCTCCGGGCTATGTCGGCTACGAAGAAGGGGGCGTCTTGACCGAAGCGGTTCGACGCAAGCCGTATTCGGTCGTGCTCTTCGACGAGATCGAAAAAGCGCACCACGACGTCTTCAACATCTTGCTCCAAGTCCTTGACGACGGGCGTTTGTCCGACAACCAAGGGCATACGGTCGACTTCACGAACACGATCGTCGTCATGACGTCGAACTTGGGAAGTCAAGCGATTCGAGAGATTACGTCCGAAGGGGGGACGAAGGAGGAACTCGACCATGCGGTCGAAACGATCCTGAAAGGTCGGTTCCTCCCCGAATTCCTCAACAGGATCGACGAAACGATCATCTTCCATCCGCTGAATCGCGAGCAGATCCGCAAAATTGTCGACCTGCAAGTCGACAAGCTGCGCGAGCTGCTCGACAAGCAGGGCGTCGAGCTCGAGCTTACCGAGAACGCGTACGAAGGAATCGCCGACTTGGGCTACCAGCCCGAATTCGGCGCCAGACCGCTCAAGCGCGTCCTGCAGCGCGAGCTCCAAAATCCGCTCGCGCTCGAGCTGCTCTGCCGACCGGTCAAGCCGGACGAAATTTCCGACGCGCCGAAGCGCAAGATCCGCGTCGACTACGACGGCGTCGATTTCCTCTTCAAGAGCGACCCCGACTGCAGCCAAGAGCCGCAGGAATAACGCTCGCATAACGTTGGGAACCCACCAACGTTCTCGCGCCGCGTAACAACGCAAGGGCGAGCAGGTTCAATAACGCAACGAACCTGCTCGCCCTTGTTGTTTTTTGGGTCAATATGCGCTGAGCGCGCCGTTCTCGGGCGGCGAATTACGATTTAGGCGTCTTGGGGGTAACGACCGTCGTTCCTCCGCCGCGCAGGGACAGGTCGAACGGCTCGCTTTCTTTCCACAGACCGCCGGTGAAGTCGGGGAAGTCGATCGGCTGCGAGCCGTGCGTAACCGACCACAAGCTGAGGGGCGTAACGGCGCTCCAGGTCGCGCCGTCGTAGACGGAAATCGTGAGCGGCAAGCCGTTGTGGATCGAGTCGATAAGCTGATAATCGCAAATGAAGTCCATGCCGCCGTGGCCGCCGAATTTCAGCGCGTTTTCCCTGAGGAATTTGATAAGTTTGGGCGTATGTTCCTCTTCGAGCGCCGCCATCTCCTCGGAGCTGACGGGCGTGTTGTGGTTGAAATAGATCTTGCCCGGCTCCGGGTACTTTTGGACAAACCCTTGCGTTCCGCTGAGGAGGTGCGCGCGCGAATAGGGCCGCGGCGTGTTCGTGCTGTACTGGATCTTGACGACTTTGCCGTTCTGCGTCTTGACGAGCGACGTGTTCATCTCCCCGACGAAATCGGCGCCGACGAACTGCTTGTGGTACTCTCTGCCCTGTTCGAGATACTTCTCGAAGATCTTCCGGCGCGTGAAGTCGGCGGTCTCAACCGAGGTCAAGAAGACGGGCCGATCTCCGGCGTTGATGCGCATCGCTTCGCAGACCGGGCCGAATCCGTGCGTCGGGTACCGGTTCCCTTTCGTGCTGACGCCGACGGCGCCGCGATACCAGCCGCCTTTCTTATTGAGGGGCGGCATGGGTTCCTGGAAGACCGCGACGGGGTCGATGTAGTGAATGTACGCGCCTTCTCCGTAAACGAGTTCGCCAAAGAGCCCTTTCAGCGCCATGTTGATCGTGAGCGCTTCGAAAAAATCGAAACAGCAATTTTCGAGAATAGCGCAGTATTTCTTCGTCCTTTCGGACGTGTCGACGATCTTCCAGCATTCGGCAAGGGTGTACGCAAGGGGGACTTCGCACGCCGCGTGACGGCCCGACTCCATGATCGCGCACGCCATCTCGGCGTGGAGGTATTGCGGCGTCGTTACGTAGATCAGGTCCAGGTCGTCCCGCTCGAGCATATCGCGCCAGCTCTCTTCGTCCCGGTAATACTCCGCGGGCATGGGGTAGTCGATGCTCTTGAACCACTGTCGCGCGCGTTCGATCGGGTACTCGTAGCAATCGGCGATCGCGCGAATCTCAACGCCCTCGAATTGCGAAAGGCGCTGAATCGAAGCCGTGCCGCGCCCGCCAATGCCGATGTAGCCGACGCGAATATTGGAAATCGCCGGAGCCGCGTACGTCTTCATATTGAAGGACGAACGGCGGTCTTTCAAGATGAGGGTCGTCTCTTCGACGTCGTCGCGAAGATTCTTCTCCTGCCCGTAAACGTTCGCCAAAGCCGCCATTGCCGACAGCCCGGCAAGGCTCTTAAAAAATTCTCGTCTCGAGTTGGACACGATTCTCTCCCTGTTCGCAATGCTTTTGGTTCAACAAGAATACTCGCATAACGTTCGAAAGCTCAAAAAAATTCAACGCGCCGACAAACGTCTGCCCTTCTGATTTTATCGATTCGAGTCGGCGTTTCAACAGATTTGCTCAAATTTCGACAAGATAATCGATAAAAGCGCAAAATAAACTTGAAACGCGCTCGTCTTTGTGCTACCCTTTAACACAAAGAGCGTTTTGTTCCAACGCGCTCAAGCGCCAATTATCAGGAGGGTATCGTTATGAAGATTCGACTTAGTTCGTTATTCTTTCCATTCGTCCTATGCTCGACGCTGGCGGTCGCCGCCGCAGCGTTTGCCGACGACGAAAAAGTCGGAGTTCGTCCTTACGAAATGGACTGGGCGGGGCGAACGGAAGAGGTCCGCACGCCAGTCTGCGACTTTGAAAATCTCGACGGCTGGACGGTCAAGACGACCAACGCGGTCGCGACGTTCGAGCGCAGCCGCGAAGAACAAATGTACGGCAAGTACGTCGGCAAATTGACGTACCGTATGGGCGAAGGGACCGAAGCGCCGGTCGTCGACGTCGTTCCGCCCGAACCGATCGAGATTCCCGAAAAAGATTTCGACGCGTTCTCCTGCTGGATCGTCGGCAACAACTGGGGCTGGTCGATCGACCCGACGACCCCGCAAGTGCGTATTTATGCGGTCTTTCTTAACGAAGAGGGCAGAGAGGTCTCGCTCACCATGGTTGTCGTCGATTGGAACGAATGGTTCCTGGCGTACAAGTTGATCACCCCGGGGACGAAAGAAGTACTCGGGACTAACGCGACGTTCAACGGATTCCGCATCATCAACGGCACGAACACCGAGGACAGAACGCTCTATTTCGATTCGTTCTGCGCCTTTAAGGAAAAACTCGAGCCGCTTGAGTTCAAGCTGCGCGCTAAGCCGGGAATCGACCTCTTCGAAGGTCAGCCGCTCGGTATCAACGCCGGCAAAGGCCGCCTGCCCTTCCCGACGACGCCCGATACGATTCTGCCCGAGTCGTCGGCGCTTCTCTTGAAACCGGCGATGCATTTCTACGGCGACAGCTGCGATTTCGTCTACGAAGGTCAGGACGGAACGCTCGTCTACGACTATAAGCCGCAAACCGGCGACTGGTCCGACGTAACCGCGCGTTGGAACGGTTCCGAAAAGTTCTATCCGTGCGCTCAAGGGGGCGTGAAACAGCTGATTGGGGAAGACGGCAAACTCGAAGACGTCGAGAGCGCAGAACTGGAAACGTTCGAGACGTTTGAAGAAGGCGTCCGGTCGATCTGGACGCTCAAGTCGAAGACCGCGCAGGCGACCGTCGAGTATCGGTTCCAAATGAAAGGAAAGAGCCTCATCGTCGACACGATCGCGCTCGGCGGCAATATTGAAAGCGTAATGGCGGGCAGGCTCGACAACGTCGTCAAGCCGCGCGTCTTTGCTATTCCTTATTACCTCTACCATTACGGCCGCCGACCCGGCGCGGCGCTCTTCCAACCGAAGAACTCGGACGCAAATTTATTTGCAACCGCGCACATCGACTGGTACCGCAGCGGCGCCTCCTACCTGATGGGCAGACACGGCGTCGAAGCTTATGAAAAAGAAGAACTTGTCGGCGACGTCGGCGACAAGAAGCTCGTCAAAACGACTCACGAATGCGCCTACATGAACGGAAGCTGCGACTACAATCCCAAAACCGACGGGACCCGTAACGACGTCTACGACCGCTTCATCTTCACCGTCTCGCCCGAATTTGCCGAAACGCTCCCGTCGATTCCTAACCCGAAATCGCCCTACCGCGAGGTCGCGGGCAAAGGGGTCTGGCGCGCGCACGGCGCGACGACGCGAGACGCCGATAAGAAATTCTGGCGCGAAGTCTGGCGGCGCGGTATGCGCCATATCATCGTAACGGACCACGAAGTCTGCTGGCGCGACGGAGGAGAGAGCTTCACGTTCCGAACGAAGCCCGCGCCGAAAAAAGGCGGGGACGCCGGCTGGATCGATTATTCGCGATTCATGCAGGACACGCTGGGATTCGTCTACGGCCCCTACAACAACTTCACCGACTTCGCGCCGGTCAACGAATATTGGTCGCCCGACATGATCGGCAGAGATCCAGACGGCGCGCTGCAGCGCGCGTGGATGCGCTGCTACGCGCCTAAGCCGACCCGGGCTGTCGAATACTGCGAAAAGCTCACGCCGATCAACCAAGAGAAGTTCCAATTCAGCTGCGCCTACTGCGACGTGCATTCGTCCGTACCGCCGTGGACCCGCACCGACTACGACGTCCGCGTACCGGGCGCCGGAACCTTCATGAGCGTCTTCTATC
Organism: Thermoguttaceae bacterium; assembly: GCA_028695965.1. Taxonomy (GTDB): domain Bacteria; phylum Planctomycetota; class Planctomycetia; order Pirellulales; family Thermoguttaceae; genus RUG369. Next base: position 14,613 of record JAQVHZ010000028.1, on the reverse strand, counting down.
CTTACGGAGAAATCTTCCTCATTCAGAAGAAGAACTGGCAAGGCCCGACTTACTCGGAAGGTCCGCACCACTGCTTCTACGCCGGTTTGACCGACGGCAACTACGCGCAAGACCAGCCGTACAATATGTTTAGAAACCAATGGCTGCTCGACTTCGACCTGCTCAAAATTCACGAGCAAGAAGTCGACTTCGGCATGGGCAATCTGGGTATGTTCGCGCCCGGCTATAAGCCGCAAACGGACGAAGAACGGGACGATTTCGTCGACCGGTTCCTCGCCGCGACCCTTGCGTTTGGTCACTCGGGCTTCTTCGTTTCCGACTACGGTCTCGAATACGCCGCAGGTCCGTACTTTATGGTCCAGCAAATTGCGTCGCGTTACACGCAGACGTCGGTCGACACAATTCGCTACTTCAACGAAGCGGGCGAACAGCTCGACACGAGCGCCGCGCTCATTGCCGACGTCGTTAAGAACAGCCAGGTCTGCGTTACGTATCAAGACGGCACAGTCGTCGTCGCGAACGGGTCGACGGATCTGACGCTTCAAGCGAACGTCGCCGGACGCGATATTGTCCTGCCTCCGAACGGCTATACGGCGTGGACGAGCGACGGGCAAATCCTCGTAGATTCGTTCCTTAACGAAGACGGAACGCGATTCGACTACTGCGAGTCGCCGGAGTATATCTTCTTGAACGGGCGCGGGGTTCACACCGTCCGCAATCTCGCTTGCGGCTCCGGGTCCGGCGTCTGCCGTATCCTGGAAGACGGGACCTATGAGGTCCTTTATTACACGGGCGCGCCGCTGGGATTCAAAATCGCGGCGCCTAATGAAGAAGTTTCCGCCGTCGCGCTCGATTACGACATGAACGAGCTCGGACCCGCGCAAGTCAAGCGCGCAAGAGGGTTCGTCTATGTCGAACCGGTCGAAGGCGCTTTCTCCTATATCCTGACGAAAAAAGCCAGCGGCGCCAACGCCGCCGACTGGTCGTCCGACCGTGCGAAAGTCGCGCCCGGCGAAACGGTTCAAGCGACAAAGAACGCCGAAACGATCGACGTCGTCATCCCGAACGACGCGCCCTACGGTCTTTTTTGGCTCGAGCTTAACTCCGGTGAATGGCTCGACTTCGAAGTCGTTCCCTTCATAACGGCGTCCTTCGAATTCGACCCGAAGACGAACGTCTTCAAACAAACGCTGTCGTCCCCCGTCCCGAACTTGACGCTCACTGAAAGCGCGTCCTTCCTGCCCGGCGACACGCGCGACTGCGTTACGATCCCGTCGACGACGCAGCCGCTCGTCCTGTCCGAATGGATCAAGGACCCGCAAAACGAAGGCGTGGAGAAGACGACCGTCGCGTTCAGTTCGAACTATGCCGACGGAACGCCGCGAACTAAAGAGTACGAACTGACCTTTAAAACGACGACTAAATACGTGCGATTTGAAGAGTTCTCTTTTGGCGATAGTCCCAACGAGCCGAGCGGCGCCGTCGCGCCCAAGCCGTACGTTCAGCGCCGAGGCGCGGAAGCGTCCCAAGATTTCTTCAACACGTCTGCAACAAGTTATTTCCTTCCCGACGTCGAGTGCGGCGGCGTAGTCAAGCCGTGCCGGTTCCTGCACCCGCCCTACTCGAACGGCCCGACCGGACGCGTCTTCCTGCGCAACGACCTTGTCCTTCCGGACGAGCCGACGACTTTCCGGATGAGCGTCGGTAAAAGGGACGGCTCCGACGTCGGGGACGGAATCAAATTCCAAGTTGCCGTCGCGGAATTCAACGACGCCGACAAGCTGATTCCCGAGTCCGAAAAAACCCTTGCGGAGCTCGTCCTTGCCGAGCACAAATGGGTCCCGTTCGAAGCGGACCTTTCCGAATACGCCGGCCAGGCGATCTCGCTGCTTGTTGTCTCCGACGCCAACGAGAACCCGTCCGGCGACTGGGCGGCAGTCGCCGAAATGAGGCTGGAATCAAAAGAACAGAGATTGTGGAAGGAACTCGTCGCCGTTGAAGAGAAATAACGCGCTGATTGACAACCGAGCGCCTTAATGAAAAGCGCGGCGATTGCAATAAACCTGCAGTCGCCGCGCTTGTTTTATGGAGTTGGACGTTCCAAAGCGCCCGATCACGCCTCGTCGTCGGCGTCGTTTGGCTCCGCCAGCTCGGCGACTTCCTCGCTCGAGCCGAGCTCTTCGCTCGGCGTCGACGCCGAACGAATCGCCCAAACTTTGGCAAGGTGGACGTTGGTAAATTTAAATTCGCCCGGGATGCGCGTACGCCCGTTGAAGAGGTAATAATAGCGAAACCGCCCGGTCATGAAGAAGCTGATCTTTCCGTCGTATTCTTTGGTCGGCGTTCCTTCGATGGTAAACGAATCTTTTTCTGCCGAACAGGTCAATCCGAAATCTTCAAAGCCGCGCGACTCGAGAATCGTGATCGTCAAGCGCTTGTCCTCGACGCGCAGTTCCTTAAAGTCGAACTTGCAGCGGTAAGGAACGCCGACGACGCCCTGAGGCAGACGCATATTCTGGAGCGTGCGCAAGACGACGTCGACGCGCTTGGACTCCAGCGCCTGTTCCGTGTCGACAACTTCAAACGCGAGCCCGAACGCCGCGTCCGCCAAGCCGCCTTGACGCGAACGATTGACGATCTGGACCTGCGCGACGTACGAACGCTTTTCGTCGCTGAGGGACAGGCGCATATTGTCCGCCAAGACGACCGAACTGCCGCAAGGGATCGCCTTTTGAGCCGTGAGGTCGTAGAGATATTCGATTTTTTCGTTGTTTAAGACCCAATCGTCGCCTTCTTTAGAGAAATAACCGACCCTGACGAGCTGTTCCGGCGAAAGCTTCTCGTTGTATCCGACAAATCGGTCGATATGCCACAAGAAAAGCTCCTTGCCTTCGCTGACGATCAACTTGCGGTTCTCCGGCAGATAATCGACCCCGTTGCGCGACGTCAAGAACTCCAAGATGGGAACCGAATCTTTATAAGCCGTTCCGCAATAAGGACATACGGGCTTCCCTGTTCCGTCGAAGACGAATTCGTGTTTCACGCATCTTGGACGCGCGCATGGCAGGAGCAAGTCGAGCGTCCGGGTAAGCGCGTCTTCCCAGTCGTTGCTGCCCGGCCGCATCAGGGGCGCGTGCAGGCCGTCGATGAAAGCTTGGTCGAAAAGCGATTTCAAATAGGGACCGCAAATGGTATAGGGCGTTATCTTCGGATCGACCCAAGGCAGCCCCGACTCTTCGCCGCGCCCGACTTTGCGACGATTGCTCGCGTCGGTCGGATGCTCGATAAAGAGCGCGCCTTCGCCCATCTGCTTCTTTTCCTGCTCTTCAGGCTCCAGTTCCATATAGCTCTGCCCTTCGAGCGGGTGCCGGTGAAGCAGGCACAGATAGATAAATACGGCGAGCGCGTGAAGGTCGGTCGTCCGTTTAGGAAGTTCGCGATTCGGGTCTTTGCGCGAAAGGTGCGACGTCGCGACAACTTCCGGCGGCATGAATCCGCGCGTCCCCAGGACGTCCGGCGGGAAAAGGCCCGGCACGACCAAGCCGTCGACGTCGATGATGCACGCGCGGCCGTTCGTCGGATCGATCAGGCAGTTCTTATAAGAGAGGTCGCTGTGCGCCAAGCCTGCGGCGTGCATTCTTCGCACGGCGCGGCACAATTCGAGGCACGCGTGCAAAAAGCCGCCGAGCGTTCCTCGTTCTTCGGGCGGAACAAAGCGATTGAAGTTCTTTGCGGAAGCCCACCATTTCCCTTCTTTTTCTTCCCCGGCGATATTTCCGGTCTGAAAATAGAAATTCTGCTCGTAGGTCGGCATCACGACCCCATGGCGGCCTTCGTGTTCGACGATCTTTTCCGGCCAACAGAAGGTCGTGCGCCAGTAGTCGCCGCCGACCCGATTGAAGATCGCGTCGTAATATTGCCCGACGAGATTTTCGATACGCCGCAGCCCCGCCTCGCCGAGCTTCTTTCTGAAAAACGCCACGACATAACTTCGGTCCGGCGAAAAGTAAACGTCCTTAATCGCGCCTTGTTTCGGCGCGTCGTTTACATATTCAATTACGCTTCCGTCCCGTGCGGTTAAGGTAATAATCTCCCCAGCAGCGGTCCTCATCGTTCTGTTCTCTTACTCTAACTATGCGCTTACTAAGTTCCCTTGTCTGAACGCCGCTTTTCGAGTTCCGACTCCGCCGTCTTTATGTTGTTTGCTCTTCTTTCCTAATCGGCCAGCAAGCTGGAATCGTCGTCCGCCAACAAACTCGAATCGGAGGATATGCCGTCCGGATCGGAGGACGAGTCGCTCTTGATTAGAGACGAGCCCGACTCATAATCCAAATCAAATTCGTCGGACAATTCGTCTCTTACGGGGACGTTTATTACTGGATCGCTCTTTATCGGATCGCTCTTGACCAACTCGCTCTCTTCCTCCGGTTCGTCGATCAATTTGCACCGGTCGTTGATAAGGAGCGCCAGCGTTCGGTCGTCGTGGTTGCCTTTGACAAAGAAATCCAAGCCGTCAAGCAACGCGTCGGCGCGTTCCTGCGGCGTCTTGTCGGGGTCCAAGACGCCTGGAAAATGCTCGGCAAGGGTCTCGTTCCAAAAGGTTTTCCAATATTTATACTCGGTAATATTGACTTCTGCGGGAAAGAACGGATCCGAGACGCCGTCGGTCATGAGCGCGAGCGCCTGAAACTCCTCGACGACGTTCAGCCTCATACGCGTTACAACTCGTCCCGGCGCAAGTTCTTCGGGGGACGTCACAAAGCAGGTCTGACCGGCAAATTCGCCGCTGTCGGGCAAACCGGGAACGAGCGCTCGAGCGGTTCCGTTTGGACGAAAGATCGCCGCTGCCCCGTCCCCAACCCAATAAGACGCGATCGCCCAAAGGGCAGGGCGCGTTTCGGACGCCGCGTAGCGCTTGGCGGCCATGCAGAGCAGCGTCGTATTGAAATCGTTGATTTTCGCCTGACGCGTTTCCGCCGTCTTCTTGATAGCGTCCCACGCATGACGAATGGACAGGCAGAAGAACTGCGCCAGATTCGTCTCCTGCAGCGCTGACGGCGCGCACGTCGGATTCGTTTTCCAGTCTTTTTTCGCGTCGAGGACCCTCTTTACCGCCTCGTCAAAATGGACGTTGTATTCGGCGAAATACCCTCGGAGCGACGAGGCGACCGTTTCGCAGACGATCTTCGCCCCTTGGCGGGAGAATCGTCCGGAGCCCGCGCCGTCGGCAAGCGCAATAATGCGCCAGTCGTTGTCGTCGGCGCCAAGGTCGACTAGAAAATGGTCGTCGCGGAAATTTCCTTCGTTCGCGTGGGCGCGCCCGCGCTGACTCGCGGCGATCGCGACAAGAGCGGGCTCGGAACCAATTTCCGCGCTGAAGACGTCGGAGTCCGGCTTGGGAAAGGGGGCGCTGGGATCGGTCGGGATCGATTTCCAGAGCGTTTCCGGATCCGGGTTAATGACAAACTCTTTTGGAACCAATTCGACGCGCTTATCGCTGACTATGCAGGAAAGAGCGCTCTTGCACGAAGGGCTCAGAGGAATCGAGAAGAAAGACCGAGTCGGCATCCTGAAGGGAATTTTGACGTCGATAAAGATTCGCAGTTCGCCGTCGTAGCTCTTGACGGGCTTGCCGCCGTTCTGGTCGTAACCTTCAATGGTCAAGACGCCGCCCTCGAAGAAACAGCTCAGACCCAACTCCTCAAATCCTTCTTTTTTCACGAGAAAGATTCTCGGAATCGGCGGCGTCGGAGCCGTAAACAGCGCGCAGGAGAATTGATACGGCTTCAAGACGCTCCCCGGCGCTATTTTCATTTCGTGCAGGGGCGCAAGCGCCTTATTTAAGTACTCAAATTTCATGAGGTCTTGATAGTACTCGACAGCGAAGGTCAACGTCGGAACAGGCGCCGACGTCAGCGTGTCAGAAGTATTGTTTGCAAGTTCTGCCATGACGAGCCGCTTTCCTCAAAACCCGATCGGTAATAATAGTCCAACTTACCGCGCCCCTTCTTTTCAGCGCGATTTTTCACGCGTTCACGCTATTTACGGCTTGACGAGCGTGATCTCCGGAGGGGGCGGAGGCAGTTCCTCGAGCCCGGCGATTTCGCCGCCGCAGTCGATGCGCTTGCTGCCTGTCGTGATACTTGCGGAGACCCACTTGAAATACGCGCCGATCGAGTTGGCGTCGGCGACGTCGAGATGAAGGACGTCGTCGGTAATCTTTTGAAGTTCCTGGTCGTCGGCGGCGTTTCCAGCCGCGCATGCGACGACCGCGCCCCACGCGTATTCGCGAAAGATCTCCAAGCCTTTGCTGACGTCGTCGGTCGGGACGCCGTCGGTCAAGATGAAGACGAGCGGCTTCCAGTCGCCTTTCTCTTCAGGCGTCGATTTATGAACTTCAGAGTTCGCGCACTCGGTTACTTTCTTCAAGGCGGCGCCGAGCGCGGTTCCCCCGCTCGCCGAAATATTCGGCGGCTGAAACATCGCCACTTCGGTGAGCGGAACGACCTGCTGCACTTCCGTACTGAACGTGATGACGCTGATATAAGCGGATTCAAGCGCGTAAGGGTCTCGTCGAAGCGCGGAATGCAGTATTTGGACGCCATTTTTAACCGCTTCGATCGGCTCGCCCAACATCGAGCCGGAAACGTCGATTAAAAGATAGACGGGTAGTCTTCTCATTATCCAGAGCCCCTCTCAATACTCAAAGCTGCGTCAAAAATTGACGCCGTGAAGACGATTCGTTCGACCTCTAAAGCCGCGGCTTCCCCCTTGCTCAGAGAAAGCGCCAATTCTAGTCGCCCCGTTAAAGTTGTCAACTCGTCGTCAAACCAGCTGTGCCTGAAGACGCGATTATACCCAAATTATACACGAAAAATAGCGTAAAAACAAGAAAAATTTACACTCAAGAACGTTTTTTAGGCAAAAAGTATCCCTTACGAGCCGAAAACGCCGGACTTGCGGAAAAGCGCTGAAGACGACGAAGGAAGAAACTGCGAAAAGAGCGCGAACCTGCGGTATGAAGAACGATGTAAGAGAGACGTGCGCTTGAACTGCAATTAAGGCGGGACAGGAGACAAGTAAAGGCTAGCGGGAAAGGGAAGCAAGAAAGGGGGAAACAAAGTTTAGAAACAATCCAAACGCACGTCTCAGGGGGATTCCATACTTGCTCAAAAGCGAAACGCCCCGAAGCGCTTTACAAAGGAACTTCGGGGCGCTCGTAAGAGGCGTCCACCGGACTCGAACCGGTAATGACGGATTTGCAATCCGTTGCCTTAGCCATTTGGCCAGGACGCCTTGTGCTTCTACGCCCAATAGTACTCGAAAAATTTCTTTTTGCAAGGGGATTTTTAAATTTTCCAAGAAATTAGAGGCGTCTTTTCGCGCGTAAAACTTGAATAGAGCGCGTTAATCGGTCGTCGGTCTTTGCTTGCCGTTGTTTCGCTCCGCGACTTTATTTCGCACCGCTTCAATCACGCTCGCGGGCAAAAACGCTTCCAACGAGCCGTCGCCGTCCTCTTTTGCGCCGGCAATCTCTTTGACAAGGGAGCTTGAGACGTGCGCCAATTCCCCGTCGGCGATCAAGAAGAGCGTCTCGACGTCGGGCTCTAAGCGTCTGTTAGCCATCATCATCGTCAATTCGGCGGGTATGTCGGTCAGCGGCCGCACGCCGCGCACAATGACGCGCGCGCCGATGCTTTTGGCGAACCGAACCGTCAAGCCCTCGTAGGCCGTCGTTTCGACGTTGTTGAGCCCGAGTTCCGCCGCGACGCTGCGGATGAATTCGCAGCGTTCTTCTGGAGAGAACCAAGGCGCTTTCTCCGTGTTGATTCCAACGGCGACGACCAATCGGTCGAACAGGCGGCTGGCGCGCTGAACGACGTTCAAGTGGCCAAGGGTGATCGGATCGAACGAGCCGGGGTAGACGGCGAGTGTGGGCGGTCTCATTGACGACGCTCCTAGCGCTCCAACAGCGTCAACCGACTTCATAAGAAGCCAAAAAAATAACGCTTTGCTCTTTGAATTATTCGTAACTTTCGATATAATCCAAAAGCTTATCAGAGCATTTTCTGGGGATTGCGGATTGCGGCGGCTTGAAGCCGATCCTCAAGCCTGCGCGCGAACCCCCATTATACAGCGCGAGCGCGATTACCCCAGCCCCCCGAACGCGAGCGACGTCGAGGAACTTGTCGACGGAAGGCGCGTCAAACAAGGTCAAACAAGTTTGGTAAAAAGCGCCGCTTATACGAACATTTTCCCAATATTGGCGCTGAACCTGCCATTAATATATGGACAGGAATCGCGTTCATTTTATAATTGCGCTTTAAGAAAAAATGAAAACGCGTCGGCAAGCGCCAGCTTCCGACGGCGACGAGCAGAAATTCGCAACGCCGCAGGGCGTTCAGCAGACGAACAGTCGAGCCTAAAATGAGTTCCGAACAACGTTACGATTCCAGCATGTTAGAGCACACGAAACAACAAATACGCGTTCTTGTGAACGAGATCGCGCAAGTTTCACGTTCCGACGTCGCTCCAGACGTGTTCCAAGCCGAGTTTCTCACGCGCGTCGTGCGCGCGCTCGGCGCTATCGGCGGCGCGTTCTGGGTAACCGACGAGTCCGGACGGCTCACGCTCGGCTATCAAGTCAACTTGAAAGAAGCGAAGCTGCACGAAGACGAAGAAGCGAACAAAGTTCACTCCTACTTGCTCTACAACACGCTCCGCTCTTCCGATACCGACCTCATGATCCCTCCGCACTCCGGAGGAGAAGGCGCTAACGACGGCGGGAACCCGACCGATTTCCTCGTCATCTTGGGCGTCGTTCAGACGGAGCTCGAAAAAGTCGGCATTTTGGAAGTCTTTCAGCGCCCGGACTCCAACCCTGCGACCCAACAAGGGTTCCTGCAGTTCGTCCGTCAGGTTACGCGTTACGCGACCGAATACTACAAGAATCGCCAGCTGAAGAACTTTTGCGACCGCCAAAGCCTTTGGACCCAGCTCGAAGACTTTACGCGCAACATTCACAAGACGCTGAACCTCAAAGAGACGCTCTACACCGTCGCGAACGAAAGCCGACGCCTCGTCGAGTGCGACCGCGTCTCGCTCGCGATCGTCCGCGGAGGGCGCGCGAAAATCGAGGCGGTCAGCGGACAAGACATGGTCGACAAGCGCTCGGAAACGGTAAAGCTGCTCGGCGACCTCGCCACCGCCGTCGTGCGCGCCAACGAACCGATGGTCTACAACGGCGACTCGTCGAACCTAGCGCCGCAAGTCGAAGCGGCGGTCGAAGAGTACGTCGATATGTCGCACACGAAAATGGTCGCCGTCTATCCGCTCGTCGCAAGAACGATCGACGAAAAAGACTACGACGAAACGGAACACGATAAAATTGTCGTCCCGCCCCCCTTCGGAGCGATTATCGTCGAGCAGATCGAGGACGCGACCATTTCCGAGCACGTGATGAAGCGCGTCGAAATCGTCGTTGAACACGCGCGCGTCGCCGTCGGAAACGCGATGGATCACAACGCGATTTTCCTAGCGCCATTATGGCAGGCGATCGGCAAGTCGAAGGTACTTGTGTCCGCGCGCATGCTTCCGAAGACGCTCGCGGTCCTCTTTGGCGTCCTCGCGCTCATTGCGGCGCTGGTCTTCGTACCCTGGAGCTTCAATATGCACTGCTCCGGCACGCTCGAGCCGGTAACGCGCCAGAACGTCTTCGCGCGCGAGTCGGGCAAAGTCGACACGCTCCTCGTCGAGCACGGTCAGCAAGTCAAAGAGGGCGACGTGCTCCTTGTCCTTACGAACAACGAGCTTGAAGCGGAACGTCAAAAGACCGACGGCGAGCTCAACGAAGTGCGAAAGCAGATTCTCGCGCTGAAAGAACAGAGCTATCAGGCGAAAGACGACGAGCGCACTCGTGTTGTCGGGCAGCTCGCGCAATATACCGAGCGAGAAATAACGCTCCAGATCCAACAAAAGATTCTCGAAGCGAGAAACGACGACCTGACCGTGCGCGCCCCTATCGACGGAACGATCATGACGTTCCAACTGGAAAACACGCTCATGAGCAGACCTGTCCAGCCCGGCCAAATCCTGATGGAAATCGCTCAGCCGGACGGCGAGCTCCAGCTCGAGCTGCAAATGCCTGAAAAACGCATGGGGCATATCGAAGACTACAGACGCAAAATACGTGAAAAAGACGAAAACGCGCCCCTTAAAGTCAAGTTTGTCATGACCGTCGACCCGTCAAATTCCTACGAAGCGACCGTTACCGAAAAACACGACCGCGCTGAAAATAGAGGAACCGAAGAGACGACCGTTCAGATCCTCGCCTCCATCGACGACAAAGAACAGCTGCCCGAAGCCGCAAGCGCGGGCATGGGCGTTTCCGCAAAGATCTATTGCGGCAAGCGCTCGCTCGGATTCGTTTTATTCAACGAATTGGTCGCCTTCTTGCAGAAGACCGTCTTCTTTTGGTTCCAATAATGCATAGTATAACGCATAGCGTATTGGCCTTACCGTAATTCGTTACTCGAAGAGCAACTTTCCGCCGCAACCCGGCAAACTAAAAGAGAAAAAATAACAATACGATGATAAAGAAAAACGACTGGATAACCCGAACGCTTGCCGTCGTTTCCTTGACGACGATCGCTGCCGTCGGATACGCGCTCGAACAAGACGATTACGAAAATTTGGTCCTTGGACGCGAAAAAATCGCGCAGACGACCGCGCCCGATTTTAGTCCCTCTGCCCAACAAATGGTTCCCATGACGCAAAGGCAAGAGCTCCAGTCGGAATCGACGACCTTGAGCGACGGCTCCGTCGTCGTGCGCAACGCAAAAGTCGAGGTTCCCAAAGGCGAAGGATACGAAGTCATTATCAGCGCGAACGGACAAGGCCTGCTCGACGAACTACGGCTCTATGAAGACGACTACGACCTTTCGGTCGAGCTGCAGTCGATCTCGGAACACATCGCGGGCGAAATAGCCGCCGAACAAGCGCAGAAGACCGACGCCAGCCCCAAACCGGAGACGGCGGAAAACGCGCTTCAATTTGCCGTGCAAGACGTCGCCAGGCAATTCGCGCTTCTCGACCGATTCAACATCGGCGAAAAAAAGGAAAGCGAACGCCCGCAGCTTGCGCGCGGCATGGCTGTGAAGAAGGGCCAATACCTCGGCAGACTTCAAGACGACGAACTTAAACAAGAATTTGTCGTCGCGCTCCAGGAGCTGCTCGTCGCGCGTAAAGAAGCGGAAAAGACGCTCGAGATCGACGTCGCCACCGCCGCCGCGCGGGTCGCGCAAGCGTCGTACAAACGCGCCGAATCGCTCAACAAGTCGATGCCCGGCTCGATCTCTCCTGAAGAAGTCGACGAAAAGTACTACGACTGGGTGCGCGCCGCCAAATCGATTGAAAAAGCGCGCTACGACCTGGAAGTCAACAAGGAGAAGGTCAAGGTCAGCTTGGCGCGCGCCAACGCCACGATGGTCCAAATACGGAACCGCAAGCTGCGCTCGCCCATCGACGGATTTATTGACGAAATCTATCAGAACGAAGGTCAATGGGTCCGCGAAGGGGACCAAATCCTTCACATCCTCCGACTGGACAAAGTCCAAGTAGCCGGCACGATCAGCGCCTCGAGATACGCGCCCGAAGATATCGACGGCAAAGACGTCCTCGTAACTGTCGCGCGACCGGGTAGCGAACCGGTCGAGCTTCCGGGCAAAATCGTCTATGTTCGTCAAATTGTCGAATCAGGGCACTATTACTTCTACGCCGACGTAGAAAATCAAGCGCTCCGCAACGAAGAGACGGGGAAAAACTACTGGATTTTGAATCCTGGGGCGCTCGTTACCATTACTATTAAAACCAACTGATTCGGCGCGCGAATCGTCGCGGAAGATTGAAAATATAATAATAATATAGTATATATAAGGGGAATAGAGGGGTAAATATATGGCTTCGTTGGCTGATAGTCTAGTTTCCAGCGCTGAACGCATCTTATCGGTGTATGCGCGCACGGATCTGGAAGCCAAACGCGCGACCTATCTCGGACGAGGTTATTGGATCGTCAAGGACCCGATCGGGCTCAAATATTATCGTTTCCAAGACGAAGAATATTTCATTTTGGAGTCGCTCGACGGAACGAAGTCGCTCGAAACGATTAAGGATGAGTTCGAAGCGAAATTCCCGCCTCAAAAGATCACGCTCGAAGAAATTCAGAGTTTCGTCGGACAGCTGCACCAATGCAGTTTAATTGTCGTCGGCGTCCCGGATCAAGGGCACGAATTGCTCAAGCGCGGCAAGAAACGACGCCGCAAGGAGATTCTCGCCGCTTGTTCAAACGTCTTAGCAATCCGATTCAAAGGCGTCGATCCGAACCGGTTTTTCGACAAGCTGCTCCCGTACGTGCGCTGGTGCTTCCATCCGGTTACGTTGATTTGCTGCTTGATCCTCATGGCGTCCGCGCTCTTGCTGATCGCCACGCAGTTCGACCATTTCCGCTCGAAACTTCCGGAATTCCAACAGTTTTTCGGGCCGGGCAACTTGTTCCTGCTGGGGATCGTCCTTTTCTTTACAAAGGTCCTGCACGAGTTCGGTCATGGGCTCTCGTGCAAAGTCTTAGGGGGAGAATGTCACGAACTCGGGGTCATGATCCTCGTTCTGACGCCATGCCTGTACTGCAACGTCTCCGACTCTTGGATGCTTCCGAGCAAATGGAAACGCGCGGCCATCGGAATCGCGGGCGTTTTCGTCGAATGCACGCTTGCGTCGATCGCGACGTTCGTGTGGTGGTTCACTAACGAGAACCTGCTCCACTACCTAGCGTTGAACATTATGTTCATCTCGTCGGTCAGCACGATCATCTTCAACATTAACCCGTTGCTGCGATACGACGGATATTATATCCTCGCCGACCTGCTCGAAATACCCAACTTGCGTCAAAAGGCGACGAAAATCATGTCCCAAAAAGCGCAAGAATGGCTGCTCGGCATGGAAGTGCAGGAGGACCCGTTCCTTCCGAAGCGCAACCAGTTCCTCTTTATGGTCTACACGGTCGCTGCGGTCTGCTACCGCTGGGTCGTCATGGCGTCGATTTTGTTCTTCATCTATCGATTTTTCGACTCGCACGGGCTAAAAGTTATAGCGCAAATCATCGCGGCGATGTCCCTTTACGGGCTGCTTGGCTTGCCGCTTTGGAAAATAGCAAAATTCTTCTGGGTGCCGGGGCGCATTTACAAAGTGAAAAAAAGAAATTTTTATACTTCGTTAGCCGGCTTGTTGCTGATACTTGCCGCCTTCTCGTTCATTAAGCTGCCCTATTCGATTTACGCGCCCGCCGTGCTGGAGTTGCGCTCGGATTCGGCGACGACGGCAAACGTGCTCGCGCCGAAATCGGGAGGCGTGCTCGAGGCGATTCACGTTCGTTCCGGACAGCGCGTTAAGAAAGGCGATCCGCTCGTCACCTTGAAAAACCCGCAGCTCTACGCGGAACTCAACGAGCTCAAAGGGCAGATCATCGAAACGCAGCGCGATATCCAAACGTGCGAACAGCTTGGAAACAACCAGGAAGCGGTCGCCAGAATGCAGGAGATGGAAGCGAGGCTCCTCGGACTGATTAAAGCGCGCAACGCCGTTCAGGTCGACGTCGACCGGCTCAAGTTGACCGCGCCGATCGACGGAGTCGTCGTCTCGCCCTACTGGCGCGTCGACCGCGACAACAAGTTCCACGACGCCTCTTCAGAACTGCTCCCCTGGGACGGAACGCCCCTGCTCGAACGCAACTTGTACACGACCGTCGAGCCCGGCGTTCATGTTTGCAGCATTGGCGACCCGACAAAGCTTGAGGCGATCATCGTCGTCAACCAGGCGAAAAAAGACGACGTCGCTAAGGGGCAAAAAGTCAAAATCAAGTTGACGCAGCGCCCCGCCGAAATATTCTACGGCGAGATCAAAGACGACGTCGATATCGAACGGCGCGCGATGGCGAGCGTGCCCTATCAGCTCTCCGTCAAGGGCGGCGGACCGATCGCGACCGAAACGGCGGAAGGAGGAGAAGAACGACCGCAGATGGAATCGATTCGCGTGCGCGTCGACCTCGATAACGAAGACGAAATCATGACCGTCGGCATGACGGCAAAAGTCAAAATCAAAGCGGCGCCAAAAACACTGCTGCAGCGTCTCGTCAGACTGATTGGAGAAGTCTTCAACTTCAAGCTGTAACTCTAAGTTACCCCCGACGCCTATCCAAAAACGCCGTCCCAGAAAATTGGGACGGCGTTTTTGTTATTGGGCGTTATGCGGCTGGTATGCCTCGCAAGCTCGTCAAGCCGCTAGTTTCAAAATCGGCGTCGTCGCGCTGACTCTGATAAAACGAGCCTCATATTGTCGCGTGTAAATTTTCTGACGATTGCGACAGCGGACCAGGAAAAATTTTTCGACTTTTTTTTGAATTGGGGCTTGACTCTGCAGACGTCCGCGTCGCGTTTAATTATACTTCACAATGCCAGTACGTTATCCTTTTCAAACGTTTGAAAATTTAATGTCACCATCGACATGACGTCGTTCTTATAGTCGGTTTCAAGCTTTGCCAAACAATCGTCGATTGCGGTC
>JAQVHZ010000027.1 GCA_028695965.1 Thermoguttaceae bacterium | reverse complement strand
GATCAAGTTCAAGACGATTTTGGCTCCGAAGAGAAATTTTCCGCGCGCCGACGCGCTTCCCGAGAGGAGTTCCGCGACGAATTTCACCCGAGCGAGCGAGGCGCTGAACGCCGTCCCGCGCGTCGGGAATTTGACGTCGAAGAGCGTACGATCGGGCCGAGAAAATTCAATCGCGAGGACGACGAATCGCCGCGCAATCGTTTCAACGACGCCTCCTCCAAGCGCCGCAGTCGCCAAGCGCAGACGACGTTGCCGCGCGCCTCGGGGAGACCCGGTCAAGGAGGCGGACCAAAAGGGCGAAAAGCCTTTAAGTCGAAAAAAGGCGGTCGTTGAACGGTTAGGGAAAAGAGGTTATGGCAGATTGTATTACCGAACGTAAAGACCTTTGGAGCGGTGAAGTCGTTCTTTTAGAAAACGAACAAATCGCCGAGGACACGTGGAAAGTCGCTGTTGACGCGCCGGAGTTTGCCCCGCTTGCAAAGGCTGGGCAGTTTTTGATGCTGCGCCTCCCGAATTGCAGCGATCCTATCCTTGGCAGACCTTTTGCAGTCTTCGACGCGCAGCCCGAGACGGGACGCGTTGAAGCAGTCTACGCCGTTGTCGGTAAAGCGACGACGCGCATGACGCAGCTTGCCGCAGGACAAAAACTTGAGTTGTGGGGCCCCCTTGGCAACGGGTGGAGCGCGGCAAAACGCAGCTCCGGTCCCAAGCGCCTTGCTCTGGTCGCCGGCGGCGTCGGAAGCGCGCCTTTCTATCTTCTCGTCAAAGAACTTATGGCGAATCCCGAATCGGAACGTCCTGAAACGACGTACGTCTTTGGCGCGAGATCGGAACGACGCCTGAACAGCGTCGACGATTTCCAAAAGTTAGGCGTCGACGTGAAGGTCGTTACTGAAGACGGAAGCGTCGGCGTCAAAGGTCTTGTGACGGACGTCCTTCCGGAGATCTTTCCGGAAACGCTTGATCCGCAAGACGTGCAAGTACTCGCGTGCGGTCCGGTCCCTATGCTTCGCGCGGTCGCCAAGTGGTGCGCGGCGCGAGGGTACGAATGCTGGACGTCCCTCGAAACGCCGATGGCGTGCGGGCTGGGAATTTGTTTTTCGTGCGTCGTCGATTGGAAGACGGACGACGGAACGTGGGACTACAAGCGCACGTGCGTCGACGGTCCTGTTTTTGACGCGTCGCGGCTCAAATGGGATTGAGTTCTGCGAATTGTTGAGGCGGCGTTATGAGGAGAACGCCGCCCTTCTTTTGCACGCAGTTATTCTATTAAAGGAATTTCATCATGGGCGAACCTCCCCACGACGGCTCAAAGAAGCAGGGTTTCACCTCTCTTAAAAAAATTTCTGCGCCGCGAACGTGGACCTTGACCGACGGAAGGTCCATCCACGCCTCTCTTACCACTGAAAAGAACCCTGTAAAGAAGCTTAATGAACGCGTCAGGCTATCTGGAACGGACGGACTGGAGTACCGAGTTCCTATCGCGCAGTTGTCCGAATCGGACGCCGCGTTTGTCAAACGGGCGGTTGCTTCTCTCAAACAAGGGAGCGCGGCGCCGAAGCGCTCGGTTCGCGTAACGGCGAGTAAGAAAGAGGGCGTAAAGACCAAGAAATCGCCGAAGCCAGATAAAACTAAGGCGCGAAAAACGAAGTCGGACGAAAAGGCGAAAAAAGCCAAGGAGGCGTTCGAAGAGGCGCTGAGTCGCGCCAAAGAGGGCGACATTGCGGCGGAAGTTCAGGTCGGACTCTCTTTTGAGGAGGGCTCCGGCGTCGAGGTCAACGCTGGAGAAGCTGTTCGCTGGTATCGAAAAGCGGCGTATGCCGGGTCCATTGAAGCCCTATTCTGCTTGACGCGTTGCTACGAACACGGGTTCGGCGTGGAACCAGATTTTGACAAAGCGGCGCGCGGCTACTATAAGGCGGCCAAACTTGGATTTAATCCGGCGCGCATGAGACTGGCGCAAATTTTTGCGCAGGGCGAGCTTGGAGTCGCACAAAATCAAAATAAGGCGTCCTTTTGGTACTATACCGCCGCTGTCGACGGCGAGCCGCTTGCACAAATGGAAATGGCGCGGCGAAACGAGCAGGGCGTCGGCGTCGACAAGAATGAAAAAGAGGCGTTTAAGTGGATGAGCAAGGCGGCGGGGAGAAAACACGTGCCCGCGCAAGTTGCGTTAGGCGACTACTACGCGCAAGGACGAGGATGCGACGAAGACCCTGAAAGGGCGTTTGAACTCTATCAGAAAGCGGCGAAAGCCGGCAGCGTCGAAGCGCAGGACAGGCTTGGCGACTGCTATCGGCGCGGTTACGGCTGCTTTGCCGACGCGAATCAGGCGTTTCGTTGGTATCGAACGGCGTCCTCGAAAAATTTGCCCCGCGCGCAGGCGCATGTCGGCATATGCCATGAAGAAGGAATCGGCCGCGAGAAAGATCCTACGCAGGCCTTCTATTGGTATCGTAAGGCCTCCAAAAACGGGGATCCGGAGGGAATGTGCCGCTTGGGGCGTTTGTTTTTTACCGGTTCGGGGGTAACAAAAAACGAATATACCGCCGTCAAATGGTTTAAACGAGCCGCTGACCAAGGATATCCAGAAGCAGAAGTCCTGATGGGCAAATCGCTCCTTCTCGGACTAGGAACGTCGATCGATCACATGAGCGCAAGCGAGTATTTCAAGCGCGCGGCGTCGAAAGGCAGCGCGGAAGGGATCTATTATCTTGGGCTCTGCCATGAAAACGGATTTGGCGCGCCTAAGAATCCGGAACGCGCATACGAGCTTTATCGATTAGCGGCGCAGAAAGGCCAGCCTGACGCTGCGCGCCGACTGGCGTAGTTTCTTGCCGTCAAATAGTCGCCGTGACGCGCTGCGGACGCAACTTTTTTATGGGAGTCGAAACATGAAACGCTTAATGATCCTGGTTTTAATTGTCTATGGCGCTCTGCCTTTGTTGGCGCGCGCCCAAGAGACGCCCGAGTGTCCCTTGGGCGACGATTACGAATTTGCTCCTGATATGAGCGACGAATTCAACGGCGACGCGCTCGACGACTCTAAATGGTGGGATTTTAATCCCGCTTGGCGAGGAAGAAAGCCGGCGTTGTTCTCGCGAGAGAACGTGAAAGTCGCCGACGGCTCCTTGCAGCTGACGGCGAGCCAAATGAAGCCGGAAGAAGTTACCGTCGAAAATAAGGCGCGCGGCTACGACAAGTATTGGAAAGCGATCGTCAAGAGCAGGAAGAAGATCGCGTACGGCTATTACGAAGCTCGCTGTAAGTCGATGCGCGCGTGCGTCTGCAACGCGTTCTGGCTCTACGATCCCTTTTCAGGCCGTCCCGACATTAAGTATGTCGACGGCGATTTCTCTGAAGAAATCGATATTTTTGAGTTCTGCGGCAAGCCGCTTCAGGAAGCTCATGACCGTATTTACTGGGCGACAGTCCACCGATATGCGACGCCCTATCTTGAATCGATCATGAACAGAAAGAAATTGCCGCTTCCGAACTTTTCTTTTAAGACGAAGGTGGATTTCGATTTCTGGGCCGATTATCATACGTACGGGCTTGCATGGACGCCGGAGTCCCTTCGTTGGTTTATCGACGGAAAAGAAGTCTTCGCCAGAGAGAACGATTACTTCAATCGCCCGCTTCATGTCATTTTCGATTGCGAGATTATGACAGATTGGTTCGGCAATCCGCTGGCGGAAGACCTCCCGGCGACGTTCAACGTCGATTACGTGCGCGTTTGGCGCCTGAAAAACGCGCCGGAACCCAGAGCGTTGCCGGAACCGAAGTAACGACCCGTTAGCAGACGAGCGTGTAAAGAACAACACGCGGCGGCTCGATTCGGTAGGAACACGAGCCGCCGCGCGTTTGTTTGATGAGCGTAGCGTAATATTACAGCGCCAAGTCGTTGCGGACGACCGAGATGGCGAACCAACCCCTCGAGACGCGGCAAAGGCCGAGACTAAGGCCCGCGAAACGTTCGTCTTTCTGGAAGAGTTCCGGCTTGAGCTCGAACGAATTCTGCGCCGGGAAGATCTTACAAAAGATCGCGCGCAGCGGGAGCAGCGAACGAATATTCGTCGGTCCGTAGATTTCAACGACGCCGTCGCGCTCTAACGCCGGGTGAGCGTCGCCGCCCTCTTTCGGACGATAGGTAACGACGACCTCGAGGTCGTCCCATTCCTGCTCTCCGAGCGCCATCTTGGCGAATTTGAGCCGCAGCTGAATTTGGTCCTCAAAGAACCGCACGACGACCGGGTCGACCTTGGCAAAAGTGAAGCGCAAGTCGGTCTCTTCAATCTGCACGTTGCGCAGCTGCGGCCGATCGAGTTTATAGGCGAGATAATTGATCGTTTCGCGCGGGCTCGTTTCTCGTCCGCCAAGTTCCAGCTGCGCCAAGTAGGAGTTGAGCGAGGACTCGTGCAATTTGAAGTCGGCAAAAGCGCCGTCTAAGGTCGCGGGCTCGGTCGTCTGACCGCCCAGCGAATAATCTGAGCCCAGCCTTAGCGAGGCGAGAAGCCAATCGTCGGTCGTTTTTGATCGTTGGGTGCGCAGCGACAGCCCTAAATTCGAAAGCCTCGTGAAGAAATTCGCGCGCATTCTGGCGTTAAGGGCGTCAAATCGTTCGTTCGCTTCCGCGTCGATGCGCTCGCGCGCCTCTTTTGCAACTTTCGCGCGCGTTTGAGCGCGAATCGCTTCCTGCTTTGTTCCGTACGACGTCCGCACGACTTCTCGCGCCAGTCCTCCGACAAGAGGCACAAAATCGACCTCCGTTTCGACGGCGTCGAGTCGGCTGATCGAGTCCGCAGCCACGTTCGCCGCAGAATAGACGAGTCCGGAATCACGCCATTCGAGCGCCTTTTTGCCGACGTAATTCGCGTAGCTTTGATTGTGGACCGTCGCCGAAAAAACCGGGCTGCTTGTGCTTGACGTAACGCGTCCGTTGACCGTAAGGTTCATGAGCAAGCGGTTAGGGTCGGGCACAAGGTCTATAGAGACGAACGTGTCGACGCGTCGGCTCCCCGCGACCGGATTGTTCAAGATGCGTTCCTGAACGACTCCAAATTCGGGGTCGCGGATCGGCAGAAGACGGTTGATGAGCGCTTCGGAGACGTACGCTTTGACGTTTGGATTGTCGTAGACGACGTCGATGACGCGCCCTAACTGGCGGCTCGGTTCCGAACGCGAGGTCGCCATGCGGAGCGCCAACTGCTGCAAGGCGCGCCCTGATTGACCGCCGCCCGTGTTCTCGTAACGCTCGAATTCGTATAGCAAGGCGCGTCCGTTCGCTTGGTCGCAAGAGTACGAAGTTGCGAGCGCCGCCCACGCCGCGAGGGTCGGACGCTTGAAGACCTGGCGTTGTTCGGGCGTCATGGGCGTCTTTTCGAGCTTGTAGGCGACGGAGTTAATCCTGTCGCGCAGGAACCGCATACGCCGCGCGCGCTCTTTTTGGACGATATCGCGTCTTGATAAAGGTTTGCCGATAGCTTCGAGTTCGTCGGACGACAGGGATCCGTCGTCAGGCAGGTTTTTCGCTTGTTCGGCGGCGTTGACAATTTCGTCGATCGGCTCGAATACTGCCGTTTGCAATTCGAGGACCTTGACGAGGTCGTCTGCGAGAAGATCGACGTCGAAACTAGCGCGCCAGTTCCTGCCGTTGGGCGTGTCGCCGAAAAACGCGCTCACTTCGCTCGTTTTGCGCAGAAGTTCAAGTATTTGCAGGTTGGTAAGATCGCGCGGTTGGACCAGTTTGCCTTCTTCGCGCGCTTGGAAATAATCGACGCACGCCGTCCAGAGGAAGACGCGTCGCTGCAGCGCGTACTTAAAGGCGTCGAGCAGTTCGAGCCGCTGCTCGAGGGTATATCGGGAAAGGAGCCTCGGCGTCTCTTCGTTCACGTCTCTTTTGACTTTGTTGTCGGCGATTAAGACCTCGCGCAGGACGTCCGCTTCGGCGATTTTCGCGCCAAATTGAGCGAGCACGGCGCGCGTTGATTCTGACGGTTCACCGAGCAGCCCGAGCGAATCCTGCACATATTGCAGAACTGAATTTGTCCATTCGGCGGTCGGTTCATATTCAATGAATAGGGACGAATAGGGGTCGAGTGCGAAGAAACATTCGTCGGCAATTTCGTCGAACGTAACCGCCTCGAGCTTTTCTTCCATCTCGATATCGCCGTTGATCTCTTCAAGGTAGGCTCCGTCTTTGAATATTTCTTCGACTGGATTTGCTTTCTGTTCGGAGAATTCGCGCACGTCGTCGACGGCAAGTTTTTCGCGTCCGGCGGCGTCGACGGCGGGCGAGCCGTACGCGGTGGAGCTGAAGATCGTCGTAACGCGCTGACTCGCCGCGTTTGTGTATTCTGAGGCGTAGGGCGTCGGCTGCGCTTGCGCGCTTGGCGTCGGCTGTGGTTGAGCCTTTTGGACCGGCTGCGTTTGGACGGTTAGCGCCGGCTGTTTTTGATCGCTTTGAGCCGGTTGCGTTTGGACGTTTTGCGCCGGTTGTTGGAGCTTCGAAAGAGCCGCGCCGCTCTTTGCGCTTGGAGCGCTGGCGTCTGGCGTCGTCTCCGTTTGACCTGGTTGCTGATTTTTTGGACTCGCAAAAGGTTCAAACGGTCTTTGCGCGACGTATATCGGACCGTCTAACGCCTGCTCGGCGATTTTGCGGTGGCTGTGGTCGAGCGTCGCCTCGAGCAGTTGAGCGAGCTCCGTCTCATTTTTTCCGGGCGGGAACTGGACTTGCCGGGTTTCTATATTGACTTGCGAATCGTCTGTTTGTTGAAAGCGGATCTCTTCCGCCTGACTTGTCGTAATGTATGTTCCTAACGCAATGGCAGCGCACATTCCGAGCGCTAACCAAGACTTCCGCAGGATTGTACTGCGGAACAGCGACGCTTTATATACGTTCGATTCTTTCATTTCGACCCAAAACCTTAGGCGGTATTGACGACTTCCGATATGCGCGGACACATTCCGGCGCTCCGAGCGCTCTTTACGCTCTCTGCTTTTTTATCGGCTAAAAAAAATGCAGGATTAAGTTATTTTTAACGATTGTAATATTTGTGCGCTATGAACCGATAAACAGGGCGCATGTCGAGGTTTTTTCGTTGTTTGAACGCGTCGCTTGTTTTTTCGTCGGCGGTCGATTATAATTATTGGAGCTTGGCAGACAAGCCAATAGAGACGCCGCGCCGCAGTTCGCGAGCGGACGCGTCGATTACACATACAGAGCTTTTTCCAACGGCAGAGGAACCTTCAATGAAAGTCAATAAATTTGGTATCGTCGGATGCGGCATGATTTCAACCTTTCATGCGCGCGCTATTCGTGAAATAGGGGCGGAACTCGTCGCATGTTACGACCATGTGCCCGCCACGTCGGAACGCGTCGCTAATGAATACGGCTGTAAAGCGCACAAAGATTTCAAAGAATTCCTCGCCGACCCGGACGTTCAAATTGTAACGATCGGCACGCCCAGCGGCGCGCATCTCGAGCCCGCTGTCGCCGCCGCCAAGGCAGGCAAGCACGTCATCGTTGAAAAACCGCTCGAAATCACGCCCGAGCGCTGCGACGAGATTATCGACGCCTGCAACAAGGCGGGCGTTACCTTGTCGACTATCTTTCCGAGTCGATTCCATCAGTCGAGCCAACAGCTGAAAAAAGCGATCGACGCCGGTCGATTTGGCAAATTGACCCTTGGCGATGCGATTGTGAAATGGTACCGCACGCAGCAATATTACGACAGCGGCGTCTGGCGCGGGACTTGGAAACTCGACGGGGGCGGGGCGCTCATGAATCAGGCGATTCACAGCGTCGACCTTTTGCTCTGGCTCATGGGCGACGTCGAGGAAGTTACGGCGCTGACGGGGCTCGTCGCTCACGAAAACATCGAAGTAGAGGACGTCTGCGTCGCCTCGCTGCGGTTCAAAAACGGGGCGCTCGGCCTTCTCGAGGCGACCACCGCCGCCTATCCCGGCTACTTAAAACGAATTGAAATACACGGCGACCAAGGTTCCGCCGTCATCGAAGAAGAAGATATCATTAAGTGGGATTTCAGCGAATCGAAAGAAACGGACGCTGCAATTCGCGAATCGATGACGAGCCGTCTTTCTGGCGGCGGAGGCGCCGCCGACCCTGCCGCGATCGGGCACCAAGGGCACGCGAAACAGTTTGCCGACGTCCTGAACGCGATTGAGAACGGAACGAAACCTCTCGTTGACGGATATGAAGGAAGAAAGAGCGTCGAAGTTATCTGCGCCGTCTACGAATCCGCTAAAAAAGGCAAGGTCGTTGAGCTTGACGACTGATATTATCTTCCGGCAGAGGAGAACGGACGCCGCAAGTCTTGTTCGTCAGACGTCTGCGGCGTCTTGACTTGTTTAATTCCTGCTGCGCGCATAGATTACCGTAACAACCTCTTGCGTGAAGATTACTGCGCGCTTGAAGCCGCGCATTGTCGACGACTCAAACTTTTTGGCGCCGTCGGCGCCGCTGTGTCAATAGAGAGATTAAGGGCGATGGCGAAATATTACGACTCGATTCTAGATACGATCGGTCAAACTCCTCTGGTCCGTATCAATAAACTCAACGAAGGCAAGGCGGAAGTCTACGCCAAAGTTGAATATTTTAACCCGGCGGGGAGCGCCAAAGACCGCGTGGCCGCCGCGATGATTGAGGACGCCGAGCGCGAGGGCATACTGAAGCCCGGCGCGACGATTATCGAGCCGACGAGCGGGAATACGGGAATAGGACTTGCATTAATCGCCGCCGTCAAAGGGTACAAGCTGATCTTGACGATGCCGGAGACGATGAGCGTCGAACGGTGCAGATTGTGCGGCGCCTATGGCGCGAGAATCGAGCTGACGCCCGGCGCCGAAGGCATGCTTGGCGCGATTAAAAAAGCGGAAGAACTGCACGCGTCGATCCCGGGCTCGTGGATTCCGATGCAGTTCGAGAACAAGTCGAACCCGCGCGCGCATTATGAGACGACCGGGCCGGAGATCTGGGACGCGCTCGACGGCGCCGTCGACGCCTTTGTCGCGGGAGTTGGGACCGGCGGAACCACGTGCGGAGTTGCGAGATTCCTCAAAGAGAAGAACTCGAACGTAAAGATCTTTGCGGTCGAACCGGAAACGAACCAAGTCCTCGCGGGCAAGGAGGCTGGTCCGCATAAGATCCAAGGTATCGGCGCCAATTTCGTTCCGTGCAACTACGACGCCTGCATGATCGACGAGATTATCCCGGTCTCCGACGAAGACGCGGGCGCCACGGCGCGTCGTTCTGCCGCTGAAGAAGGGCTTTTGGTCGGGATATCGTCCGGGGCCGCGCTTTGGGCGGCGCTGCAGGTTGCCAAACGACCTGAATTTGCAGGCAAGAAGATTGTCGTGCTGACGACCGACTGCGGCGAACGCTACCTTTCTACATGGTTGTTCGAATGCGGCAGCTAGCGAACCCTTTTGGGAACGGACGCCTTGCGAACCGGACGCCGCGCGCCTGGAAAAGCGCGTCGGCGGTTTGAAGAGACACGAGGATTTTGTCTCTGTCTCATTTCATTTTTTTGCTTCTTATGTCGGGCTTGAACGGGCGTCGTTCACCCTCTTTTTGTCGTTGAAAGGAACGGTTTTATCCGCCTTGAGAGAAGCGCGCGAACGCGGCGGAAACCTCCGAACGCGAGCAGGGAGTTTTGTCGCCCCCCTTGATTTTCGACATGATAAAGCTAGAATTTTCCTTTGAGGCTGAGCGTTTTTTGCTCGGCGTTGAAGCCCAACGACGTGTAAAATAGCGACGGAGAAAAAAGACTATGCCAATCGATTTTACGAAAACGACCGGTTTTCTCGTCGGAGTCGATTCCGACGGCTGTGCTTTCGATACGATGGAACTTAAACACAAGGAATGCTTCATTCCGAATATTATCCATCATTGGGGGCTAAAAGGCGTGAGCAAGTACGCTCGCGAGGTCGCCGAATTTGTCAATCTCTATTCGAAAAATCGCGGCGTCAATCGTTTTCCGGCGCTTGTCGAAGTCTTTCGGCTCTTGCAGCGTCGTCCGGAAGTCGTCGCGCGCGGCGTGAAGATCGACATTCCCGAAGTTCTCGTCGAGTGGATTAAACAAGAGACGAAACTGGGCAACCCCGCGCTCCAGGAGTACGTCGATAGAACGAACGATCCGCTTATGACAAAAGCGTTGGCGTGGTCGATCGACGTGAATAAAACGATCGATTACATCGTCGGAGAAGGCGTCCCGCCGTTCCCGATGGTCCGTGAGTCGATGCAAAAACTGCAGGGACAAGCAGATATTCTCGTCGTTTCGGCGACCCCTCAAGCCGCGCTCGAAAAGGAATGGGCGAACCAAGATCTAGCGCAGTACGTGCAGGCCATTTGCGGACAGGAAGTCGGCTCCAAAAAAGAATCGCTTTCGTTTGCGAAGCTCTATCCCGCGAACCATACGCTGATGATCGGCGACGCGCCCGGCGACTACAAAGCCGCGCAGGCGAACGAGGCGCTCTTCTTCCCGATCAATCCCGGCGACGAGGAAGCCAGCTGGCAGCGTCTCTTTGACGAAGGAATCGACAAGTTTCTTAATTTGGAGTTTGCCGGCGCATACCAACAGGAATTGCTCGACGATTTTGATTCGCACCTTCCTGTCCATCCCCCGTGGAAACAGCTCGACTGAGCGCAATTATACTCGTCTCTCTTTTCGCAGGATTATTAATAATATTGAAGAGGAGGTCTCCGGATGAAGTGTCCGTTTTGTCATGAAGACAATGATCGCGTTGTTGAAACGCGTATGAGCGACGATGGTTTTATTATTCGCCGCCGCCGTTCGTGCATCTCTTGCGACCGTCGTTTCACAACCTACGAGCGCATCGAAGTTGCGAACGTGCGCGTGATCAAGCGAGACGGAACGCGCGTTCCTTTTGATCGGAATAAGATCCGACAAGGGGTCGAGCGCGCCTGCTGGAAACGTCCTGTCCGGGAATCGCAGATAACGGAGCTCGTCGCTGAGTTAGAGACGTCCCTTGAAGGGGAGACGGAAGTCGAGTCCAAACGCATCGGCGAGATGACGATGGCGCTCCTGCGCAAATTGGACGAGATCGCTTATGTCCGGTTTGCGAGCGTCTATCGTAAGTTCACAAATGCGAAGGATTTCTCCGAAGCGCTTCACACCATGTTCAACGACTGAGACCAAACGAGGTTATTTCTTATGAGTAAACTAGACGCGTTTCACGAAATTGTGCGAACGAACGTCCCTATGTCGGAGCTGACGTGGCTGAGGCTTGGCGGACCTGTCGAATATTTTGCAACTCCCCGTTCGGAAGCGGAGCTTGTCGGCGTCCTGAAAGCGCGCGAAGAAGACGAAATTGAAGCGCGCGCCATTGGGGACGGCGCGAGCGTCTTGGCGTCTGACGTCGGCGCGCCCGGCTTGGCGATTAGATTGTCCGAACAGGCGTTTTGTCAGATAGAAATTGACGAGCCCTATGTTGTCGCAGGCGCGGGCGTTAAGCTGGGCCGTCTTGCGACGGCGACGGCGAGCGCCGGACTTGGCGGTCTTGAAAGTATGGTCGGCATACCGGGCACAGTCGGCGCTGGAGTCGTCTCTAATGTAACAACGTTCGACGCGGCGCTTGAGCAGTACGTTGAATCCGCGCGCGTTGCGACCTATTCCGGCGAAATATTCGACCTTAAAAAGGACGAACTTGTCTTCGGGCGCCGCACGAGCAATCTAGGCAATATGATCGTCTTGTCTGTCAAGTTCAAATTGGAACGCGATTTGCCCGAAGAACTCACGAAGAGGCTCCAAAAAATCTGGATTGTGCGTCAGAAGTCGCATCCTAATCTTGAACGCGGCGGTTTTTCGAGAATGTTCAAAGACCCACGCGGTCAGCGCGTTTCGGAACTTATCGAAGAAGTCGGCTTTCCCGGCGCGAGAATCGGCGGCGCCTCCGTCTGCGAAGCGGATCCGAACGTCGTCATTGCCGACGAAGGCTGTTCGAGCGAAGACGTGAAACGCCTCGTTTCACTCATTGAAACCCAAGTGAAAGAGCGCGCGGAAATCGAGTTGGAACGCGAGTTAGAAATCTGGTAGAATAATCCAGGGTCGTTCGAGCGACGAACGAGGTTGGACGTCATAGGTTGTTCATTATGGAAAAAGAGTTTTATATTCCGCGGGGCTATCGGTTTGCCGGCGTGAATTGCGCTATTAAGCCAAATTCGACGAAGTTGGACTTTTCGCTGATCGTCTCCGACAGGCCGGCGACTGCGGCGGGCGTCTATACGCAGAACTTAAATTGCGGCGCGCCTGTTATTTACGACCGCGAACGCACGCCGGGCAGCGGGTTCCGCGTCATCGCGACTGATTCTGGCGTAGCGAACGCCTGCACGGGGCAGCTTGGCTTGGATCACGCGCGCAGGATGGCGAAGTATGCTGGCGAAGCGGTTGGCGCGACGGCCGAGCAGACGCTTGTTATGTCGACCGGCGTTATCGGCGTTCACCTTCCGATGGACCGCGTCGCGATCGGCGCGGAAGAAGCCGCCGCGGTATTGGGGAACGCGCTGAGCGATTTCGAAAAAGCCGCGACCGCGATGATGACGACCGACACGAAGATAAAGACCGTCTCTCGCGAAAAAACCCTTCCGAACGGCGTTACGATTCGGATCGCCGGTATGTGCAAAGGCGCCGCGATGATTGGGCCGAATATGGCGACGATGCTTGCGTCGATCATCACCGACGCAATGCTGGAGCCCGAGGACGCGCAAAAGCTCTTGCGCGGCGCCGTGGAAGACACCTTCAACTGCATCAGCGTCGAGGGTCATACGAGCACGAGCGACACTGTTCTGCTCCTGGCGAACGGGGCTGCGGACGCGACGCCCCTTAAAGGCGAAGATCTCGCCGTTTTCGGCGAATTGCTGCTCGATA
Organism: Thermoguttaceae bacterium; assembly: GCA_028695965.1. Lineage (GTDB taxonomy): Bacteria > Planctomycetota > Planctomycetia > Pirellulales > Thermoguttaceae > RUG369. Next base: position 17,881 of record JAQVHZ010000027.1, on the reverse strand, counting down.
TGTGCAAGGAGCTTGCGCCAATGATTCCGAACGATGGGGAAGGCGTTACGCACCTTATCACGATCGACGTCTTCGGCACGCCCGACAGGGAATCTGCGAAGAAGCTCGCGCAAACGGTCGCGAACGACGCGCTCGTCAAGACTGCGATCTGCGGCGCCGATCCGAACTGGGGACGCATTATCTCCGCCACCGGACGCTGCGGCGTTCCTTACGACCCGTCGAAAGTTTCCTTAAAAGTCAATGGTTTCTTGCTTTACGAAAACGGAACGCCCGTTGAGTTTGACAAGACGGTTGTTTCCGACTCGATTCGAAATAATCGCGATACGAGTTTCGAACTCTTCTTCGAAGAAGGAGACGCGTCGATCAGGTTCTGGACGTCCGACCTAACGGCTGAATACGTCCGCCTGAACGCCGACTATACGACTTGACGCAAGCGTCCTAGCGCCCGGCGCTTAGGATTGACTTCGGAGCCTGTAAACAGCGTTTCATGACACAAAAAGACGCGCGCTAATCGACTCTTGCCGAGCGGTTGGACGCGCGTCTTTCTTTTACGCTTAAGCGCCTTCGCCTAAGAACGACGTTATCGGGGCCAGGGCGATCAATTCTTCTAGCCAGCAGACGCCCGTGCGATAGTCTGTCAGGCAATAGCGGCCATACTCGTTATCCCATCGCATATGCACTTTGTGCAAAGTATTTGGCGCGCTTCGTCCTTGATAGGCGTCATTGTCGGAATCGGTGATATAGATCGCCGAATAATGTCTTGGATCGTTCTTTTCATAAGTTGCGTCGGTTTCGAACCCCCAGAGCGTAACGGTGTGCGCTAAGAGCAGCGTAGAACCGGGGTTATTAGAATAAAAGCCGAGGGACGCCGTAGCGCCGTAGCCGGACTGCAGCAGGCCGTCGATTTTTGGAAAGATTGACGTCGGATTAGAAGAGGACGCGTAGGAATTGTAGCTTGTCAGCGACCAGAAGTTCTCAACGTTGGTATGGAATCCGCCGGAACCTGGGTCAGGCTGCGCCCAGCCCGCGACGCCGGCCGCTTGGTAGTTGCCGGTGATGAACCATTGGTATCCGTAAAGCGAGGAACTGCCGATATTTTGAAACGATTGGGCAAGGTAGTCGTAGACGTCGTCTTCGTTGGTGAAGGAGACGTTTGAGCCTCCTTGGTCTGCGGTTATTGTTGGATTAGCCCAGCCGGTGTAGTAGAGCACGTTGGCAGTTCCCGCCGCCCAGCAAATCTGCGACTGCGTGTAACTGCCTTTTTCCGCGTCGTAAAACGCGTCGACGACAAAGGAAGAGAAGGGGTCGACGCCGGGCACATTGACGGTAACAAGCTCGTAGACTTGCTCGCCGCCGCGTCCCAGGGAATCGACGACAGCAAGCGTCGCCGTATAGACGGCGTCGTCGGCGATTTGCGGATAAAAGTGCGCTGCGGCGAGTTCGAATCCGAGCGCGTCCGTTTGAGTGGTCGACCCGTCGCCCCAGTCGATCGTCCACGTCGAAATTGGGTAGTACGAATGCGCTTGAACGTTCAAGACGAGCGCGCCGGGGTCTAGAGAATGATCGGCGTCGATTGTAAAAGACGGCTCGGAAGGGGTAATTGTCAGCGCGCCTTCAACGGTTTCGCTCGAGGCTCCGGAGCTGTCTTGAACGTATAGCTGGAGAGAATAGTCGCCCGTCCCGAGGTCTAATTGAGACGCGGAGAGCCAGAAGTATTCGCCTAGTTCGACAAACAACTCTCTGGATTCTGTCGGCTGAGGTCCAAGATACCAGAAGTAACGCAAGTCGTTTCCAGCGGAGCCTTCGCCGGAAACGCATACGGAGCAGTTCTCTTGAACATAGTAGCGATCTTGACTTATTAGGGCGATAGGCGGGTCGTGGAAGCCGTCGGAACAGAGCGCGGCGTCCGAGCTGTAATCGAGCGCGCCAAAAGACGCCGCGTCGAGCGCGAGCCGGTCCTCAAGCCTCTCAAAGGCTAAGCGCCTGGCGCCGGACGTCCGACCGCTCGGGACGGTTCGACGAATCGGTTGTTCGATTCTCATCCTCAGACCCCTCGACTTGCATACGCTATTTTGCAACGCGCTGAACCAGCGCGGCTTGGCCGATGACGCCCGACGGCAGGAGCTGCTCGTCGCCGGGTCCCCACATCGGATTGGACGAACGCGTGAAGCGTTCTTGTACCGGCCGACTAGCGTCTCCGATGAGACGATTGCACCACAAGTTGGCAACAGTAATTTTCAGCTCGTTTTGGCGCTTGCGGATAAGGTTGGCGGGGACTTCGACGCGCTGCGGCTTTTGCCATACGACGCCAAGATCGACGCCGTTCAGCTCCACGCGCGCCATGACTTGGACGTCGTCGAATTCGAACGCGTAGGTTCCGGCTGCGTCCAGATCGGCGTCGACGTCGAACGTCTTTTCGTAGACGGCGAGGCCCGAGTAATAACGTATGTAGGCGTCGTCGCTCTTGGACCAGTCTGTCAAGGAGTCAAAGAGCGCCGTTTTCGGACGTCCCTCTTCGAAATCGCGATTAGTCGACGCGTTTTGGTTGAACGAGACGGTCCAATCCTTCGAGAGATCGACGACGAGTTCCGAGCGTTTCGGCGCGAAAAGGGAGGACGTCGTCGGCAAGCTCTTGTCGCTTTCCGGCATAAAGACGATGAAGAAGCTTTGCGATTCCGAAAATTCAATCGGGAGGATTGAGCGTCCGGATTCTTCGCGCATGACGTCGACAACGTATCGACGCCCGGAGACCGGATCCCAAATCTCAGCCTCTTTGCCGGATACGCGGAACGCGCATTCGGTCGACTGGGGGACGTCCGATCGGTTGCCGACGTAAAACAGGTCGACGTCGCCGTCGATACGGCGGATCCAACGGACGTCGCCCGTCGATTCGAACTCAGGGACGACGCCCAAATCGCGCAATTTCCGCTGGACGACGCTCCAGGTCGGATAGGTTGCGTCGGAGTCAACAGCCGTGCTGATGTTGAGGTTCCACGGGCCCATATTGTACGGGCCGAGCGCCGCGGCGTCTGAGCCGTCTTCGTTCTTCCAAGTGGAATCGGTAACGATCTTGAAAGAGTCGGAGAATTGCAGCGCGGCGATACCGGCTGCGGGATTGGGGCTTGAACCTTCGTTTAAGACGTCGAGCGTAACGACATTGAGGCCCGGCTTGAGCAGGTCGACGGGGATCTTGTCGACGTCAGGAACGTGGAAGTTGTTGCCGGAGATTATCTTAACGCCGTTCAGCTTGAGCGTATAGACGTTGTCGGCGGCAGCGCAGGCATATGCGTCGTTAAAGGCGCTGACGTCGAAATCTTGCGGCAGTTCAAAGGTTTTCGTAAAGACGCGCCGTTCGTAGGGACGCGCGTTGTAGTTGGCGCTTGACCAAATCCATTGGGCGTCTGCGATCGTTTGGCGCTGGTTCTTAACTTTTGCAGCGGAACCGGGTTCGGACGGCGCGTTGCCGCTTGACCAAATCGCGTCGACTATTGTTTGCAGTTCGTCGTCAGCTTTAGGATAGTCGACGAGGGTCGGCGTTCGCAGCGGCGCGGCGCCAATGACGGGCACGCCCTTGTCGACAAACTCTCGCAGTTTACGCGCTAGGTCGAGCGTCATTTCCGTCGAGTTCGGCAGGACGAGGAGCGTGTAGGCTGTTCCGTCCGGAAAGACGATCTTGCCGTCTTCTGCGCTTGCCGTTTCGATCAGGACTTGCGGACAACATCCGTCGAAGTTGTATTCGCGCTTGTCTTGAAATTCTCCGGCGAGCAGCGCGGTCGACGGCGCGACGAAGACTTGCGGCGCTCCTTCTCGGTCGAGATAAAGCACGTCCGCGGAGGGCTTGCCGCGCTGCAGGAGCGCTTGAGTTCGCGCGATAAAATCGCAGAAGTCGCCGACGAGCGGGAACCACGTCTGAGTGCGGTCGAAGTGGGTTCCATGCTGACCGAGCGAGAAGCCGGGCGCGTCGTCGTTCGGCTGCGCGCACATTCGATGGAAGAAAAGCCGGTTCGCGCCTAAGCAAAACGCCCAATCCGCTTGGCGTTTCATCAGACCTGGGTGTTGGCGCCAGCGGTCGTTTGAGGTAGTGAACGCTTCTGCGCCGATGATCGAGCGGCCGGTGGTGTGCGCGCTCGACGCCGCTTCGATGACGCTGAACGTCGTTTCAAATCCATAGCCTTTCGCCCAGAATTCGCACATGGGGACGTCGGCGGCTCGGAACAGATAGAGGTCGCCCGCGGGGTTCAGGTCGTACGCTTCCGTGGAGAAGGTTAAGCCGTGTTCGGCGCCTAACTTCTTCATGCGCTCAACGTTGTTGTCATAGACGAGCTCTTGCGCCGTGCGGCGCAGGTCCCAGAGGAATCGCTCCGATTGTTCGACGCTTTCGACAGGCACGCCAAACATAACAGGGGTCCAGAGCAGAGGATCGTAACCGCGTTTGTCGAAGAAGAGCTGTCGGAAATTTTCCGACCAGTTCTGCGAACTCATCTCCCAACTATCGTGATGCAAGGTCGTAAATTTCGCGACTTCAAAGAGCTTCGTGTTGAAGCTCTTAAAATGATAGTCAATGCCGGAGGGTTCGAATTTATCGCATTCGAGCCCCAACGCGGCTTCCGGCGCGGGCCGTGTCGTTTGACCGGTGATACGGCGGCCGAGCCGCACGATCGTCCAGTTCCCCTCGGGCGCTCGCCATCGCAGACGGCCGTCGGCGTCCATGCAGTCGGAAATGTCGACGATCGAATTGTAGGGAACGACCGAATCCGCAAGAGATTCTATGACGTTCGGATCGTCTGAACAGGTTGGAAGGTATGGCTTAACGCCCGGCATAGAGGAGTAGGGCGGTCGATAAAAGAGCGCTTTTTCTTCCCAGTCGGGCAGTTTGTTTTGCTCTTTGGGCGTCGGAAAAGCCAGTACGGCGACGTCGCGATAGAAGGTCCACCACGCTTCTTCGCAGGGTCCGAGCGAGCCGAGCCCGAAATAGGGCGTTCGCGGCTCCGGCTTGGCTAGGACGACGTCGACGTCAGCCCCGCCCGCGATTTGTGTAAAAGCTGCGCGCAAATGCTGCATTGATCGTTCCGGATCGATCCAAGGACCGCCCGCGCCGCACCAGCCGGGACCGACGCTCGTAACGAGCTCGATTCCGAGCCGTTCGGCCTCTTGCGTTGCGTAAGACCAGCAGTCTAGCCATTTAGGGGAGAAGTAAAGGACGTCGCCTTTAGGACCGCCAAGATCCGCCTCCATAATAATTGCGCGGCCTAGCCCCGCGTCTTTCATCGCTTGTAAGTCAGCCTTCATGCCCGATTTTGTTATGTTGCCGTCCATAAAGAACCAATAGACGCCCGGCTTGGCGGAATCGGGCGGAGATTGAAAATCTTGGGCGGCGTTCGAATTTTGTCCAAACGCATAAGAAGCCGACGCCAAGAGAAGCGCGCTCATTAGCAACAGGTTTCTAACTAACGACATAGGACGACTCCAAAATACTAACGAAAGGTATGACAAAAGCGCGTTTGCAGCGCTGCGGACGCGCTGGGACAGCCTCTTACTGGTTCACGCTTTTAAAGAGGTTCTGCAGCGATCGAGCGATTTTGCCGAGGAAGCCAAGTTCGCGCGGTTCTTCGCGCGGCTCGTCTTCGTATTCCTCAAACTCTTCCTCGACCGGTTTGGGTTTCGATTTTGGGACTTCCAAGGAATCCCACGGGGTCGGCAGCGGCTTGGATTTTGCACGGGCATGGTCCGAACCCGATGGGGGCGCGGGCGCTTCGAGCGAGAAAGCTTCGCGTTCGCCGGACGCAATGCGCGTAAAGGTCGCTGGTTCGCGCGCTTTTTCTTGTTTCTCAACAGGTTCTTCTAACTCAGGCGGATGCGCGAGCTTCGGCGGTTGATACGTGGCTTCCTCTTGCGGTTCCGTCTGAGGCGCGCCTTGCGGAGCCGAGCCGTCTAACGCAGTTGTCGGCTTCTCGGCGCTCTGTTCTCGACGCCACGCTTGAAGCTTCGCCTCGCGCTCCTGCTGTCGAACCTCGCGTCGACGCGCTTCGTCGGAATCTACAGGACCCGACTGCGCGCCCGAGGCAACTTGCGGGGGCGCTTGTTTCTGGACGGGTTCCGACTTAGGCTCATGGGACCTTTCTTTGCCGCTCCTGTCAAACGGAGGAACGACCAATTTCGGACTCTTGATTGTGAATGTGTCGTGAGACGGCGTGATCAAGACCGGTTGTTCTGAAATATCTTCCACAGCGGCTTCCGCTGAGATCGATTCTTGCGACGTCGTCGCTCCCGGCCCGCTTGTTTCGTCCTGCGCCTTATCCCCGGAAACGTCAGACGGCGTTGGCGGCTCGGTCAGCTCGTACTTAAAATCGCCGAAACTGAATGTCGGACGGCGTTCAGGGGCATGAGTCGCCGACTTGGGTTGAGTAAGGACCTGTTCCGCAGCAGGTTCCTGCGTCTCCTCGACGGCGAGCAGAGGCTCTTCTGCAACTTCTTCGACCGTTTCTTCTTCCTTTTCGTGAGGCGCGTCGGCTTCGACAACCTCGGGTTCCCCTGCCGTTTCTTCCGCTTGTTCAACAGGTTCAGCGGCATCCGGCTCTTCGTCTTGCGCTATGTCGTCTGTTTCCGGTTCTTCTTCGGCTTGCTCTTGTTCCTCTGCCGTTTCTTCTGCTTCCTCGACATACGCATCTTCCGCAACCTCAACAGATTCGGAGACGTCTGATTCCTCGTCGATTTGCTCTGCCCCTTCTGACGTCTCTTCCTCTGCGTCTTCGACAGGTTCAGACGCGTCCGTTTCTTCTTCGGCGGCTTCTTCCAGATCCTGCGTCGTTTCTTTTTGTTCGTGCAGTATTTCGTCTAACGTTCTAAGCGTGGGGAAGTCAGGCTCATAACGTTCGGCGTCCGATTCGACGATTTCGGTAACAAATTTGAACGCGTCGATCTTATCAACGAGCGGCGCTTCGCTTTCTTCGACGTCCTCTTCGTCGTCTTCGTTGTCGTCGAAGGTTGCCGGTTCTTCTGTCGTCTCAGCTTGTGGCGTATCGTCTGTTTCCGGTTCTTCTTCTGGCTCGGCGTCGTCGTCTCTTTCGAAGAAGCCTTCGACTTTGGTAATCGTTTCTTCTCCAAGCTCGGCCGTATCTAACAACGGACTTGCGTTCTCCTCAGTTATCTCCGGTTCGTCGGCTTGCTGCTCTTCTTCGTTAGACGTTTCTTCGAGCGCTTCCGTTTCCTCAACTTGTTGCTCTTCGAGGTCAGGTTCTTCTTCGGGTTCGGCGCCTCTTTCAAAGAACGCTTCGACTTTTGCGATCGTTTCTTTTTCAAGCTCGGCAGGGTCTAACAGAGGACTTTCGCTTTCAGCAGTTGTTTCCGTTTCGTCGGTTTGTTCTTCCTCCTCGCTAGACGTCTCCTCAAGTTCTTCCGTCTCTTCAACTTGTTGTTCTTCGAGGTCAGGTTCTTCTTCGGGTTCGGCGCCTCTTTCAAAGAACGCTTCGACTTTTGCAATCGTTTCTTTTTCAAGCTCGGCAGGGTCTAACAGAGGACTTTCGCTTTCAGCAGTTGTTTCCGTTTCGTCGGTTTGTTCTTCCTCCTCGCTAGACGTCTCCTCAAGTTCTTCCGCCTCTGCGATTTGTTGTTCTTCGAGGTCAGGTTCTTCTTCGGGTTCGGCGCCTCTTTCAAAGAACGCTCCGACTTTTGAGATTGTTTCTTTTTCAAGCTCGGTCGGGTCTAACAAAGGGCTTTCGCTCTCAGCAGTTGTTTCCGTTTCGTCGGTTTGTTCTTCCTCTTCGGTAGACGTCTCCTCAAGTTCTTCCGTCTCTTCGATTTGTTGTTCTTCGAGGTCAGGTTCTTCTTCGTGTTCGGCGCCTCTTTCAAAGAACGCTTCGACTTTTGCGATCGTTTCTTTCTCAAGCTCGACCGGGTCTAACAAAGGGCTATCGCTCTCAGCAGTTGTTTCCGTTTCGTCGGTTTGTTCTTCCTCGAACGAATCTTCTTCTAAGTCGTCGATTTTTGCATCTATTTCTTCAACGACAGCGTCAGTTTGGTCTTGCGTTATTTCTTCGCCGCGCTCTTCTTCCGCTGCGACTTCTTCCGACAGTTCTTCAACTGCTTCTTTGGCTTGTTCTGCTGATTCGAGCGTGTATTCGTCTTCTTCCACGTCGATTTCATCCGACGGTTCTTCCACGCCTTCTTCGCCAAGTTCTTCTGTCGTTTCTTCGTCAGTCTCTTCGACAGCTTCGTCTTCTTCCCACGATTCTTCGAGCTGCAGTTCCTCTTCGCCGCTAATCTTTTCCACGAGCCGTCCTGCCGTCTCTGTGTCGATTACCCCTTTGACAGATCCAGACTCGTCGGATTGCAGCTCTTCAACGATTTTGCCCTCGTAGTCGGAATAATCTTCAGGTTGCTTTTCTTTGAGGAGCACTTCATTATAGGCTTCAGGTTCGTCAAAGAATATTACCTCGGTTTTCTGCACGCGGATTTGATCTGCAAAGTCGTCGGGGTCGCTGAGGTACGTCTCGTCCATGGGGCAATTCTCACGCAGAGCGTTTGCTTTTTTTGCCAAATAGACAATATTCCAGTTGTACTTGTGCGATTGCCTTGCGAGCCGAGCCCAGACGTCAGATAGCGAGAAGCGCCTGCTGCAGTTGTCGGCGCCGTCGGTCGCAATGGCTAAGAGCACATTGCGCGGACGCAAGTCTTCTGGAAGCTTGCTCAGCTTGACGCCGAGTTTGTCGATAACGGCGCATAGAGAATCGCACAGCGCGGTCGCTCCGGCGTAACCGGAATCGATCGTATTTTGCACCTCCATCCAAGTGGCGGAGTTTAAGTTGAGATCGTTTGCCGTCTGACGAAACGTTTCGGAGAATTGATAGACGTCGAGAAGGATCTGTCTTTCGAATCGGTGATGAAACCTTGCCAGGAACTCGTTCAACGAGAAGTGAACGGAGTCTCGGAGCGCGCTCATCGATTCGGAAACGTCCAACAGAACGCAAATGTGCAGATAATCATTTCCCATAACGGTTCCTTTAACGTTAAATGCGTCGCGCTCCATGCGCCTGTTTACTTTAGATCTCAGAACGAACGGTTCGTTCAGAAAACAATCTTTTCCCACATTTTTTCCAATCGAACGGGCGAAATTTTCATGGCGGTTCCGAGCCGCTGCGCGAAGAGCGAGACGCGGTACTCTTCGACCGCCCAGCGAAACGTTTCGAGTTCCGGCACGATAACGCCTGCGGCTTCCGCGCGTTTGGCCGCTTCTTCGCCCCTTGTCCAGTACTCTTCGAGCTCCGAGGCAAATCGCGCGTCGTTTTGAGAACCGCCGTTCGCCCATTTCTCAAATCGCGCGACGATCGCTTTAAAATATCGCGGGTACTCTTTCAGCCATTCCCACGGGGTCGTTAAGTAGAATCGGGGCGTCAGGAGTCGGCTCAATTGCCGATCGACGTCGTCGCAGACGGAATTGGCAGGTCCTTTTCTGCGTTGTTCGATCGTTAGCCGAACTTCCTGATACGCGTCGAAAAAGCGCGTCATCCAGGAAGTAACGTCTTGGACTGCTAGTCCAATCCTCTCTCGACCTTTGGAGGCGAGCTGATTGTATTCCCCTTCGTCGCTAGGCAGGGAGAGGAGGTCCAGCTCTAAGGCTCGTAAGCCGATCGTCTCGGCGACGGCAGCGTCGACGTCAAAGTCCTCGATGGAACGCGAGTAGGCGCGCATCTTTTCTATTTGAGGGATGTAACGCGCCTGAGTTTTCAGATCGCGCATATTCGTAAGCGCAAACATTCTCGCGACGCCAAAGAACGTATTGCGCATCGCTTTGTCTTTCGAGTCGAAGAGTCTCAGCGCTAAGGTTTTGGCGTGCGGGGCGCGCGGCGAAAAATCGCCCGTCAAAAAACGCGGATCGCATAGGGCCGGGTAGGCTGAGACCGAGACGCCGCCGCGCGTTATCGAGACGGCGTCGGGCAGCGCCCCGAAATCCCATTTGGTCACGCCGTCGCGATTCCATTTCGGGTCGACGACCGCGCTGATCGACCGGTTTATCTCGACGCCAAGCTGTTCGCGCAGTTCCGCCGTATCGCGCCCCTCGGCGATCGTCGTTCCTTTGTCGTCGACGACTTTGACGTTAAATTGAAGTTCGACGGGGAGTTTCGCGACGTCGAAATCGTTAGGCGTCGTCAATTGACCGGTGATTCTCGTAACTTCGCGCGCCAAAACTTCTTCGAGCGCGCCTTCTCCGAAATTCACCTTGCGCGCCATTTCCCGCGCCGTTTCCGGAACGGGCACAAGTTCGCGTCTAATCTCTTTGGGCAGCGACTTTAAGAGCGCGACAATTTTCTGCTCGAGCAAGCCGGGAACCAGCCAGCTGAGCCGCCGCGAATCGAGCTGACGCAGCCCTTCGATCGGGGTAACGAGCGTGATTCCGTCGTCCTCGCCGCCTGGGTTAAAGGCGTATTCCAGCGGGAATTGCGCGGAGTCGTCGTGGTCTAACGAATCGGGGAACGCCTTCGCCGTCGTTTCGTCGACGTCTTCTGCGTAACAGAAGTCGGGAAGGGTTGCAAATAACCGCTTGCGTTCGTTGGACGGCGCGCGGTTGAACCAACGTTTAAGGGTTACGGAATCGTAAACGTCTTTCGGGAGGCGCGCGTCGTAAAAATCGTATATTGCGTCGAGCGGCTTGACAAATTCGAACCTGCGAATTTTATCGCGCAGGCTTTCCGCTTCTTCGTAGACGCGGACGTTGTGCGCGAAAAAAGGGAGGGAACAATCGAATTCGCGATTGACGAGCGCTTCGTAAATGAATATTTCACGCGCCCTGACGGGGTCGATCGGTCCGTAGTTGACGCGCCTGCGCGGGACGATCGTTAGCCCGTAAAGGGTCGTTTTCTCGTAGGCGTGAACGTAGCCCGTCTCGCGGCTCCAAAAAGGATCGCGATATGATCGAACGATCAATTTCTCGCCAAGCTCTTCAATCCATGCCGGGTCGATCTTCGCGACCGTGCGCATATACGAATTCGCCGTTTGGATTCGCTCGGCGCCGACAATCCATTCGGGTCGCTTCTTCACGCCGGAGCCGGGCCAGATGAAGAATTTGCCCGAGTTGGTCGAACGATATTCGTGGCCCGTCTCCGATTTTGTCGCTGCTCCGTAAAGGAGACCGGTCAGGACGGAACGATGAATCGCATTGTAGGCGTCGCGTCGTTCGCGCAGCTTAAAACCCAGTTCGCGAATTAATTGGAGCAGCTGCACATAGGTCTCGGACCACTCCTTCATACGATTGTACGATAAGAAATTTTCGCGACAAGCTTTACGCAGCTGACTTTTCGAAAGTTTTTCTTTGAGCGCTTGCCAAAAATCCCATAATTTCAGGTAGGACAGGAAGTCGGAATTTTCGTCTAGGAACGGCTCATGTTTAGCGTCTGCCGCTTCTTGTTTTTCTCGCGGCCGCTCTCTCGGGTCGAAAATTTCGAGCGCGGAAGCGATGATGAGCACTTCGCGCAACGCGTCTTCTTGGTTGGCGGCGAGGAGCATTCTGCCGATGCGCGGGTCGACGGGCAACCTGCTCAGCGTTCTTCCGACGCTCGTCAATTCGTTGTTTTCGTCGATGGCGCCAAGTTCGTAGAGAGTTTTGAACCCGTCGTTTATGGAGGTTCGAGAGGGCGGGTCGATGAACGGAAAGACGGAGATATCGCCGAGTCGGAGCGCTTTCGTCTGTAAAATGACGGACGCCAAGTTGGTGCGCAGGATTTCAGGGGTCGTGTATTCCGGACGCTGCAAATAATCGCGCTCGCTGTACAAGCGAATGCAGACGCCCGGTCCGACGCGCCCGCAGCGTCCCGCGCGCTGATTAGCGGACGCCTGAGAAATCGGCTCGATGGGGAGCCGCTGAGTCTTTGAACGCGCGGAGTAGCGGCTGATGCGCGCCGTGCCGGTATCGATAACGTACCGGATACCGGGAACGGTAAGGGAGGATTCGGCGACGTTTGTCGCGATAACGATTTTTCTGTGCGGAATTTTGCCGAAGATCTTCTGCTGTTCTTCGGAGGGCAGCCGCGCGTAAAGGGGAAGGATCAAGGTCTTCCGCACGGCGTCGTCGCCGGGAATCGACCGACCTTTCAGCAGCTTCGCCGTGTCGAAAATGTCGCGTTCTGTCGGCATGAAGATAAGCATATCCCCTTTGCCGAGCCTTGCTAATTCGTCGACGGCGTCGACCAAGGACGCGTCGAACGCGTCTTCGTCGTCGAAATCGCGCGTTCGGTTTTGGGTCGCGCTTCCTTCGCCGAGGAGCCTTGCCGCCTCGCGCCGCTCTTTCAGTTCGTCGACCGGACGATAACGAATTTCGATCGGATAGGTTCTGCCGGAGACCTGAACGATAGGCGCAGGACCTTTCACGTCAGCGAAATGCTGCGCGAACCGTTCGGCGTCGATCGTTGCGGAGGTAATGATTAATTTGAGATCGCGTCGGCGTTCGAGCACGCGCTTGAGCATACCGAGAAGGAAGTCGACGTTGAGGGAGCGTTCGTGCGCTTCGTCGACGATGAGGACTTCGTATCGATTGAAGAACCGGTCCGACTGCGACTCGGCGAGCAGGATGCCGTCGGTCATCAATTTGACGTAGGTCGACTCGGAGGTTTCGTCGGAAAAGCGGATTTTGTAACCGACGCCTTGCCCTAACGGCGTCTGAAGTTCGTCGGCGACGCGCTGCGCGATCGAGCGCGCGGCGATGCGGCGCGGCTGAGTGTGCCCAATCATACCCCTTGCGCCTAACCCCAGTTCGAGACACATTTTCGGGAGCTGCGTCGACTTTCCGCTTCCTGTCTCCCCACAGACGACGACGACTTGATTTTCGGCGATGAGTTTCTTAATTTCGTCTTTTCGTTCGACGATCGGAAGGTCGGAAGGGTAGCGAATTTCAGGAATAGCCGCGCGCCGCTGGGCGACTTTTTCGACGGAGGCGTCGCAGTCGAGCAGGAGCTCGCTCATGCGCTTGTCCCAATCGAGCTCTTGCTGATTCTTGACTTTAGGAGCGTTAGTCGCTTCTGCGCCTTCGGCTTGCTCTTGTTCCTGACGCTTTTCGGTCAAGAGTTTTTCATACTCGCGTTTGAGACGGTATAATCGATTGCGCAGCGCGTCCCTATCGAACAAGAAGACCTGATTCAACTTGCGTTCCGCTTGTCGAATCGCTTCGTTCGTCGGGTAAGAGCGCGATCGATTTCTCGAACGACGGGTACGGCCGGAAGACATTATACAAACGATCCTTGCGAGTGTTCTGCGCCTAATGAGCAGCGCGCGCGGTTGTATGAAAAAGGACGAGGCGCCAACTTGAATCAAGGGGGCGCCGCGTCTGGAATTACAGCGTTATTCTCGAACGGCGCCGTCGCCGTAAACGACGTATTTATAGCTGGTCAGTTCGTTCACGCCGCATGGGCCGCGGACGTGGAACTTATCGGTGCTGATGCCGATTTCGGCGCCGAGCCCGAACTGTCCGCCGTCGTGGAGCCGCGTGCTCGAGTTGATTGTAACGGCGGCGCTGTCGATTTCTGTCGTGAACTTCTTGATCGCGGCGACGTCGCGCGAAATAATCGCTTCGGTGTGGCCGGAGCTGTGCTCGTTGATATGCTCGATCGCCGCTTCGATGGAGTCGACGACCTTTACAGAGATAATCGACGCGAGATATTCGGCGTAGTGGTCGTCTTCGGTCGCAGGAACGACGTTGACTTCCGGGGAGAGGGCGCGCGAGGCTTCGTCGCCGCGAATCTCCACGCCTTTGTCGGCCAACGCTTTAAAGAGCCGAGGAATTGCTTCGTGCGCGATATTTGCATGAACGAGGAGCGATTCGGCGGTGTTGCAGGTCCCGAGACGCTGGCATTTCGAATTGACTAAGACCTTTTCGGCGACGTCGAGGTCTGCAAATTGGTCGACGTAGACGTGGCAGTTGCCGGCAAAGTGCTTGATGACCGGCATACGCGCCTCTTGAGTAACGCGCGTGATGAGCGCCGCGCCGCCGCGAGGAATCGCGACGTCAATGTATTTCGGCAGGTGCAGAAATTCGTCGACGGCGTCTCGGTCGGTCGTCTCAAGGAGCTGCGCCGCGTGTTCCGGAATGCCCGCTTCACGCGCCGCGTCCGCTAAGACTTTGCCAAGAATGACGTTGGAGTGAAACGCCTCTTTGCCGCCGCGCAAGACGACCGCGTTGCCGCTCTTCACGCAAATAGCCGCCGCGTCGGTTGTTACGTTCGGACGCGATTCGTAGGTGAAGAAGACGACGCCGATGGGCGTGCGGATTTTTTGAATTTCTAGCCCGTTCGGACGGATCGTCGAGCCGATCACAGCGCCGATAGGATCAGGGAAGGCGGCGATTTCACGGAGCGCGTTGGCCATCTCTTCGAGCGTTTTTTCCGAAAGCGTTAATCGATCGATCATCGACGCTTTAAGGTCGGCTTGACGCGCGGCTTCAAGGTCTTTGGCGTTTTCCTTGAGGATTTCGTCTTTTCGTTCTAATAATTTGTCGGCGCAAAGGTTAAGCCATTCGTTCTTTTTCGCGCCGGAGACGGCGGCAAGAGCGCGCGAGGCTTTTTTCGCTTTTTTTGCGACGTCGAGGCAATATTCCTGTAAATTAAATTCAGACATGGTATTCGCAATATTGAGTTTATGTCCAATCTGTTCGAACTCGACAGGTTGAACGAAATTGTTACTTTACGGGCAACCGATCGTCTTTGACCAAGTCAAAGAGAAACGGAACGAGGATTCGAGTCGCTTTGGCGCGGTGGCTGATTTGCGCCTTGACTTCCGGGGGCGTCAAGCCGAACGTCGTGTCGCAGCCGAGCGGTTGGAACATTGGGTCGTACCCAAACCCGCCGGTCCCAAATTCTTCGAAAAGGATGCGTCCAGGGCAAATCTGTTCGACCTCGAACATCACTTCGCCTCGGGCGTTCGAAAGAACCATATGGCAAGTGTAATGCGCCGTTCTTTTTTCGAGGGGGACGCCTTCGAGCTTTTCGAGCAGCAGTTCGTTGTTTCGCTTGTCGTCGCAGCGGTTGACGTACGCGAACCTTGCAGAATGGACGCCGGGCGCGCCGTCGAGGCAGTCGACGCAGATCCCGGAATCTTCCGCAAGGACCCATTCGCTCAAGTTCTTGGCTTGTTCGCACGCTTTGATCCGCGCGTTTTCTCCGAACGTCGCGCCGTTTTCCTCGACGTCGATCGCGTTGGGAAATTCCGCTAGCGAGATCAGTTGAACGCCGGTCGGCGCGACGATTTGCGCCGTCTCTTCGATTTTGTGTCGATTGCCGGTGGCAAAGACGACGTAAGGTTGTTTAGACATATCTATGCCGATGTTCCAAGTGGGAAAGGACGCGCGAACGGCTCGTGGGAGCCGTTCGCATGAAGTTCGCTCATTTACCGAGTTCGTCGGCAAGTTGAGGGAGTTGATAGACGTCGCGGACAACGTCTCGGATCGCTTGCGAATGGACAAGGACCGCGCGCATTTGGACGTCTTCAAAGGTGAAGTTGCCGACGAGCGAGTAGACGTTTCCGTCGAAGACGAGCCCGGTTACTTCGCCGTTTGCGTTGACAGCGGGGCTGCCGGAGTTGCCGCCGATAATGTCGTTTGTAGTGACGAAGTTGATGAGCGATTCCTTAGGAGCGCGCCCTTCGGCTTCAGCGTCGAGCCACGATTGAGCAAGGTCGTACGGATCGACGAAATTATGCGCGGCGGCGTGGTCGTACGCGCCTTGGACGTTCGTGGCGTAAGGGTACGCGACGCCGTCGTCGTTCGGGTAGCCGCGCGCCTTCCCGTAGGAAAGACGGAGCGTGAAGGTCGCGTCCGGATAGACGTCGGTTCCATAGACGGCGAAGCGCGCCTTAGCGATTCTTGTGTACTCCCGACGCTTGATTTCGTCAACCTTCTTGCTTATGTCGCGCAGGTCGGCGCAGATCGGCTCAATGGCGAGCGCTATTTGGATCGCGGGGTCGGTCGACGCCTTGAGCGCGTCCAGACCGCCGTTCAGGAGCGTCTCGACGTAGTCTTTATTATAAACTTGCGATTCTTTCAGAATCTGCCGCGCTCGCGCTTTTGGAGAATGGCCGCCGTAGATCAGGTCGAAATCGTCCTGCTTGATAACGACGTCGCCGAGCGCGCGGCCGCCTTCGACCGGGCGGGAGAGTTCGTACAGCATACTCAGCGAATCGGACAATTTGAGCGCGACGATATCGTCGTACGATTCGCCTGAACCTCCGAGCAGATCGTTTTTAGCCGTTTGCGCGGCGTCGCCTTTGTAGGCGTCGGCTCGTTCCTCTTCCGGCTTAGCCATTTCCAGCGCGTAGCGAACAATAGCGCGTCCGCGCCTAATATGCGAACAACCGAAGAAGGCTTCGTTGTTTTCAAGGAGATCGTGAGCGACGTACAAGCCAGCCCATTGGTCGACGGCTTTTTCAATATTTTCCCACGGATCCCCTTGGGAGTAGTCGACGACGTTTTGTTCTTTGGCAAGACGACGCAATTCGTTCTCGGCGTCGATTTTCGGCTGCATCAAGTTGGCCGATTCAAGACCTTGAAGAATACCGCCGCGGTTTTTACGCGAGTTTTGGAGCCCGAAGAGTTCCGTGGCGATGCGGCGCGCATTTTCTTCGCCGGTCGACTTGAGGATCGAGTAAGCGACTTCCCGACGGCGATATTTGTTCATCATGTGCGGGTAATAGACGTCGCGCTGGTATTCGAGGTCGGCGATCGTGTTGAAACGATTGGTTCTCGCAGGATGCCCCGAGACGAGAACGAGATCGCCGTCCATGGCGCCTTTTTCACTCCACTTCAGGAAGTGTTTCGGTTGGTACGGCTGGTCGTTTTCGTAAGCGCGGAAGAAGGTAACGTCGAGATTGTAACGCGGGTACTCGAAGTTGTCGGGGTCGCCGCCGAAGAATCCAATGCTTTCTTCGGGCGTGAAGACGAGCCGCACGTCGTTGAATTCTTTGTAGCAGTAGAGGTGGTAGAGCCCGCCTTGATAAAGGGCGACGACGTTGCAGGTCAAGCCTTTTTCGGCCTTCGCGTCCTCTTCGATTTTCTTAATGCATTCAGCGCGTTTTGCTGCAGATTCTTCTTCATTGGCGGCGCCGTCGGACGCGGCTTCCACTTGGTCGGTAACGTCGACAATTTCTTCAAGCATAATGAGCCGAAGATTGGGACATTTCAACTCGTCTTCGAGTTTTTGCGCCTTGAAACCCGTTTCGACCAGGTTGTTCTCTTTTGTGCTGAGCGACGCGACGGTACTTAGCCCGACGTGATGGTTCGTCATAATGAGACCATTTGACGAAACAAAGGAGGCGCTTCCGGAATTTGCAAATTTTAAGCTCGATTTTTGGAGATTTTCGAGGAGTTCCGGCGACAATTCGACGCCGTATTTCTCTTTGATCTGTTTGGTCGGAGGATTAGAATAGAGCCACATACCCTCGTCGGCGCGCAGGACGCTCGAACTGACGATCGAGACGGCTATTGCGGCAAATGCGACAAGCGCCGCGCACGTTGTTTTTTTAGTCATTATGAAGCCTTTCGTAACCACGATAAGTTCTAATGAAATCAAGTTGACGTCCGTCGGACAAGGGCAGAGCCTGTCCGCGGAAGATAATATTCAAAACACGCCGCTTGTTCGAGCTCAGCTTCGATCGAGCAGGTCGGATTTTTGCGAGTAATTGAGCGTTTCTTCGACGCTCGAGGGGTCGACTTTTCGGCAGGACGCAATAAGTTGTTCGGCAAATTCTTCGAGTTCTGCGCGCCACTCGAGCTCCGAGCCTTCTGTCGGCTTGAGAGGCGCAAACTCTTGGATTAAAAGGATCAAGCGGAGCAGGTGTCTGAAAACGACTCCTTCTTGCTTTTGTAAATTCTTCGAGAGGATAAATTTATTGAAGTCGCCTTTGAAGT
>JAQVHZ010000127.1 GCA_028695965.1 Thermoguttaceae bacterium | reverse complement strand
GCTATGGCTTGTCGGGAATTCACGCTATGATACAATGCAGTCGTCGCCAAGTTGTTCGAGCTGACGGCTATGGCTTGTCGGGAATTCACGCTATGATACAATGCATCCCCTTCGAGGCGGGCCTTCCCACAGTCGTTTGACTCGTAGAACTACGAGTCAAACGACTGTGGGAAGATTCCGCAAACCGGGGAGGATTTCCCAAAAAAGCGACGTTTTTGCTATTCAAGATCGTCGCTTTTTTAGTTTTTTTTGAAAAAGCGGAGCAGTATTTCATCTCAAAACGGCGGTTTTTTCTTAGCTCTTGGTTCTTTCTTTTTCTTCGGTTCGGCAGGTTTTTTCAGCTGAATATTGGCGCTGTCGACCGGTTCAAACGGCATTTGCGTCGGAAAGGAGATTTCGTTCGATTCTCTTTTGAGGACCCAGACGAGAGATTCGGCGGCTTTTAGAACCGTTTCGAACAAGTTGACGCGTTCTCCGTCGATATGGTATCTGCTTGTAATCTGGCGAATGATCCTCACTTTAACTTCGGGGATCAGGCCGTTGTCGAGCGCGTCTTCGCCGAGCAAGCCGTAAACGCAGCAGTCGACGACCGGCCGGAAGGGCTCGATTAAGTCGTCGGCGAGCGCGTAACCGTTGTATTTATTGTGGTGGCATATCCCTAAGGTCGGGCAGAGCCCGACGCTCACGATCGCGCGCGCGACGATGGCGCGGAGGAGCGAGTACCCGTAATTGAGCGCGGCGTTGATCGAGTCGCTGCCGTTGTAGTCGCGCCGAAAATTCTCGCCGTCGAAGAGCTTCGCCCAGTAGCGTTTCGACGCCGCCCCTTCCCGATTGTCCGAATCCCCCGACTTGACCGTCTGGTAGTAGCCGAGGAGCCCGCAATCGTCTTGGAAAAGGAGCTGAAGGAGCCGCGCCTGGTTTTTGATCTTGTGTTTGACGATCTGTTTCCAGAGCCGCTTCATCAGCGGGCGTTCCGAATAGGCTTCCGCCTGGAGCTGGACGCGCCGCGCCCCCGCGTAATGCCCGTAGAGGGGCAGACAGAGCCCCGTCGGAATCGAGGTCTCGTCGCAGACGACGATCGGAACGTTTTCAGCGAAGAGCTCTTTCATGAGCCCGAGCGAGACGGTCAGCTGCGGATGCGCCAAGACGACGCACGCAATATCCTCGATCGGCACGGAATCCCGAACGACGTTCTCGTCGTAGACTTTAAGCTGCTTATCCCGAACCCGCAATTTGACGGGCGTCAACGAGAAATCTAAGATTCGGTTGTTGGACAATGGAACCTTCCTTTACTGTTGGAGCTTGCCGCGCGGTCAATAGAACGTGCAGACGTCGGGCGCCTTCGCTCCTTCGACCTCTTTACGCCCGACAAAATTTTCCATCTTTTCGTAAATCTTCGACGTTACCGCCATCGTTTTGACGTCGCCTTTGGGAGGGAGCGCCTCGCGAATCCGTTTCTTATGCCGCTCCACTACGCGATTATCCGCGCAGTAGCGGGAATAGACGGAATACTGCAGCATGGTGAAACCGTCCTTAAGGAGCGCCTTGCGGAAAAGAGCGTACTCCTTCCGGTCCTTCTTCGTCTTCACCGGTAAATCAAAATAGACGAGAAGATACATCGCTACATAACCCGATTCTGCATATTTCTTGCGCGGCATGGCGCGTTCCTCTTAAACGTCAACAAAACGATAATCAGTCGTTGGCAGGATAAACCTGACCTAGCACGTCAATATAAACCTTAGCAACCCCTTTGTTTTTTAGAGTGTTGGCGTCATGAATTAGCCCTTTGGTAGCCTTAATTTCTTTTACTAACCTCGCGTCAGTATGCAGTTTCGTTTCGAGAGACTTGGCTCCTTTTTGATTCTCCGAGATAACTCGGACAACATACAGGTTTCCGTCGTTCATAACAAAGGCTTCACCATTGACAAACGAGAACTTGAATCTGGTCTTAGGACCGAAATCACGGCGAACTACCGGTTCCTTTTCTCGCACTCTTCGATACGCTTCCATAAGATCGACGACTATCGATTCCCAACGGAGTTCGTTTCCCTGGTCGTCAAGAACCGCATAAACTTCCAAGTGATGATTGGCTCCTGACGCAACATAACGTTCGTGTCCGCGTTTCCCTATCCCACGCGCTTTGACGTTCTTCCTAAACCGAACTGACTTAATCGGCACAATTCGAGTCTTCCCGCCTTTCGTAATCCGCAGGACGGGCAGATTCTCATCGACCAATTTTTTAGGATCGCCGCCAACCTCTTGAAGTTTTTCGCTGACGATCATACGAATTCTTCTATCGACGATATTTTCAACGTCTTTTGCGGAGAGCGCCGAGACCGGCTTGCGTAAAGTGCGCCAAGCCCCTTTGTCCTCATAGACCTTTGCGCCATAGTTCGTCTCTTCGTGGAGCGCGCCAGAGACTTTTCTATTAACGCGCCTGGAAACGATAATATTCGCGACAACATTCTCGAGAATCTCCTGAAATTTCTCAACAGGAGTCTCAAATTCGCGTCTTAAGAACCCTCCTCGGAATTTTAGATCGTAGAACGCGGCGGCGTTTTTGTTCATGTAAGCGACCATGCTCGGGTCGGTCAGCGCGATAACGACGGCGTCGATAGCGTGATGGCGATGGTCGTCGCGGTTCTTCTTGACGATATCGTCAACCCTGCCGGTTGCGTCATGGATTCGCTTATCCGTATCCGAAAGGAGGATGACATTGAGTTCCCATGCGTCGCGAAGCCAAGCTGTCGTGTCGCCAATAACTACTTGAACGCGCTTCTTGCTTTCTGGGTCGACCCCGTTGACGGCGGCGTATAGGGTTCCAAGATACTTCAGCGCCAACTTGGAGATATACCGCGTGTCGTTGAGCAAGCGGGTAACGGCGATATCTTTCGGAATCTCTCTCATTTCAAAGAGTTCCAACTTGCGATTTCTTCCCCCTCTTCGGGTCTTGAACTTCTTGACGCGCGCGAGAATATCCGCCCATTTGTCAGTGCGTCCGTAGGCTTGATAAGGCGTCTGGTTCTTTTTTACGTGTCGATTTTCATCGGCATAACAGAGCGTCTTGTTTGTGAACGAATCGTCCAGAGAAATGCTGAATGGGATGATATGTTCAACGTCAATGGGGGTCTCGTCGCTAAAAAGCGTTCTCAACGCAATCGTCTTTCCAGTATATGGGCAGACGCCGCCGCATTCTTCCCAAAGTCGGTACTTCAATACGTCATGACGGGTAATCTTTGAGTCTTTTCCCCAACCCATTACCTCGCGGATTGCTTCCTCCGCCTTTTTTCGGTCCCTCTCACGTTCCTTATTCGACTTGAAAATCTCTTCGCGTTCTTTTCGACCTCGCTTGAGATCCCGCGCCAATTCGACGCGAATATATTCCGGCTTGCCGTAGCGGCGGATGATTGCGTTGACGACTTTTCTCATTTCAGTCAAGGCGCGCGTTACGGTCGGGTTGCGAACAGGTCCGAGCGCTTTGTCGACCGGGTCGAGAATATCGACCGCTTTGCCAGCAGCGAGATCTTGGAGCGTTTCGCCATAGAGCTCTTTACGCGCGGTCGCATAGGGGATTCGCTTTTCCTTCATCAAGGGCAACACATTTTCGATCGCTTTGCGGGAGAGTGAGCCGTAGTCGGGCTCGAACCGGACTTTGGAAAGCGCAGCGGCGGTCTCTTCGCTGAAATGAGGATAGAGTTCGAGCAATTTGTCAGCAAGAGCGGAATCGTTGTCGTAAAAGAGAATTTGCTTGGCGATTCGGTCAATTTCTTCGACGGGCAGTCCCCGGACTCCGGTATTTTCCAACGCCTTACGAATCCGCGCTCGGGTCTTATTGCCGATAATGACTTTGTCGGCGCCGTCAAGGTCTAACTCGAAGTTGAATTTCCAGTTGTCCGATTTGGCGTTCTTTTTCGGAAATCCGAGCGCTTCGCGCATATCGTCGAATTTGACTTGTTCGGCAGAATCAAGCATAGCGACGATAGTATCCTGTTCTTCGGGCGTCAACGCGCGGTAGCCTTCGTTCGAAGGGTCGAAGACCAACATATCAAGGACGCGCTGCCAGTATCGGAACTCTTGGAACAACGGGTCGCCCTTAGCGATACAGCGTTTCGACGGTTCAAGGTCGCATCTGGAGACTAGATTCTTTTGGCTTTTCAACGGGCGTTGATAGAAGATCCCTTTGAAGACCTTGTCTTTTAACGCGTCGGTGTAGACTTCGGGTCGGAAGCGGCGCTGCGCCTCCCAGATTTGTTCGAATTCGTCCTTGTACGCCTGTCGGCCGACGTAGCGCTCGCGAATTCTTTTCCCGGCTTCTTCGGGGTCGAGTTTCGAGAAATATTCGCCAAGGGTGCGCGAGCCGCTTTCCGCAATCTCTTCGTTGAGTTCGGCAATACTCCCCTTGACTTTGCCAAGTTCCTTGTCTTTTCCGTCGTCTTCCGGATCCGCTTTCTTATTGCTCTGGAACCCGCGGCGCTGCCCTAACGCATAGAAGACACGCCCGACGGCGTCAAGATCGAGCTCTTGGTCGAGCGCCATCGCGCGGAGCTTGTAGAGGAACGTCTGCGCAGTAACGCGATCGAGCTCCGGGAAATAACGGTCCCTCAACTTGACGTCGAGCGCGTTGAAAAAAGTCTGGCGCTCGCTGGGGGAATGGCACGCGGCGCTGGGGAGCAGCCCCGCGTTTTGCAGAATGTTGAACAACTTGACCGCTCGTCGACGTCGGCGCCAGAAATTGCGGCGCACCCCGCGCGCCGTGCGGCGCTTCAAATTGCGCGACTCGTCTTTGCCTTCGTCTAACTTGCCGTCCGTGCCCGGTTCAAAGACGCGCGCGCCCATTTTGAGGGTTTCTTCAGAGATTTGCGAATAGTCGCAGGGGACAAGCGCCCAGCCGACGGACGCGACGCCAAGGTCGAGACCAAGAATGTACTTTATGCGATCGTTTGCCATAATATTTCACACGGGGATGAAAGAAGGGATTGTGTTCGATATGTCAACGGAACGGACTTGACGCCGCGTCAAGACTTTGCACACGACAGCGTTGTATCGTCGCGCTAGTCCTCTAACTTGTTGTCTTTGGAGAACAAGCCGTCTCCGTACTGCCATTATTATAAATAAATAAGACCTCTTTTCCACCCCTTCTGTAAACATTCTGGCAATTTTTTTGCAAAAAAGGCAAATTTATCGGAAAGTGTTGAGAAAACAGGGTTAATTTTGCAAAATCGCGCTGAATTTTAGGGGCAAAATCGACTTTCGAACGCGTATGGAGAAAATTTTCGAAAAATTTTCAAAAGAGCGCTTGAAGGAATGGAGAGAAGGTGTATAAAGTGATTATTGTATCATAGCGTGAATCCCCTACTTGTCTTAGTAAGCGATCTTACCACAAGTAAGGTTTCTCGCGCAAGGCAATCTACAAAGTAGACCCTTGGCGCGCCTCTGTGTTAAACGGGCGCGCTTTTTTATTTCTTGACGTTGTCTTTTTTGACAATCTTTTCACGCCGAATCTTCTTTTCATCCGCTAAAACACGAGCCCGCAAGGGAAAAATCTCGTTTCTTTCGACCAATCCTCTTGAACTCAGCGCCAATCCTTCGCGTAATATGATAGATTAGCGTCGTGGTCCGATTCAGGGCTAATTGGAGAAGTCAATGAAACGCAACAAGAAATTCGCAGAGGATCTAGCGGGGCTGGAGATACCGGACGATTCGGACGTCGTCGAATTTTTCGAGCTGGGCGACGACGACGATAACATCGGCGTGCCGATTCCGCAGGGCGCGCAAGCGGAGCGGCAGAAACCGACGCCAAAACCGGCGCCGAAGCGCGTCTCGAAGCCGAGCGCGGTCAAACGCGCCCTTCCCTCCGACCCCGGGATTCTCCTGGACTTTGAGAGCGTCTGGGCGGAGCTTTTCGCGAAGTTCGGGGAGCCGCTCGACGAGCCCGACATGGGCGTCCCGCTCGATCCAGACGACGAATCGATTCCGGAAGAGATCGCCAAGGCGTTTTCGCGCGAAGGGATCGCTCTTGTCGATCATTACGTCGAGCCGGTTCTGGAAACGCCTGAGGAAATCGGCGAGGAACCGAGCGAAGAAGACGTCGAGGAAGAAGAAGCCGACGACGCGTTGGAGGTTCCGGTCAACAAGGAAATTGACGAAGAACCGAGCGAAGAAGACGTCGAGGACGAGGACGACGACGACGACGAAGAAGAAGAAGAAGAAGAAATCTGCCGCGATTCGGAAGGCGCGGAAGAGACGGTCGAGCTTGACGAGGAGCCGAGCGACGCGACGCGCGATCTTGACTTGCTGAAAGAACAAGCGGACGCCGGGAACCCAGCGGCGCTCTATCGTTACGGGCGGCTTTACGAAGAAGGGGTCAGGGTCCCGCGGAACGGTCAGCGCGCGTTCCTCTATTACCGCGAATCGGCGCGGCGCAAATACGCGCCGGCACAGCTGGCGGTCGGCTTCTGCTACCGTTGGGGTTTCGGGGTCAAGGTCGACGACGCCAAGGCTTATCGCTGGTTCCGACGCGCCGCGCGCAACGACAGCGCCGTCGCGACGTACCAGCTGGGCCTGTGCTTTTCCGAAGGGCGCGGGGTCGCGCAGGATCTGCAGAAGGCGGCGCGTTGTTTTCGGCGCGCGGGGCTCGCCGGGGTCGTCGAGGCGCAGCTGGCATACGGTTCGGCGGCGCTCTACGGTCGCGGCGTCCCGCCGAGCGTCCCGAAAGGCAAGCGCTGGCTGCGGCGCGCGGCGCAACAAGGGAGCGTCGCGGCCAAACATACCCTGCGCGCCTTTTTAGACGAACTTGACGGAACGCCGAAAAAGGACCTCTCGGAGAAACTGCCCCACAACGCCAACTTCGATTTCGCGCTCGACGATATGAAGCTTGTGCGGCAGTATGCAAAGAAACGGTAGGAGAAAAGCGTTGACAAGAAACGCCTCAGAGCGCCGTCGTCAGTCTACAAATACCGCCCGGTTACGCTTCTTGGCTCCGCTTTGATCTGGTCGGGCGTTCCGACGGCGACGATTTCGCCGCCTTTTTCGCCGCCGCCGGGGCCGAGGTCGACGACGTAGTCGGCGTTTCGGATCACGTCGAGGTCGTGTTCGATGACGACGACGGTTCCTCCGGCGTCGACCAGGGTTTGGAAGACGTCGAGCAGCGACTGGACGTCTAACGGGTGCAGGCCGATGGTCGGCTCGTCGAAGACGAAGAGGGCGTCCGCTTGCATCCTGCCCATTTCGCTGGCGAGTTTCAGGCGCTGGGCTT
>JAQVHZ010000026.1 GCA_028695965.1 Thermoguttaceae bacterium | reverse complement strand
TTCGCCTGTTGTTTGGCGCGGACCTCTTATTGCAGGCGCAGTCAAGCAGTTCTGGACAGACGTTGTCTGGAACGATGTTGATTTTATGTATGTTGATATGCCCCCGGGAACTGGCGACGTGCCCCTTACCGTTTTTCAATCGGTTCCCGTTAAGGGCGTTATTGTCGTTGCGACTCCTCAAGACCTAGTTTCTTTGATTGTCGAGAAGGCAATCAAGATGGCGGAAATGATGAACGTTCCGGTTCTTGCGATTGTCGAAAATATGTCGTATTACGAATGTTCCGACTGCGGCAAACGGCATTCGATCTTTGGCGAGAGTAAAATTGAGGAAATCGCTAAGAAATACGGAATTGAAAAGGTTGTCAAACTGCCAATCGATCCGACTGTCGCAGACGCTTGCGATAAGGGTGAAGTTGAATTGGTTGCGTCGTCTGGCATGGACGAATTGTTTGACTTTATCTTAAACAAATTCGAAGTTGAAGCTAAAGAAAACACAGAAGTTTGAGCTATGCGGAATATTTAGCGCTATTGTAAGAAACGCGAACGGTTGATTTCTGGAGAAATATGCCGTTCGCGTTTCTTTAAAATACGAGAGAGATCTTGTCTAATCGTTTGCTTTTCTGCTTTGAATATATTCATCGAGGATTTGTGCAGCAGTGGCGACGAGTTCGCCGCAAGGACGTTTGCGGTAGTATTCGTCCGTTCTCTTTTCGGGCGTCGGTTCGCTAGTTTTCTGCGTTAAGCCGAGGAGTTCGCGACAAACAATTGAACCATTTTCATTTCGAAACTTAGCGGCAAGTTCTTGCAGGTCCTTGTATTGAGCGGCTTTTCCAACATTGTCTTTAGGATCGCTTATTCCGTATATGGCCGCAAAAGCGAGAAAAGAGCCGCTTATGGCGCCGCATACTTCGCGCAATCTTGCCATTCCGCCGCCAAATGACGAGGAGAGCTTAGCCGCAGTTTCTGACGGTATTCCTGTTTCTTCCTCAAACGCAAGCATGACTGCTTGCGCACAGTTGTAGCCTTGCTCAAAATATTCTTTAGCTTTTAGCGCTCTCGGTGAAAACTTGTTTTCAGCTTCTGAAGGGGGCATTATTCTTCACTTCTTTCTAATGGTTGTTTGGAAGTTTGCGGACTTGCTTTTTGTACAATCGCCGGCGTTGATTTATCATGGGTTTCTTCATGTGTGGCAGACGAACTATCTGTAAAAATGAAGAAGACGGCGCCAGCGATGCACAGCGCCGCCCAAAGGTAATTCCAGCTAATATGTTGCTTAGCAAAATAAATAGCATAGGGAACAAAAACGGAAAGTGATATTGCCTCTTGAAGGATCTTCAATTGAGACAAAGTCAATACTTGCGAACCTAGTCTGCTTGCTGGTATTAGGAACAAATACTCGAAGAAAGCGATTCCCCAACTGACAAGGACGGCTATCAGCCAAAATTTCCCTTTCAAGGTTGAGAGATGACCGTACCAAGCAAAGGTCATCAGGGAGGTGGAGCACGTCAATAGTAAAGCGGTTAAAAGTATTTTCATTTACGTTTAGGGTGTGTTTAGGGACGTTTTAGACAAAAACTCGTTAAGGGGCATACGTCGCATTTTGGACGTCGAGCGATACAGTACTCACGACCTAAGAAGATGAGCCGATGACTTGTGCTAATCCATTCATGCGGTTCAATCAGGCGGTTAAGCTCTTCTTCAACTTTTTCCGGGTTCGTTTCATCGGAAAGACCAATTTTTCGGCTAAGCCTTAAAACGTGCGTGTCAACGACGAATCCTGAGGCGATTCCAAACGCGTTTCCTAACACACAATTAGCCGTTTTGCGGCCTACGCCGGGAAGCTCTACGAGTTTGTCGAAATCATCCGGGACTTCGCCGTCATATTTTTCGACGAGAATTTTTGCGGTTTTGGAAATATTAGCCGACTTTGTATTATAGAATCCGCAACTTTTGATTGCCTCGCCTATTTCTTCAACGCTAGCGTCAGCGAATGCTTGCACGTCTGGATATTTTCTGAAGAGCTCAGGGGTTATGGCATTAACGCGCTTGTCCGTGCATTGCGCGGAAAGTATCGTTGCGACGAGTAATTCAAAAGGGGTATGATGGCAGAGCGCGCACGACGGCGCTGGATACGTCTTTTTTAAGGCTTCGATCGTTTGTTTGGCTAGTTTTTTTCTAGTTGCGAAGGAAATCTTTTTCGTACGAGCAGGAACCTTTTCAACGTTTCCGCTTTTTTCTTTCTTGGGTCTAGACATTTTTGTCATAATGGCGATTATGCAGTCGACAGCATAGGAGTAATTGGTTGCATTTTGCAGGCAAAACAGACGAAGATTATTATTTCTTCGAAGAGTTCGCAGGACTAGGAGCGGTATTGGCCGAAGAAGCCGATTGTTTGCCTGCTTCGCCTGCTTTTTCTAATGTAGCTTGAAGCCCAGCGCTGGAGCGTGGAACTAGACGGAACGATTCAACTATTTCGTTGCCTGAGTCGTCATACCGATCAAGCAGGTCAGCGCGTATTTCAAACATGATCGTCGCCTGGTTGCCTTCTTTATCTGTGACAAGATAATATACCCAGCGGAACGGCGTTTCTTCAAAAATACCGTCGGCAACAACATAGTAGATTGAATCGCCATTCGAGGCTTCGTATTCGGCTTCTTGCTTGAATTCAGCAAAACGGACGCCAAGTCCCTTTTGGATTTCCGCTTTATACCCGCCTAAAGTCGGTTGAGTCGTTAGGTCGATTTTTCCATTTGACAGAATGTTGCACTGAGCGACTGCTTCACCACGATCCACATAGCACAGAGCAGCTGTTTTATCGCCGTCTTCAATCATTTTCCAACGTCGGGAGTGTTGGAATTTCCACGGTCCTTTTTGCGCGTTGTAATAGAGGCGGAGCATATCTGGCGTCGGCGCGCCTTGTAATTTTTCTACGACGTCTTCAGTAAGTTTTTCCGGTTTGTCTAGCGGCGCAATAGAAATTTTTAACGTAACGTCGCACTCGAGCCCTGGCGCCGCCACGCTTTCCGAACGGCGTTCGGAGATACGCAAGCCGAGCCAAGTAATTTGCTTGGACGAAATGTCATATTGAAATTTTCCATTGAAGTCTAAACCGAGACTTGCTCCTTCTGAGGCGCATTCCAGCGTACTTGGCAAATCATTGCCTTTGTCGTCTTTCCCTCCTTGGAGATACAATTCGACTTCGGCAAAATGATCGACGATCGACGTCAGCGTCAGACGAACAGTATTGTTTGCAATTGCTTCGACGCCCAAAAGATTTGCAACAATTTCAGTAGGGACCTGCCATACTTCGCCAAGTTTAACTTGCTTGTTAGGGAGCAGACGGTCAAGGAGAGTCGTGTTGAATGGGGTTTCACTAAGCAGGGCGTATTGTTCTGCTTTCATTGGTCCAGCGGGACTATAAATGGAAACTCTCTTGCCGTCAAAGCTTGAAACAATGTTTTTTCTAGAACTGTCTAAGAGGGGACGCGTAATAGAAGCTCCTAGTTTACGCTTCATCCCAGCCTGTTCATATTCGCGGACCGAGCGGACCATTCCCGAGGGCGTGTAGTCGGTAAAGAGTTCTTCATATTTAAAGCCCGCGAGAAATTCGATTCCAACTCGCTCTCTTTGCCCTGATAGATTGGTTTGTAGAATGTCCCCAGCGCCTTCGAGCGAAACCTCAACGACGTTGCATGAGCCTTTGGCACGACCGGAGAACAAGGCGCAGGATTCTTGTGATTTAACGGTCGGCAGTTGGGGAGCGCCGACAATAGGCCTTTTTGAGGCGGCTGGCGTTGATATTGCAGCGTTGTCATTTTGATTGTCGCGCGAGAGCAAAGGTCGGCGGTTTGCGCCGTCTTGACGTTGACCACCGGCTGTGTTTTTAAGCGTAGAGCCGATCCTGGAATTTACAGCTGTGCGGCTGCTGCCTCTGCTATTTTGCGAGTCTGATTGTGCGAATGCAGCAATGGAAAAGAAAGAGATTAATATAACAACGCCGACACTCGCAATTTTAGAGAGTTTTGTCGTAGATGCGTTAATTGTTTTTCGTAAACGAGCAGAACGATTTTTCATTAGGGTTTCCCTTGGCTATTTTCACAACGTCGACTCTGTTTGCTCCGTTTTGTCGACGTAATGAAGATCGTTTTCGAATGATACCCGTAAACGATATATTTTAACAATTTTTTAGTCAAGATTAAAAACGCGCCTTATAGTTTTAAACGTGTATTTAGACCGTTGCGATGGGTTCTTCTCGCAATGCTGGAAGTTTGAACAATTGGATTGCATTTTCGGTTGTTTGTTTGACAATTTCATCGATAGGAATACCGCGAAGCGCCGCTAACCTTTTAGCTACGTAAACCGTCATTAAGGGTTCGTTTCTTTCAAGCTTTCCACGGAAAGGATGAGGAGTTAGAAAGGGACTATCAGTTTCGAGGAGTATACGGTCGCTCGGAACTCTTTTAGCGACGTCCCAAAGCTCGGCAAATTTTTTGTTTGTATAGGTAACAGAACCTCCAAATCCAAGATAGAATCCCATCTCGACAAGTTCTTCGGCTTGTTCGGGAGCGCCGCTGAAGGAGTGAACAACGCCGTGCGAGACGTCCGGAGACCTGGGGACGTCTGCATAGAAATCGCGCAGAATCTCCATTATGTCTTCATTTGCTTCACGCGAGTGGATAATGACTGGCAATTTGACGCGCAGCCCCAACTCTAATGTTCTTAGAAAATACTCTCGCTGCAGTTCAAACGGCGAATAATCCCAATAGCGATCAAGCCCAGTTTCGCCAACCGCGACGATTGTGCCCGAATTCAGATTTTCAAGAATAAGCTGTTCGCTTTTTTCCCAATCGTCAGGCAAGGCTTCCGACGTATGGTTCGGATGAAATCCAACAGCCGCAAAGACGAAATCGTACTGCTTCGCAAGTTCGACCGCGCCGAGGGAGGTTGCCAGGTCGACGGAGGGACAAATCAGCCCCGTTATGAAAGGACGGAAGATGGGATCGTTTGTTTGTCGTCCTTTGATTTCTGGAAAGATTCCTCGTTGTGAACGTTCAAGAAGTTCTTTTTGGTCGGAACTAAAATGTTTAAGGTTGACGTGTGCGTGTGTGTCGACTAACGGAAGGTAACGAAATTGAGACATGACAGCGTTTGAATTACGTTTTTCGGGCGTCCCCAGTACGTTTGTTAAATCTGAGAGTATGAACGGTCCATTTTAAGACGATGAATTTTTTTGACTAGGATGTTTGTTTAAAATATCGTTAGAATCATCGTGATTGTTTTTGAAATAGCATTTTTGACGGAAACTTACGAGACTCCGTATTGCGTCGTCAAAAGGAGAGAGTAGAATGATGGGCAAGGGGCGTAGCGTCGTCGTATAACCTTTGGATTTCGTCCTTTAAATGGTCGGAGCGTCTTTCGGAGACTCAAAACTAGCGCTCTCAGGCGCAGTGAAGGAGTTTTTGTCCTCAAAGACGATTTGTGGAATGCGGTAATCTGTCGGATTGGTTGTTCGTAAAAGCGTCCAGTGGCAGCCGACTTATTTGTCGTATCGGTTGCTGTTTGTTAAAGCCGATGATGCATAAGCGAATTCATGTGGTTTTTGCCGGCGCAGCAGATTCTTTTAGCCGCATGAAGAAACGTTGTCCTTTGATTTTAACGTCGTGCGCGTTATTATAACGAGGGACTGATTTCGAAAAGAACGCGTCTCTTTGTAAGGGACAAGTTAAGCGAAAATTGATTTAGAGGACGTCGCGCGCATAGTTCGACGTCTTTTTGTTTATTTTTCTAAAGGCGTCTATTCGTGTGATGGACCGAATGGACGGCGTCGTGGATATGAGTAATAAAAGCGCTTTCAGTTGTGAAGTAGGCTGGTGTTTTATTCTGGTTGCTCTTTTAACAATTTACTTCTGCCAATCGAATGCGTTCGGTCAAGGAAGCGACATGAATCGCTCTTCTGAGAGAAGAACAGCCGCTCCCGTTACTGTTCTTACAACGGACGACGAACCGACAGAAACTAACGTTTCCAGCTATAGCGAAGGACAATCGGCAAATGAAGCCAATCATGAAGAAACGGAGCAGAATGTTTCTGACAATGAAGACTCCATGGTTAATGCCGAGGCTGTGCGTATGGCGATCGACGGCGCTGTTTCGTATCTTAAGCAGAAACAGAGCTCCAATGGAGAATGGAACGAGTATCCGGGCTATGCGCCGGGCACAACGGCTCTTTGCACATTAGCTCTTCTTACCGCCGGGTTGGATAAGGACGATCCTAACGTTGCAAAAGCGCTCGATTATCTTTCTGGTTTTACAGCGAGTAAACAAAATCAAACGTACCCTATTGCCGTTCAGACGATGGTCTTTTGTCTCGCCGATCCGGAAGCGTACCGGCCCGCAATCGAGGCAAATGTCGCATGGTTGGTCGAACGTCAGATGAAGACGCAAAACGAGCATCGAGGCGGTTGGTCCTATGTTGGCGACAACCAAGCTTCGGAACGATCAGACAACTCCAATTCTCAATTTGCGCTGCTTGCTCTCTATGAGGCAGAACTTGTCGGCGTTGAAATCGACGACGCTGTTTGGCAGAGCGCCGAAGACTATTGGCTGCGGATGCAGAATGACGACGGTTCGTGGGGATATAGGTCTTCAACGCTTAATCCAAAAGGTTTTGCCAGCGGCTATGGCACCGGAAGCATGACCTGTGCCGGAATTGCCGCGTTGGCGATATGTTCTGGCGTGCGAGAAGCGGCTCGGGCTAAAATAGAGGGAGAAAACGTCTTGTGTTGTCAAGACGTCGACGATGAAATTGCTGTCAGGTTGTCGCAAGGTCTGAATTGGCTCGGCAAGCGCTTTAGTGTTCAAACGAATCCAGGATATGCCGTTGGAACTGATTCTTATTTCTTTTACTACCTTTACGGATTGGAACGCGTTGGTCGCCTAACGGCCAACCGATTTGTCGGTCGAAGCGACTGGTATCGCGAAGGGGCGGAAGTTTTACTGCGTCGTAAGGGCGTATTGTCACAGTTTTGGAACGCGCAGAAAGATCTTGCAGGTAACAATTGCGTTTCCACTTCTTTTGCGTTGCTCTTTTTATCAAAAGGTCGCTGGCCTCTCCTTGTTTCTAAATTGAAATTTGGAGAAGGGGAGGACTGGAATACGCATCCTAACGACCTTGCGCATCTCACGACCTACGTCGAACAGGAATGGGACGCGCATCTGATCTGGCAGACGATCAATTCAAAAAAGGCGACGCTTGACGACCTTCTTCAAACGCCGATTCTGTCGATGAGCGGTACGATGAGCCCTGTTCCTGTCGACCCAAAAGATAGAGAACGGCTTGTTCAGAATCTTCGCGGTTACCTAGAACAAGGGGGCTTTATTTTTGCCGAAGCCATTGATGGAGACGTCTCCTTTGAAGAGGGTTTTCGTGAACTGATGGCGGAGGTTCTTACGGAGGAGGGGGGAGAATTTCAGCTTCTTGATCCGAGTCATCCAATTTGGACGGCGGAGAAAATTGTTTTTCCTGAACAGGCTCGTCCTATTTTAGGGATTGACGTCGGTTGCCGCACCAGCGTTATTTTGGTCCCCGCTTTTCGACCAGAAGCAGATGAAAATGGCGCTCTTCCCAGCGTTGACGACGACCGACCTTCTTTGTCTTGCCTTTGGGAAGCAACGAAAAATCGACTTCGCGGAGAGGAAAGAACTCGGGATTTGTCAGAAAAAATCCGACGAGAAGTTGAGGCCGCTTTCGCCATTGGAATCAACATTTGCGCTTATGCGACGAATCGTCAAATGAAATTTAAGGACGAAATAGCAGCAGACGTCGGAAAAGAATTAACAAGGGGTTCTGACGTTCACAACAGCCTTTTTGCTGCGATTTTAGAGTGCGGAGGCGGCTCCTCTTGCGCTCCGCGCGCTATCCCAAACCTTATGCGTTCAATTCGTGAGAAGCTTGGCGTTCCCGCCCAGTTGTACGTGCCGCGCGTAAGAGCGACGACGGACGATTTGTTTGATTATCCAACGCTGTTTATGCATGGTCGAAACACATTTGAATTTTCCGAAGAAGAACGAGAGCGACTACGATTGTATTTTGAACGCGGCGGTTTTCTGTTTGTTAATGCCGTTTGCGCGTCCAAGCAATTTGAAGCAGCCTTTTTAAAAGAAGCGAGCGCTATCTTCCCTGAGGAACAACTCATTGACGTACCGTTTGACGACCCTTTATTTTCAGGAAAATTTGGCGGTTTCCGTATAGAGAAGCTTCAGTATCGAACCAGACGGATCGAAAATGGACGAAAAACGACGGCTATTATTGAAGACGGCCCTCCTCGGTTGAAAGGTATTCAACGAGACGGGCGTTGGATTATGATTTATTCTCCCGACGACGTCAGTTGCGCATTAGAAAATATTACGGCGTCTAATTGCGAAGGGCTGACTCAAAAGAGCGCTTTTTATCTTGCAACGAATATTTTGTTTTACGCTGTCGAATCTTTCTAAAATTGGGTTGTGTCGATCATAGCGATTTTATTGTTGCCTGTTTTGCACTCTATGCTGAGTTTCAAAAGAAAGGGTAATTTCTCTCGTCGACCCCTTGTAAAAAAGACTACTGTCGTTAAAATTAACGAAATTGTTTCGGTCCTCTATTCGTCAACGGTCGTATGCTTTGAGTCTTTGGCGGTTAGAGGCGTCGGAGAGTTATTACCTTTGAGGAATTAGATAGCGTCTTTGCGCGTGCGACATGAGTCCGCGCGCTCTGCGGACAGGGATTGACTTATGTTTGAATCATTGACTGATCGGCTTAGCGCGGCTTTTCGTGCAATGACGGGTCGCGGTCGTCTTACGGAATCGAACATTCGCGAGGGGCTTGAACAAGTTCGGCAAGCTCTCCTTGAAGCAGACGCTAGCGTTGAAGTTGCGAATCAATTTATTGCGAACGTCCAGGAAGGTTTTCTGGGCGCCGACGTTTCGCGCGCGCTGAATCCAACGCAACAAATTTTAAAGATAGTCAACGACGAATTGATCGCCTTAATGGGGCCTGTCGATTCTACGTTGCCCACGAAGGAACCTTTTTCCATAATTATGCTTTGTGGTTTGCAAGGTTCCGGTAAAACGACCACTTGCGGCAAGTTGGGCAAACGTTTGCTCGAGTCAGGACGTAAGCCGATGTTTGTCGCCGCCGACTTGCAGCGACCTGCGGCTATCGATCAACTTGAAATCCTTGGCGAGCAATTGAACGTTCCGGTTTTTGTGGATCGTGAGTCTAAGGATCCTGTTGACGTCTGCAGGCGCGCTTTAAAAGAGGCTAAAGATAGGGGCGTTGACGTCGTTATTCTTGACACCGCAGGGCGTTTGCATATTGACGACGAATTGATGGCTCAGTTGAAACAAATTGAGCGCAAGATTCAGCCCGATCAAGTTTACTTTGTTGTCGACGCTATGACGGGGCAAGACGCTGTTAACAGCGCCAAGGCGTTTAACGACGCGCTTGAACTTGACGGCGTTATTTTGACAAAGTTAGACGGCGACGCACGAGGCGGAGCTGCCCTTTCTGTTAAGGCGATTACTGGCGTCCCGATTAAATTCATCGGCGTCGGCGAAACGCTTGAAGCTCTTGAAGACTTCCATCCTGATCGAATGGCAAGTCGTATGCTCGGTATGGGCGACGTTATGACCCTTATCGAGACAGCGCAAGCGAAGTTTGACGAAGAAGAACTGAAGCGTCAGCAAGAGCAAATAGAGAAGGGCGTTTTTACGCTCGATGATTTCCGCAAACAGATGCAGCAGGCGTCGCGCCTTGGTTCTATGGGTAAGATAATGAGTCTTATTCCTGGAATGGGGCGTTTGAGCGGTCTTCTCGGCGAAATGAATGTCGATCCAGACAAAGAGATGCGAAAAGTCGGCGGGTTGATCGATTCGATGACGCCCCAAGAACGTCGCCATCCTGAAATTATAGATATGCGCCGCAAGAGAAGAATTGCGGCTGGCGCCGGCGTTGAAGTATCGCGCGTGAACGAATTGTTGTCGATGCATCAACGTATGGCTGGTATGGTTAAAAACTTCTCCGGACTTGGTTCCGGCGATCGAATGCGCGCGCTTCAACAAATGACAGCGCAAGCGTCGGCGAATCCGCTCGGCATGATGGGACCTGCGAAGAAAGGTTCCACTGGCAAGCGTTTGACTCCAAAAGAACGCGAAGCTCAACGTAAACGTCTGGAAAAAGCGCGTCGCGACAAGAAAAGGAAGAAATAAACCATATTGTAGTAAGCGAATTTAATTGGGAAACGCCCATTAAACAAATCGGCTGTAACGTCGAAACGCTGCGTTCATTCAGTCAAACAAGGCTGACTGAACGAGTCCCTGGCTAGGCGAACTTTGGCGTTAAACAGTTGAATTTGTGTTCCGTGTTGAATCGGAATGATTTTTGGCCTTGTGAGTTCATTAGAGCAATCAAGGCGTTTGACGAGGAGATAATTAAGTGTCTGTTAGAATTCGTATGAAAAAGTTTGGATGTAAACATCGTCCTTTTTTCCGTATTGTAGCCGTTGACAGTCGGCGACCGCGCGACGGCCGCGTCCTTGAAGAGCTCGGCACCTATGATCCGCTGGTTCCTGAAACCGACGCTCGCGCTCTTCTCAAGGGCGATCGTATTGCTTATTGGATTGGCGTTGGCGCTCAGCCGAGCGACAAATGCGCTATTCTAATTAAGAAGTATGGCGTCGACGGGACTTGTTTAGACGCTCAAAAGGCTGCTTTGGAACGCTTGGCGAAATCTCGCGGTCGCGCTGCCGCCGCCGCCCAGGCTGTTGGCGCCGAAACTGCCCCAACAACAGCTGAATAATTTTCAGCTGCTTGTTAATTTGTTGAAATTTGTCGTCGTGATTGACGCGCAGGTTTATGCAGATGCGAATCGACGTTTTAACGCTTTTTCCAGGTATTTTTGAAGGTTATCTTTCAGAAGGCCTTTTGAAAGACGCGATAGAACGGGGGATTCTCGAAGTAAACTTATATAATATGCGTCAGTGGGCGCGCGACAAACACAGCACGATGGACGATCGTCCCTTTGGGGGCGGGCCCGGCATGGTGTTGAAAGTTGACAGAGTCGTCCCTTGTGTCGAAGAAGTTTTGTCCTATACGGATTGTCCCGGACGCGTTGTTATGTTAACGCCCCAGGGACGTCAGTTGACACAACGAGTTGTAGAAGAGCTTGCAAGCGAAGAGCGCTTGATCCTCTTATGCGGTCGTTACGAAGGGTTCGATCAACGAATTGTCGATATTCTCCAACCCGACGAAATTTCTATCGGGGACTATGTTTTGAACGGTGGAGAAGTAGCGGCGGCGGTGATTGTCGACTCTGTAATGCGTTTACTCCCAGGCGTATTGGGAGACGAGACGTCGGCAGTCGTCGATTCGTTCTCGTCTGGAAATCGTCTTTTGGAAGAAGATCAGTACACGCGCCCTCGCGAATATCGCGGTCTGAGCGTTCCGGAGATACTCCTTAGCGGAGATCACGGCCTTATCGACAAGTGGCGAGAAGTCAATCGGCTGGAGAAAACGTTTGCGCGTCGTCCCGATTTGTTGGACGACAAAACGTCGGAAAGTTGAAACGTCCTTGAAATCGGCAATGGATACTACGAGAAACTAGCTTAGCCGGTTAAATGTTTCAAGTTCGACGCAAGGAGTCGGGTTGATTTGAATCTTGAGCTTGATTTAGCAAGCAGTCGTTCGAGACGCGAACGATTTTCAAATCTTCTTTTTAGTCCGATGCGGTTATGTCGGAAGTTTTTAACGCGCTCCTTACATATGCATATAAAGAAAATAAGGAATATATCCGTGAGTCAAGATCTTATTCGTTTGGTAGAAGCTCGCGCCAAAAAAGAGAGTGTTTCCCATTTTGAAATCGGCGATATCGTCAACGTGCATTGCAGAATCCGCGAAGGCGATAAAGAACGTATCCAAATCTTTAACGGCGTTGTTATCGCCCGCAGCGGCTCTGGCGTTCGTGAAATGTTTACCGTTCGTCGTATCGTTGCTGGTCAAGGCGTAGAACGCAAGTTCCCCGTCCACAGCCCTCGTATTGCCAGAATTGAAGTTCTGCGTTCCTCCATTGTTCGCCGCGCTAAGTTGTACTATCTCCGCAACCGCGTTGGAAAAGCGACTCGTTTGGCTCAACGCCGCGTAGAACGCGCTGAAACCCAACAAAATGTCGTCAAGACAATGAAACGCGGCAAGAAGGCCGCCGCCGCTCGTCGAGCTGCTGCCGCTGCAAAAAAAGAAGCCGAATAATATAGGCGCTTAAAATTCGTCAAATTAAAAGACGCGTCCGAATCCACAAGAATTCGGACGCGTCTTTTTTGGTCTTAGCTCCGTTGGAAGTTTAGTTCTTTACCAAACGGAGCGTTGAACTTAGAGACTCCAGCCCTCTCGATATTCCGTTGTGATGAAATCGTTGGCCGCTTTGTCGTTGGTAACGAGCATCTTTTCGGCGTCCCATTCCAAATTGATCTTACCGGCGCGGAGCGAGACGGCGCCAAGCTGAACCGTTTCGGTAAGTCGTCCTGAGTATTCGAAATTGCAGAGCGCAGTAGTCGTTCCGCCGTCAAGGATCGAATTGATCCATTCACGATGGTGTCCTGCTGAGGGCGGAATCGATTTTTCCGGACGCTTGTAGTTCGTGAATCTTTCTTCGGGATAAAGGCGAATGGTTCCATAGTCTGCCTCAAGAATACCCTCGTCGCCAACGAAAATGACGCCCATGAAGAGGTCGGCAAGGTTCTTGTCCTTGATGACAGCGGGACGACGAACGCCATCGTACCAAGTCAACGGAAGAGTTTTACCGTTAACTTCAAATTCATATTTGCATTCGACGTCCAACGGACAACACATCTTACTGATTTCAGCATCGCAAGTTGCGCTAATCGTTTTAGGATATTGGAGATCGAGGGCCCAGAAGGGGAGATCCATCAGATGGCAAGCCATGTCGCCGAACGTGCCCGTGCCAAAAGGCCAGTATCCACGCCATCTTCCAGGAAGATAGCATGGGTTGTAATCGAGCCATTGCGCAGGTCCGAGCCATTCGTCCCAGTGAAGATGCTTGGGAACGTCAAATTTTTCCTTAGACGGTTCAGGATAGCCGCCCCAACCTTTTGCACACCAAACGTGGACTTCATTGACTTCGCCGACCGCGCCAGCTTGAATCAATTCAACAACGCGTCTGTAGTTTTCTGTGGCGTGTATAACGGTTCCCATTTGAGTTGCTAGATTCTTTTCTTTCGCGATTTTTTGCATCGCGCGAATTTCGGCGACGTCATGAGCGAGCGGCTTTTCACAGAAGCAAGGCAGCCCTTTTTTCATTGCAGCCATAGCGGCAACGGCATGAGTGTGGTCAGGGGTACTGATGAGAATGGCGTCTAACTCCGTTTCGTCAAGCATTGTGCGATAGTCGAAGAAACGCTTGGCGTTTGGATGATTTTTGCCCTGAGACTCGAGATTGTTGTCGTCGACGTCGCAAAGAGCCGCAATTTCGACAACGTCGCCGGAACCATTTAAAAGTTCGCTAATGTTGCCCGCGCCGCGACCGGAAACGCCGACCACGCCAATTCGTAATTTGGAGTTAGCGTTTTGAGCCTGAGCGATCAATGGGGCAGGGAATTGGGAAACGCCTAAAGCCGCCGCAGAGAGAGCGGAAGTCTTGAGGAACTGACGACGATTCATAGACATAATGAATCTCCTGTTCGTTGGGATTGATGTTATATCATTGATTCTTGACGAGGAACAGCAACCCTGTCCCTTGTCGTCTATTGTTGTCTCTAGTGTATTAAAAAGGAGCCGGTTCGACAAGAGTCAGGAGCGGTTTCCTGGATTTTTTGTGGCAAAAATCTAGTTAATTGTTATTGTTTTCCAAACTATTGAGTAGCGCGACTAACCAAGAACGATTGTCGGCGCTGCAGTACGACATTCGTCCTCCCATACGGCTGAACGTTTTACAATAACGGAGATAGTATGCAGGATCATCCATTGGCGGTTCTCCGTTCTGATTCCAATCCCACGCGGATTTGGCGAGGTCGACGACATGAATAGAAAAATCTGTGATGCTTTTCTTCTCCTGTCTTGCAATATTGCGAGCCATGGAAAGCGACTTTTCAAAAATCATTGGCGAAAGTACGGCGGAACCAACGGAAAGGTAGACGCCTCCTTCAAGCTGCGAGACAGAATAGGCATATTGAAGAAAATCGCGTTGCGCCGCGCGTCCTATTGCAGCGCAGCTATTTGCAGGATGCGTGTAGATGATATCGCAGCCTATCATAGGACAACAACTAAACGGGACATGAGCTTGGCGAGCGCGGTAAGTGATTGAGTAGTCCTTTTTGGGATGTAGAACTTCCAATTTTCCATCAGGAATATTAAAGCGACGTTTAGCGGTCAGGAGGTCTGCCGCCGCTCCGGCTTTATCGAGTCGAAGAGAAATGTCGTCAAGATCGCAGAAATCTCCTTCCATAGGAGTAACAGCGCAGTCGGCGCCTTCCTGAATCGATACGCAAAGTTCTTCGTCCGTAGGCATTTCAATGCCGTCTTCTGCTATCATTTTCCCTACAGAAGCGCCATAACCTAAAGAGTAGTAGGCGCCCGAGACGATCGCTAGGTTAATGTATTTGCCCGTCTCGTCCCAAATGCCAAATTGTCCTTCTGTTGTGTAACGTTGAACGTCTTCTCCGGAGAAGCCTTGGTAGGCAAATTCCCAGTCGTGTATCACGCCCGCTCCGTTGGTGGTGAGATGAGTCAGCCATCCGCCTTCAACAAGGCGCGCTAAAACGAGTCCAAGACCGTTTTTGATTGAGTGCGCGCCATAGGTCAGCATACGCGCGGCGCCGATTTCTTTTGCACGTCTGATTTCATTTGCTGTTGTTTCTATATCTTGCCAAGCTTCGTCGCTTAATTGGACAGGATAGGTTGACGGATCGATAACGTCGCGTTCTATATCGAGTTTATTAACACGCGAGGAAAGAGGCAGAACTTCCAAGGAGTATCGTGACAATGATTTGTGCATTTTATAGTCTTTCCAGATATTGGCTTTGCCCAAAGTTAGCGTGTATTTTAAAACGAGAAAGCGCAAGATTCGCCAGGTGGCTTTTAAGTTGCTTGATCAATGACGCTTTAGTTTTTCCTTGCGGACCTAGACCGAGACCTATCATATATTCTTTTAGGCCGACGAGTTTATGCTTTTTGTGAACATTTTCCGCTATTTCAAGGATCGCATCTGCAACGTCTTCCTTCAGATCTTGCAACGATTGGTCCCGTAGCTTAATCGTCGCTTCGATGTAACTGCTAAGCTCTTGCTTAAGCAGTTCTTCTGCTGTTGGCGGCTTCACGCCGGTTTCCAACCAATAGGCAAATACTTCAGCGTCTTTAGAATTAGACAAATTGACGTCCAATTTTTTAGCGATCGCCTTGATATTAGTCGCAGAAAGCTTCTTGAAATCATTAGTAAGCGTTTCAACTGTTTCTTCAGACGTCTGCGAATTAGCAACAGCGTTTTGATATTCCTGAACGCGCTCGACAAATCCTTCAGGAGACTTGCGTATTTTATCCCGGAATTTGATAATCTGCCTCGCAAGGTCTTTGACGTTGTCTACTTGCAGCGTTTGCATTAATTCGACAAGCGCCTTAATCTCATTTTTCATGTCCGCAGCGAGGAATGGCTCTGCGGTCTGAAGCATTTGTAAAAAAGTTGGTTTTTCGCTGCTCTTGTTCATTGGTATATCCTTTGGTAAATTTCCGTTGCTAAATTGGTGATGAAACCTTGTTCTCGACTGGCGCCAGGAAGCGCTTGGCAGGCGTCGCCAATAATTGAATTACTGCCCGAGCGTTTAGGTATAAATGATTTAAGAACTGAGGGGATCTCGCAATTAATCAGGTAATTCTTTGGCGCTTCGAGCGTATCGTCTTTGAATAAAGCTTCTATCGTTGATTCCACTAGTGTTCGATAATCGACTTCGTTTCCAGACAACTTTGTTTCCGCATAGGTTCGATTGAGGATGATACCTCCAATAGTTAATTTTAAATCAAGTTGAAATATGAGATTAGTAAGCCACTTAATCGTTCGCGAAATAGAGTGGACGTCCAAACTTTCAGGAGCCGTAGGAATAAACACATAATCTGAAGTCGCCAGAGTACAAACAACCGACGCTGTTTTTCGCGGGGGGCAGTCGAAAATAACAAGGTCGTAATCTCGCATGAAAGATTCGTTGTGAAACCATAGACGGTAGTTAAAACGCATTTCGTAAAGTTGAAACAATTGATAACAAAAAACCTTATTGTCGAAAGCGTCTAAAAACTCGTTCGTTGGTATTATTTTAGCATTTGTACTTTCAACAAAGGGGAACGTTAACTGATCGATTGTTAGACCGCTATGCTCTGGTCTATAGAGAAGCTTAGTTGTCATCATACCGGAATTTACCGCTTCCATATATTCCCAGGGCAACATACAACGTTCACTTAACGTGCCTTGAAAATCTAAGTCAACAACTAGAACTTTCAGCGGCGGAGCATATTGATCGCCCTCAGCTTTATAATTTCCTGCTGCAAACGCCGCAGCCAAGTTGCTTGATAACGTCGTTTTACCGACGCCTCCTTTAAAATTCAGGAAAGAAAGAAACCTTGTTTTAAGACCGAGTTGTTCTCTTTGTTCAACTGATAAGAAAGTTGGAATATCCTGTGTCGACAGCAGCGACTTTCTCAGCCAAAGGTCGCTATTATCCGCCGATTCTAAGTTCTTTTGAATGGTTTGACGAAGATATTTTTTCAACGAACTTCGTGGAACGCCGTCTTTTGAAGCCTCTAAATCGTTGGTGGTTGTTTCCGGCAGTCTCTCAATGAAATTCGATAGGTTGTCAGACGCTTCCTGTATTCCATCGACCTTTGCTTGAACAGCGCCGAGGTTTTCGGTAAGAGCCTGTAACTCGCTCGTCAGATCTGCTATTTGTTGTTGGAGACGTTCTTTTTCGTTAGCCATGATATAAAACAAACGTTTCAGAGTTTGCCCATTAGTTCATTTGTTTCAAGACGTTCAGTATTTGCTCGATTGAAGCAGTTCCTGTAACGCCTATCTGTTTGATAG
The DNA here is from genome assembly GCA_028695965.1 of Thermoguttaceae bacterium. GTDB lineage: Bacteria > Planctomycetota > Planctomycetia > Pirellulales > Thermoguttaceae > RUG369. Next base: position 14,351 of record JAQVHZ010000026.1, on the reverse strand, counting down.
TTATCGACGAGACGACGCCCGCTAAAAATGCGGATTCCACAAGGGAGAAGCCCAATGATTTTGCATAAGCAAAGCCAGCGTTTGTGGCGTCGCCAGCGCCGCAAATGTCAATGGGCGGTTTGACTGTAACAGCAGGAATAGCAACAGCTGCGACGTTGTCGTTATCCTTAGGTTCAATTAAGATTGAACCTAACGCGCCTCGCGTAACGAGAACCGGCTGTTTGTTTCTTTTTGCCATCCATTTCCCGACGCGGCACAGTTCGCTTTCCCTCGCTTCCAACTCAGGTCCGAGCGTCGTTTCTCTTTTATCTTTGGCGCCGTTTGCCACATCGTAGGCGTCGAATAATTCACTTGCATTACATTTAACTAACGCATGACGGTATTCGTTGACAAAAAAACGCGAGTCGCATAAGAAAAAAACGTTGGGATTATCCTTTGCTGCGTTGGCTAGAAACTTATGCAGATCGTCTGAGAAGACAACTTCGGAACCGCTAGGGAATTGGTCAGAAATGACTACTGCGTCAAATGTTACAATTGACGCCAGGAGCGCTTGCTTGAGCCGTTCTATCAAATGCAAAGGGACAGGCGTTGGGTTTCGCAGGTCAATCCGATTGCCTTCGCTCCATTCGCCCTCTGACGGCTGTTGAAGGGAACCTTTCTTAGTCGGACCGCTTGGGCGCATAGGCTTAACATAGGAGCTAGTAATTATTTCGTCGGAAACAATCATGCCGTCAACATTGGCGCCCGTTTTTTTTAACGCTTTGAGCAGTTCGAACCCCTCTCCGTCTTCACCAACGACGCCGAAACAATAAGTTTCAGCTCCAAGCGCCCGCAAATTATTCGTGATTGTTCCTCCAACGCCTGCGAATGAACGTTTGGCTCGGACCTGAAACGCTGTCATTCCAGTTTCGACTGAAATTTCGTCAAGTTCCGGATAGACATAAAGATACTTGTCTAAACAAAAATCGCCAACCACTGCAATTTTGGGCGTTTTTTGTCTTACGGCCGATGCAAGGCGGGCGGAGAGCTCAGGCGCGTCGATCTGAAAAGGAACGAGCGTTAAATCGTTCATATATAGGTTCCTCATAGGAATAAAAACGATTGACAATAAGTTAGCGAGATTCTCCAAGCAAAAAAGTAAATAATTTGTCTGGTTCGCTGAAATCAGGAATGATTGCCGCTGCTCCTGCGTCAAGCAATCGACCGCGTTTCCAAGCGTCGACTCCGCCGCCAGGATTAGCTTCGTTTGTTGCGACTCCTACGGCGTATCCGCCAACAGCGCAAACGTTTTCAATTTCGACATAACCGTCGCCGAACCCTATAAGTTCCGCTCCCACGATATTGTTGACTTTAATCAACTTGTCAATAACCATTGCTTTTGAGAACGTTTTATAATCGTCTTGCGCGCCATAGACGCCGCCGTCGAAGAAAGACGTCAGCTGAAGAAGCTCCGTTTCCTGTTTGACATAGAATTCATCCGTTCCACTTGCCAGATAGAGCTTGATTCCAGCGTCTCGCAATAGCTGTAAGAAGCGTCGACCCCCAGGCACGACGTAGTCGTCCGGTTGAGCAAGGCCCTGGGCTAAGCGATCAATTCTGCTTTGAATTCTCTCTTGTAAGCGCCGTAAGTACTCCTTTTTATAGAGGAGAGGATCAAGAGGAACGCCGCCGCGCAGCTTAACTTCTTCAGCAAGTTGTATGCACTGATAAATAGTTTGTTTTCCGGTAATTTTATCGACGAAATCACGAACAATTCGTTTGATTGTTTCAGCAGATTCTTTCTTTGGGTCGGCAACTTCGTTTAAAACCTCGCAGAAATAGGGAATCATAACATTTTGCCAGCCCTCGCGTATGAGACTAAGCGTTCCGTCAAAATCAAAGAGGGCTGCTTGAAATTTTCGTGAAGTTTGAGGCGTTTCAATAATTTCTATATTAAAGGAATTTTGACGGTCAGGCATTATTATTCATCCTTCGTAATCGAATGCAACAGCAATAACCATGCAGTGGTTCCGCCTGGAGTTGCATAAAAACTCAACCTCCAGATATCATAATACGACTGCAAGAATTACGACAGCAGTTCTTGAGTATAGCATCTTGAAAACCCGCGTCAAATGCTTTAGATAGTTTTAATTATTCGGGAATTGAGGTTTGGTTTGTTTTTTTGGGAAATGCCAATTTGACGCTTTGCATCTATTGTTTGGGCGTGATTGTGCTGATGAGAGATTTTTATTCAGTATTTTTTATAAAAAAAAAGTTGAAGGGTACAAATGCGTCTTTGTTTAAGTATAATCTTAAGTGCGCAGGGGACTCCGGCTTTAGCGCCCAGGCTTTGTTTTGCCGATGAAAGTTGTTCTCTGCATATGGCGTGTAATAGGAGGCGTCTTGTCGACAAGCGTTTCCCAGAGCAACGTTTGACAAGCGGATAATTTTGGCGTTACAGACGACATTTTTGCGCTGTTTCTTCGTTGTTTCTGCGTGTGTTGAGAAGTACGCGAAAGGAGGGTTCCAATGAGTATCATCGTAACATGTCCTAATGGACATAGATTGACAGCTCCCGATAAACGCGCTGGCACGACTGGTCGTTGTCCCGCTTGTGGAGCCACAGTCTTGGTTCCTGAACAAAAAAATGCTATCCCCAGCGATTCTTCTATTTTGCGCATTATGGGAGTTGGAGCTGATCTGCGCAAGGCGCTAAGTGAGACGGCGCCAGAAGAGGAACTGTTTAGCGCGGAAGAACTTCCAAAGAAGACTATTCAGAAGAAGATTTGCCCTCAATGCGACTGGGAAATCGACGCAGCTTTTAAGATATGTCCTAAGTGTAGGTATTACTTTATTAAATAGGTCTTCAGAAAAGCGTTTTTTGTTTTAACGTACGAGACGAAAGACGCCTGTGGTTGGAATTTAATTTGGTTTCAACCACAGGTTTTTTCTTTACGCCACTCCTTGTGTTAAAAGGTTGACATACTAGAAGCTAGACGTTTCGAAACGTTCGGGCTGTTTGTGCGTTCGTTTAGACGGCTCTTTGCCGAGTATGGACTCTCGAGTCTGTCTATTAAATGTCGTTCTATTCGTTTTTCACAGACGCGACGACAAAGAAGCGCGTTGGAGCGAGGAAGGCGTTCAGCCAATTAGAACACGGAATAAGCATATCAAACGTTTTGAATCCAAGCTGAGACGTTCTTTTAGGATCTTTTCTGAGAAACAATCGCTCAATCGACGCAAAAGGTTCAAGTTGCTCGATACGGAACCCTGATTTCTCCAAAAGTTCGCGTATTTCTTTTTTCGAGTAACCTTGTCCTTCATCTCCTTTGTTTTTTTCTTGCTTAGCTGGAAGAACAGCTATCAGTCGACCGCCAGGAACAAGATAACTTTTTACACGGTCAAGCGCCGCTTCATTTTTGAGATCTAATATTGCCGTTCTATTGAAGCAAACGATCGAGTCGTAGGAGTTCTCGTCTTCAGTTGTCAATGTTGTATTTCCAGTCTGAAGATCGAGTTCTGCAACGTCGACAACGGCATTTCCGTCATAGGAAGCTCTTAGGAACTTGAGTCGTCTTTCGTCTATCTCTGTAACAGTTAGTCTCTTCTTCTGCGGAAGGAAGCGCGAAATGGCGCCCAGGCCTGCTCCAAGTTCTAAACAACTTAGTCCAAGATAAGGACTAGCGCGTTTAACTACAGTCTTTCCAAAGTTTTTCGAATTTTCGACTTTTTGAGCAGAATCAGAATCGCCGTCTTGATCATAGAAGCTGTCGTCGAAGAACCAATACTTGAAGATGATTCGAATGGCGCTGACGCCGTCTTTCCATCCAATTTTCTTTCCTTCAGAGTATCGCCGTCCATTGTAACTAATCGGCACTTCATAGACCGTCCAGCCGCGTTTGGCAATTTTAGCGGTGATTTCCGGCTCAATTCCAAATCGATTTGAGCGTAGCGGAATGGATTTTAGAGCGTCGGCGCGAAACGCTTTGTAACAAGTTTCCATGTCGGTCAAATCCAGACCGGTCATGAAATTTGAAAGATAAGTTAGGAATAAGTTACCGAGTTTGTGGTGGAATTGTAAGACTTTGCGCGTTTCACGCGTTGCGTATCTCGAACCGTACACGACGTCGGCTCGTCCGTCAAGCAGAGGCGCGATTACGAGCGAATACTCGTTAGGGTCGTACTCTAGGTCGGCGTCTTGGATGATGGCGTAATCGCCAGTCATTTCTTTAACAGCGCGTCGAATTGCAGCGCCTTTGCCCTGATTTCTCGGTTGCTGATAAGCTTTGATTAGGTTGGGATACTTTTGTGCAAGTTCTTTGATGATTTCGGGCGAACGATCTGTCGAACAGTCGTCGACTAAAACTAATTCTTTTTCAACCCCTTCGGGCAAGGGGGCCGCTAAGACGCGGTCAACAACTAGCGACAAGTATGCTTGCTCATTGTAGACGGGAATGAGTACTGAAAGGACAGTTTTCGGGATGATTTCTTCGGTCGCGTTAGGTTCAGACGACGAGGCGTCGTTAGTGGTAGAAACGATCATGGAAATACGCTAATAATAAAAGTTGTTTTTGAGCGAACGAGACTCCTTTACATAAAGCGTCATAATCATTCGCTAAATTTCCCCCATTATACCCAAAAGCGCGTCGCCGAGAAGGCAACGCGCTTTCTATCGATACTGATAAGACGTGTAAGCGCTGAGTAAATTCCACCGACTTATGAGAGGACCCAGTGAGCGGAGATTATCTGCTGTTATCTTCTGCGCTTAATTTTTCGGCTATAATTCCTGCGACTTTTTTGCCCGAACGAAGCATACCGCCGAAGATGGGCCCCATTCGGTAGCCGCCCATGACGTTGTTTGCGCTCATGCCGCAAGCGTAGAGACCAGGATAATATTCTCTAGTGTGTTCAACGGTAGAGATTTCGCCTTGTTCAGCTTGCATTGGTCTTTCACCGAGGATTTCTCCGGTTGGCGTGTCGAGCTTGACGCGCGCTTTACGGGCAACAAGGTTCAGCACTTCGCATGGGTGGCCCGTGCCGTCGACGACGCATTTCGAGACGACGACGAGCGGATCAACATGCATATTCAGCTTCTCGACGGGGCTCCAATTGAGGACCAAGCCGCTGACAGCGTCATTTTTAAACACGACGTCTTCAACGCTCATGGCGTTAAAAATTTTTGCTCCGGCATGAGTGGCGCCATAGATCAGTCCAGACGCCATTTCAACAGAATCGACGCTGTAATATCCAGGAGCTTCTTGCAAAGGTTTGGAAGAAACTCCAAAATCATTGAGAATGTCAATGGCTTCTTGTTGAACGATTACTTCGTTAAAAAGCATACCGCCTCCCCAAATCCCGCCGCCTGGCGCTAAATTACGTTCGAAAATAGCGACTTTGAATCCAGCGTCTGCGAGAGTCTTAGCGGCGACAAGTCCAGAAGGCCCGGCGCCTACAATTGCTGCGTCGAGAACCAAGTTGTCGATAAACTTTTTACTGAAAGAGGATACAATCGCGGCAGAAACGATATTTTCAAGATTTTTAAACATATGGTAATTTCCTTCCAGCACGGTCGAAAGGAAATTCCATCGTTGCTTGATAGCGAAAGAGGATTCACAGCGATATTGTCGGTCGCAATTTCCTTCGCCGGCATTATCCGGTGCAGGTTCGAGAGGTGCTTCTCAGCCTTGCCATTGGCAAAGAGCCCCCATTACATTCGACAGAAGGACGTTCGGAAAACCGAACGCCCTCGAAGTTCCCAGATTATAAACTAAATACCAAACGCCGCAAGTTATCCTTCATGCTTTTTTTGCAGAAGCTCAACGGCATATGCGGCTGGAGAAATCGTCTTTTTACGATCAAGAGACCACGAGTCCATTTCTTCAAGCGCTTCAAACAGAGTAATGCAAGCGGTTCTGTAATCGACTTTTGCAATTTCAGAGACGAGTCGGACGCTGCGGTCAATCAGTTTTTTATTGGTTGCGTCAACATGCGCCATCCAGTTGCCGTTCAGTCGTCCAAATTTGCCCATCGTTGCTGTAGAAATATTGTTAAGGACGAGTTTCAAAGCAATGTGAACAAAGACGTCGAGCGGAGTGGCAGGAATCGCCATATTAAACGCATAGATTTTTGCCGAGGCGACGCAAGGACAGACGTCTGAGAAAGCAGACGCTTCGTTAAGCGTGTTGTTGATCAGGAAACCAACTTTTTGTTCAAAGGGCTTAGCGCAATCAATATACGCAGCAAACCACTCGTCGTCCTCATTGCCCCAACATTTTGTTTCGGAATCGGCCAAGACAGCTACTGCGGCATTCGGGCTGACCTCATACCGAGAGGGGTCGTCTTCATTTCCAATCGGGAAACGATAAACGGTTTGACGACCAATTTGTGGGGGATCGGCGATTTGTGCTTCGGTACCGCCCATCGCCCGATAGTCGTCCGACGTCCATTCAAGGCAGCGCGGCTCGACCCCTCCGAGAAGCCAGATCCAGGCGTCTTTGGCAGAACGCTGCGGATCCTTTACAAACGCCCACGGAGCAGGCGCGTCCGTCTCGTCGAGGGAGCGGAAAGGAGGGATCTTGAAGGTGGGAGAACGTTCGGTAGTGTCTGTAAATATGTCGAGAGAGTAGTCGCGTGCAAAATAGGTAACGCGACCGCCTTTTTTATAGAGTTCGCATTCGAAATTAACATACTCGGCGGCTGTTGCAACATTTGCGTCGGACCGAATTTCAGCAAGCATGACGTCGAAGGCGTCTGCTTTTTCTTCGGGCGTTTTTTCTTCGAACCCTAGCGTTGCTATTTCGTCGGCGCTTAGCGTTTCTTTTAGAAGCTTCATCAACGCCGTCTCAAAAGCAAAACCAGCAACCAATAATTCGATCGTTGTCGCTTGCATACGCGTTGATCCAGCGATCGCCATAGGCCCCGTTGTCAAATTAACAACGGTTACGCGCGGATCTTCAATGACGGCGCGCGAACGTTCGACGCGAGACGCCATAAGGTCGGAGGGATTGTTGAAAAGGAAGAAAGTTGCAATACCAGCTTCAAGGGCCGCATGAATGGTACCGATGACAGACGAGGTTTCGCCGCCTTCGCTAATGGCGACTAGCGTGTCATTAGGACCAATTCCTGATTCTTCGAACTGGCGTTTGCCAAAGGAAATGAAGTCTTCAAAGCTTTCTACCGAACGAATCAGAGCGAAATCGCCGCCGGTCATGATAGCGTTCGTTTGCAAAGCTAACTTTTGCAAAAATTCTGCGCGTTCAGGCAGTTTTTCAGCGCTTTGGCGACAAAATTTCTTGTTGGCTGCGTCGAGCAAAATCGACAGTCGCCCAGTAGCGCCGCAACCGCTGAAACTGACGCGTCCGCCAGCCGCAAGGGACTGATAAATTGCATTTTCTAATTTTGCAAATTCGTCTGAGGCAATGATCTTTTTCAAGACAGGCGGCAAGTCGTCGTCGACTGAAAAAAGTTGACGCATTCCGGCAGGAACGTCGGACTCTAAGGTCTGCGACAATGTTCTCGTTTTTGGATGGAATTGTTCTGTCGTCAAAGCTCCAAGGTGGAACTGAGTCTCGTTTTGGATGAAGTCTTCCGCTTTTTCTAACGGAGTCGCCGAACGTTGAAATGAAGTCTCCATTGCGTGCCTTTCGAAAAGTGAGTCGTTGTAGAGGTTGCAGTTAAAGCGGACAACCAAGTTATTCGAGCATAAAGCTTTTAACAACTTCAGTGGGCGCTGGACCGTATTTTGCCAATTCCATGGATGAACTTGCGCGTCCTTTCGTCAGACCAAGGAGCGCCGACGCATATCCAAATAAACTTGACAAAGGCGTTTCTGCTTCAATGACAGTGATTTTCCCGCGATTATGAGTGTTCGCGACGACGCCGCGACGTTGGTTAATGTCCCCAACAACGTCGCCGACATATTCGTCAGGCGCCAGAATCTCTTGCTTCATGATCGGTTCCAGAAGGACGACGCCGCTCTTTTCCAGGCCTTTTCGGTAAGCGTCGCCAACGGCAAAACGAAGAGCGGTTTCGTCGGTTTCCGTTTCGCTGAATTGTCCGCCTAACACAGTAATTTTGACGCCAATAAGGGGGAATCCAAGCTGACCGCCGCCTTGCGTTTCTTCCTGAATCGCCTCGGTAACAATCTGCCTCCATTCTGACTTGAACGTTTCGTCGGTCGAGGCGTTAACGATCTTGATTTCTTGACTGTCTTCAAGGGGTTCCATGCGCAGCGAAATTTCTGCAAAATGTTTAACGCCGCCAAGTATGCGTTGGCCTCCTCCAACGACTTCAGAAACGTTTTTAAGGGTTTCACGATAACTCACGCGCGGCTCGCGAACGCGAACCTTTAGTTTGTATTCGCGAAGAAGCCTGTGCTTTACGACTTCTAGATGTAATTCGCCCATACCGGAAACGAGCGTCTGCCCCGTCTCTTCGTTGATTGTCGCCTGGAACGTTGGGTCTTGGCGCCGCATCGACTCAAGGACTTGCTTGAGTTTTTTATGTTCGTCCGAAGATTCTGGTTCGATCGACATCGAGACGACAGTTTGTGGGAATGTAATCGATTCAAGCAGGATTGGGTTTTTGACGTCGCATAAAGTGTCCCCCGTAACACTAAATCTCAAACCGATGATACCGCAGATATCGCCTGCTGAAACGGAGTCCACAAGCGATCGATGATCTGCTTGGATGCACCAAATTTGTGGAATGTTTTCCTTTTCATTTGCTCGAGGATTGAAGGCGCGCGAATTAGCTTTGAGGGTTCCGGAGTAGACGCGAATGAAGAACATATCTCCATGAGGGTGCGTTTCTATTTTGAAGATAAGACCGCAGAAGGGAGCGTCAGGATCAGGTTCGCGCGTTTCTTTTTTTTCCGGTTTACCAGGGACGGTCCCTTCGATAGCGGGGAGATCGTTAGGCGCTGGCAAATAATAACAAACGCCGTCCATAACGGGCTGGACGCCGACTCCGTCAAGAGCAGAACCGCAGAAAACAGGAACGCACATATCAGAAAGGGTCGCGTCGCGGAGAACTGAGCGAATCATACTGGGAGAGATTTCTTCGCCCGAGAGAAGCAGTTCTGTCATCTCGTCACTGAAGATCGAAAGATCGTCGAGGAGTTTTTCTCGATAGAGATTTGCCTGATCTAGCATCTCTGGTTCAATCTCAGTTTTGACATATTTTTCGCCCTGCGTTTCCGAATCGAACTTCAGCTGCTTCATTTCGACAAGATCAATCGTTCCGCAAAACGCGCCCGGAAGGTGAGGGGGACCGGCGCCGACAGGTATTGCCACAACTATTGGTTTGGCGTTGAGGCGTTCTTCAATATCGTCGACGACAGCGTAAAAGTTGGCGCCTTCACGGTCCATTTTATTGATGAACGCGATGCGTGGAACGTGATATTTATCTGCTTGTCGCCACACCGTTTCACTCTGTGCTTCAACCCCTTCACGAGCGCTAAAAACAACGACGCCTCCGTCAAGGATACGCAGTGAACGTTCCACTTCAGCAGTGAAGTCAACGTGTCCGGGCGTATCGATTAAGTTGAAGACGTGTTCGTTCCAGTTAAAAGTAACACAGGCCGCGTTGATTGTGATGCCGCGTTCGCGCTCTTCTGGGTCGAAGTCGGTAACAGTAGTGCCGGCGTCGACCATGCCGACCTTATGCACAAAGGACGAATAGAAGAGCATCTTTTCCGTTACGGTTGTCTTGCCGGCGTCAATATGTGCAATAACGCCTATATTTCGTAACTTCTCTAGATTGGTAGCGGGTTGTTCTTTTGCCATGACGAGTACTCACGATAGTAATAGCCTCACAGACGCAACAAATTGCGGCGTTGCGTGATTGTATCGTGAAAGCGAGCTTTTTTCAAGGCGTCGACGACTCATTTGGGTATTTTTTTGATTTGCTGGCAGACGCAGAGCGTTGTCAACTTTACGATGAGGTCAGCTGTTGATTCGGATTAGCGTTTGTACGGCAGACGCAGTTTTATGAAGTTAAAAAAGCTGACTTAAGACGTAAAAATGTAATATATGGGGTGATTTCACAGGAGTTTTCTCTCTTTTTGAAAAAATAAGTTTTAGCCCCTTAACGATTCCGATTATTTGTTTAGACTAACTACTGTTTATTGTAACAGTTGTGTTCGATATCTTCGAACGTTTTGTTGTGATTGTCAGTTTTACCCTACACGAAAACATGAGGATTTTAATGGAAGCTAAACTCACCAGACGCGGTTTTACACTCGTCGAACTGTTGGTCGTTATTGCGATCATCGGTATTTTAATTGGACTGCTTCTTCCCGCCGTGCAAGCGGCTCGTGAAGCAGCTCGTCGTATGCAGTGTACTAACAACGTTAAACAGTTCTGCTTGGCGATGCACAACTTCCACGACGTCAACAACTATCTTCCTTCTCAAGGCGCTTGGGGACAAGGGGTCAAGAGCGGTCGTTTTGGCGTCCACTACCAACTTCTTCCGTTTATTGAACAAACTGCTTTGAAGGACGCAATTGATTCTAGTTCTGGTCCGACTCAACCATGGCTTCCTTCCGCTGACGGTTCTGCTGCTTGGCAAATCCGTACTACGAAAATTACCACGTTCCTTTGTCCTTCCGACCCTCAGGCAGGCGCCTTAGTCAAATTAGGAGGGGGGCACAACCACGATGGACGACCGACAAATATCGTTTATTCCATGGCCGACTGCGTCGCGCGTATGGATAACACAAACGACAGCCCTTACAATGTTACTTCTGCCGATGGCAACACTGTCCGGGTTTCAAAAGCAAGAGATACCGGCGACTGCACGCACCGTTCTTTGTTCTTCTTTTATGAACGCCATCCCCTTTCTTTCGTAGTCGATGGAACGAGCAATACGATTCTTTGCTCCGAATCTTGCGCGGGCGAATATTCGCACGACAAAATTCGCGGCGCGGTTTGTTTCTATGCTGGTTTTGACCTTGGCTCCTGGGTTTCTCGCCCGAGCCTCTGCATGAACCAAAGAAGCCCCACTGATCCGAACGGTTATGCTTCTCCCGTCGTTCAGCATCCTCGTTGCGGCAACTGGGCCGACCGTCTGCCTCTTCTTTCAGCGTTTTCAACGGTAATGCCTCCGAACTCGCCGTCTTGCTTCAAGTACGATCAAGAGCAAGGCCAGGTTCATATGCTTGCGCCCACGAGCTATCACTCTGGCGGCGTCAATGCCGGTATGGTTGACGGTTCTGTTCGTTTCATCCCGGATACGATCGACACTAATGGTCTGGCCGATATCCCAACTGGTATTAATTTGACCGGCAAGAGCCCTCTTGGCGTTTGGGGCGCGCTTGGATCTCCGAACGGCGGTGAAACGACTGCGTCGCTTTAATCTTGAAATGGAATTTGTTTCGTTAGATTATGAAGTCGGGTATCCGATAAAATTGACAAAAGTGTAACGACGAACAGCGGCAAAGCGTCTCTAAACGTTTTGACCGCTGTTTTTCTACTAGATGTTTTGAAAGAAAGTATTATGAAAAACTTTACAATTTTCCTGTCTTGCGCCTTGATCCTTGCGGCTTCCTTTGGATGCACTAAGAAGAACGCGCGTCCTGCCGACCTCCCTGAGGATATGTCGCCTTGCTCGATTACGATTACTCAAGACGGAACTCCTGTTGAGGGAGCAACAGTAGCGCTTGAGTACGAAACCCCTGTCAAATACCAGACGAGCGGCACAACTGACGCTAAAGGCGTTGCGATAATGATGACTTACGGCCATGCTGGCGCGCAGCAAGGAACGGCCAAAGTCCTTGTCTCTAAGCTTGTTACTGAAGGCGCTTCTGAAGCCGAAGATTATGGCGAGAGTGGAGAAATGGGACAAGACTTTGAAACGATCGACCTTAAATACAAGGCCGTTGACACGACTGATCTGACGATTACGATCGGCAAAGACAATGTTGCCGAAAGCTTTGAGGTTGGCGCTCCTGTTCGTATTCCTGCAAACTGAACGTTTGACGGCAGAGAACTTGTTCCCAGTAGAATAATAAAGGCGTTCGATTTAATTTGATCGAACGCCTTCCGTTTGCCTAAAAAGGTTAGGGGATATTTTTAGAGCTCTTCGGCTAAAACTCCATACGACTCCTTTTGGTTGGTTTCAATGAAAACCGCTTTCTTTCAATTGCATTGAAGACCATTTCACAAAATCTTCGGAATTTGCTATCTTTAACAGCGCGAGACTCTCGTTGACAGCTTCTTGAAGTCGTTTGGATCAAACTTTTAGTAAGTCTAAAAGCCGCCGCCAGACGTCAAAAGCGTCTTAAATTATGAACAGCAGTCTCAGCCGATTACTCTGTACGCTATTCTTCGTCGAAAACATCATCCAAATCGCTGCTATTGTCTTCCGAAAGAGGACCTCTTAAACCGAGGCGAATAAGTTCGCCTGCCGTCTTGAAAATACCGCTTTGCAGGGTGAAATTAACGGTTAGCGTATTGTCGATAAAGTCTTCTTCGGTTATAAGTTTGACGTTTTGGGCTCCGGCAACTTTTTCCAACGATTGTCTGGTCACGGGCTCAAGTTCGTCAATAGAGGAAAGAACTTCGAGCGTGATTTTTGCAAGAGGGGCCAGGTCAAAAAATTGCTGTTTAGGCGTCGCTTTGAGTTCCTGTGCGTCAAGGAGCAGTTTTGCAAATTCAAGGTCCACTTGATTAGGTTCTAGACCGGCAACAAGAGCAAAGGATTTGTCGTCAATTCCTATTGAGACGGTCAGAGCTTTGCCGGTGAAATAATTAGCAGGTTCGTCACAAATAACCGCTATGGGCAGGTTAAGTTTTGAGATAGAAAAACCGTTGATTTCTTCGGCGTCAATGACAAGATACTTATCAAGGTCGGCAAAATCTTTCCTGACTCGTTCGGCAGTCAGTTTTAAAGCTTCTTTTACCGCTTCGGGGGCAGAGACGGAAGTCCCTACTTTTAGAAGTAACGGATCCGTTCCTAACGCTATTCCGCTATCGAACATTCCCGCTTCAATGCTGGCAATTTCTTCCGATTTGAGCAACTCAGCAAGCTGCTTAGCAAATTCATAGTCTTCCGGATCGTCGATTAAGACTTCCAGCTGTTCTAGGATGTTAGGGTAAGCAACGTTATTAAATTGGTCAAGTTGATATTCCTTGAAAAGATCCGAGGTCTTACCCGAACTAACAGCTGCAAAAATAGCATTTCCAGAGCTAATAAGAGAACTCCAACGCGTTTTAGTTTCATGCGACGCCTTCAGCTGCTTAGCGATCTCACTCTCTGGTTTCCAAGCGATAGACGTCTTTATTACAAAATTTGATTCGGCGTCGACAAGTAAATCAATCTTAATGTTCTTTAACGAATCAATGATTGACGAATATTGCTTAAGTAACAGATTCAAATTGGCTGCAGAAAGGCTAGTTTCGTCAGACGCTTGCTCGCTAATCTTTTGACGTAGGGCGGCAAACCCCGCTTCTACAAATTCTTCTGGAATTGCGTCGACGTCAACGTCGATATTGAGAATTGAGACGTCATTGCTCGCTGAATTTGAATTCTCGTAGCTTTCAAGATTAGTCGGAATGACGTCTTTAAATTCTGACAGAGTAACAAAGAGCTTGGAGTCTTTCACAAGCAACTCAATATCGTCAATTTTGGAAACGGTCTGAATCTCGGCTTCCAGACTGTTGATAGCCTCTTCGTCCAAGCTTTCAGTATTTGCAAGAGGGAAGTATCCGAAGAAGAAGACGGCGTCCCCGTCAGTTGCTACTACGAAACCTATGGGGCTGTTGGAATCGAGCGCGGCAAGATACGGCGAATTAGCGTTCAGCAACTCTCTTGCGCCCTTAACCACTTCTGAAAATTTCATTTCGTCGGCAAGTCGTTCTAGGGCGTTCCATGCCGAGGATTCGCTTGGAATCGTAACAGAAGCGAGAACCTTAGGCGGGTTATAAGGGGCGGCGTGGACGCCGCTGGCGATTAGCGAGATTAATGTAACAGCGAGCGCTGTTACGCAAGCAGAGATATTTATGCGTCGTAGCGCGTTAAGCGTTTTTTTAAAGATTTTCATTGCTTTCCTCCCGTGATAAGGAATATGCTGAACCTGAAATACATACTGTTTTATCTATTATCATTGCGACGGCGTAACCAATAATGCATTGCAGAGCGAACGTTGAGAAATATTGCCGCAACGGGCGTAATCATAATGAATATCAGAGTTGTCGTCAAGTCTTTGCTATAAAACCGGACATATTTTGCACAATCTTTCTCTTGAATCCTAAATTCCCGTAAAATTATAGTATACACGACCGCTTCTTCATTCTTCGTGGTAATGTTACGGTATTTTATTTCTTGAATTGTTCCACTCCTATGGCTGCCAAAATGTTCCTTTGCATCTTGGA
>JAQVHZ010000126.1 GCA_028695965.1 Thermoguttaceae bacterium | reverse complement strand
TGCATGTGAAAACTTTTTCGGGAACATAAAGCGTTTTTCGAAAGAGTTGGATTCCCTGTTGACTGAAAACTTTCAAATTCTTGGGCAAGCCTTGTAAGTTGGAAAAACTCAAAGGCGAGGAGTATATGCAAGCGAGGACGATGAGAAGGGCTTCGTCGACAGATTCGTCAAGCGACTTGCCGACGCTCCGGCTGGTCTCGGAGCCAAGCCCCGCGTCTTTTTCCAGAACAAGTCGGCTCGCGGCGAGGACGACGGGGAACGCGCCAACCGGGCTGAAATCGACGCGGCGCGGTATTTGGTCGTCTTTCTCTCGTCGAAATACTTCCAGAGCAAGCCCTGCGCGGCAGAGTTCAAATATTGGCTCGAGTCCGAGGAGCGCCGTTCCCTTCCGAACGCGGGCATAGCGCTGATTCAAATCGAGGACGTTCTCGGGCTCTTCGACAACGGAAAGGTCTTCGTTCCGGAAAAATTACAGGAGTCTTTTCCCGACTGGGTCGCCGAACTGCGCAAGCTACAAGTTTACGACGATTTTGATCTCAGGATACGCGAGCAGGATTCGGTCGACGCCGCGATCGCCGCTCTTTGCCGCGCCTGTCTGGACGACCTCGGGGCGCTCGAATCGGCGCCGGCGGCGCCGGTAAACGGCTCTTGTCCAAAGGGCGACTCGGACAATCCGGACGAACTCCAAGCGCTACGCGAGAAGCTCGGCGCCTCTTTTTGCTCAGGGAACCTGGCTAGGGAGAGGAACCAGCGCGAACGAGCCAGGGAACATTTCGCCAACGCGCTGGAGCTAAGCGCGCAGATTCTCGCGATAGCGCCGGACGATTTCAGGGGGCTCGTCAACCTGAGGGGCGCTTATGACGCGTTGGGAAACTTGTCGGAACTGAACGGCGATTACCGGTAGGCGATGGAATATTATGCAAAAGGGTTGGAAGCCTTTGAGAAGATCGTCGCGGACGATCCGTTCGATCTGAGAACGGAGCTCGTCAAGATCGTTTCCTACAGTAAATTAGGCGACTTAGCGTTTGCGGACGGCGAGCGCGAAGAAGCGGAAGAATACTACAAGAAATCGCGCAAATTGCGGGATCGGTATAGCCTTGCCGATCCAAACGATCTTCAGCCGCTGCGCGATATGGTCGCCGACGACGTCTGCTTAGGCGACTTAGCGAAATCGGAAGGCAGAAACGAACAAGCGAGAAAAGACTATGAAAAAGCGCTCGAAACAAGCGCTCGCATTCTCGAACGAACGCCGGACGACCTGGAAATATTGCGCGCTCAGAGCGCCGTCTGCAAAAGCTTGAGCGAGCTGCTGGACGCCGAGGGCAAGAGCGCCGAGGCGAGGGAGCGACGCGAGAAAGCGTCGGAAACAGACGCTCGAATCGCCGCGCTGGTGGCGTCGGAGAGTCGATGAGCGGCGGAGCCGCCGGGCGTCGTTGTCGGGGCGCTCTCTTGCCCGATTCCCTTGCGATTCGTTATAACCGGACCCAGTTGCGGTTATTTTTCTTTTTGCGGTCCGAGACGCTTGATTTTACGGGCGCGCTTGGGTAAATTTACGAAGTAAGGAGCAAGCGGTTCCTTAATCCGACACGCAATTCCACTAATTCGAAGAGAGACGCCATGAGTTGTCAGTACGATTATTTCATCAGTTACGCCCGGGAAGATAATGAAGACGGTTTTGTCGGCGAATTTGTCGAACGCCTGGTAAAGAACTCCGATCTTGAGACGCTCCTCGGCGCCAAGCCTCGCGTCTTCTTCGACCAAGAAGCCGCTGGCGGCGCTGACGATTGGGAGAGCGCCGTCCGAGCTGGAATCGACACGTCGCGGCGGCTGCTCGTCTTTCTCTCGCCGAACTACTTCAAGAGCGAGCGCTGCGCGGCGGAGTTTGCGCGTTGGCTGGAATCCGACGAGCGCCGCGCCCTTCCCGACGCAGGGATTACGCCGATCCAAATCGCCGACGTGCCGGGCCTCTTCGACGACGGTCCGGTCGACGTTCCGCAAGCGTTGCTGGACCGTTTCCCCAACTGGGTTCCGGAGCTGCGCGCGCGTCAGATTTCCGCCGATTTCGATTTAAGGGACGGCGCGGCGTCGATCGACGCGGCGCTCGCGGCGCTTTGCCGCGCTGGTCGGGGCGGCGCCGGAAGCCGCGAGTCGGCGTCGGCGCAGGAAGACGGTTCTAGCCCGGACGACGACGCAAACGGCGACGCAGACGCGCCAGCCGACCAGGCTCCTGCCGGGTCAGACGCCAAGACGTCGCTCGAGATACTCGAGAAGGCTGTTGAAGATCATCCGGATCATCTTCCCCATATGCTCGTTTTGAGGGACTTCTGCTTGCAGTTGGGCGAGACGGCGGAATCGGAGGGCAGGAGCGACGAGGCGCGAATGCTGTACGAACGAGCGCTCGAAATGAACAAGCGCATCGTCGCGCAGACGCCGGACGACCTTGAAGCGGCGCTCCTCCTGAGCCTTTCCTACGATCAGTTAGGCGACTTGTTGAAAAACAAAGGCGACGTCAAAGGGGCGCGGGCATACTATGTCAAGGGCTTGGAAGAAGTTAAGAAGGTTCTCGAACGAACGCCGGACGATCTGAAAGCCTTGCGTGGCTTGCGCGTCTCCCACATTAGTCTGGGCGACCTGTCGAGGGAGGAAGGCAAGGACGACGAAGCGCAAAAAGACTACGAAAAAGCGCTGGAAATTAGCGCCCGGATTGTCGAGATCGAGCCGGATAATTTCGAAGAGCGGCACACGCTGAGCGTCCTCTATGGGAACTTAGGGACCTTGTTGGAGTCGAACGGCGAGCTCCAGCAGGCGAGAGAACGCTATAACAAGGCGCTCGAGACGCAGAAGAAGATCGTCAAGGAGACGCCGCAGGATCTTGACGCGTTGCGCGCTTTAAGCGTTTCATACAACAAGTTAGGCTCCCTGTCCGTTGCGGAGGGCGACCTCAAGGAAGCGCGGGAACTCTACGAGCAAGACCTCGACATAAGCGTTCAGATCGCCAAGCGGACGCCGGACGATCTGCAGGCGCTCCACGCCGTGAGCGTTTCGTGCGTCAACGTCGGCGGTCTGCTGCAAGCGACGGGCAACCTCGCGCAGGCAAGAGAGCGCTTGGAAAAAGCGCTGACGATACGGAAGAAGATCCTCGAGCACAAGCCGGACGATCCTCAGGCGTCGCGAGACCTGAGCGTTTCCTACGAACGTTTAGGGGACGTCGCGCAAGAAGAGGGCGACCTCAAAGAAGCGCGGGGACATTATGCGAACGCGCTCGAAATTTCCAAGAAGATTGTCGGGCAGACGCCGGACGAACTGCGCGCCTTGAGCGGCGCCTATTATCGGCTGGGGAGCTTGGCGGAGGCGGAGGGGGACCTTGCTCGAGCGCGGGAACTCTTTAAAAAAGCGCTGGAAATTGAAAAGAAGCTTGTCGCGCTGACCCCGGACGATCTCGACACGGCGCGCGACGTCGGGATTTCCTATCATCGCTTAGGCGACCTGGCGAAAGCCGAAGGCGACGCCGAGCAAGCGCGGGGATGTTACGAGCAAGCGTCGGGCGTATTCCAGAAGATTTTCGCCAAGACCCCGGACGACCTTGCCGCGCTGCGCGATCAGGGCGTGCCGCTCGTCAGTTTAGGCGACTTGGCGGCGGCGACGGGCGATTTTGACCAAGCGCGGCGTCGCTTTGAGCAGGCGCTGAAAATAGACGCGCGGATCGCCGAGCAGACGCCGGAGGATCCGCAAGCGCTCCGCGACCTGATTGTTCCTTACAGCCGATTAGGCTCCCTGTCGGAGACAATAGGCGATTACGCGCAAGCGAAGGCGTGGCTCGAGAAAGCGCTCGTCCTGCGGAAGAAGGTCGCCGCGCTGGCGCCGGACGACGTCGAAGCGCTCCGCGACCTGTCAAACGCTCATAAGCAATTAAGCAACGTGTCGAGCTCGACGGACGACGACAAGCAAACGCAAGAACATCTTGAGCAAGCGCTCTTGGCGGACGTCCAGATCGTCGAGCTTATGCCCAACGATCGTGACGCGCTGCGCGAACTGGGCCTTTCCTACGTCTTTTTAGGACAATTTGCGCTCTCGGCAGGGGACGACGTCCAAGCGAGAAGACGCCTTGAGAAAGCGGCGGAAGAGCTCGCGAAAGTCGTCGCGCTGGCGCCGGACGACGAAGACGCCTTGGAAGTCCTGAGCTACTCGTACAGAAAATTAGGGGACTTTGCAAACGCGGACGGAAATAAGGACCAAGCGAGAAGTTACTACAAGAAAGAGGTCGACGCCAGCTCCCAGCTCGTCAAGTTAGCGCCGGAAAATCTCAAAGCGGCGGCCAAATTGAACATCGCCTACGGAAAAATAGGGGGCATAGCGGAGGAGCAAGGCAAGCTCAAGGAAGCCCGAGCCTACTACGAGAGAGCGTTAGAAGGATACAAGAACGTCGTCGAGCAAGCGCCATATGACGAAGACGCCCGGTACAACCTCGGCGTCGCCTATGCGAATATGGGCGCCATAGCGGAGGCGGAAGGCGATCTTCAACAAGCGAAACAGTACAATAAGCTATCGCAGCGCCTGATCTCCCCGCCTTCGCTCTTCGCCAAATTGCTAGGCTGGATCAAGGGTCTCTTCGGACGTTGACGTCCGGCGCTTCCCAGCGCGATAGAAGCTCGCGTGCCAATCAACGCGGTTTTGACGGTTCAACGCCGTCAAAACCGCGTCGCTGTTGCGGGGCGCGGCTCGCTTAGATTCTCTTGCGATTGTCATAATCGGGCGCTCATTGCAGTTATTTTTTATTTTCTGGTCTATGTCTCTTGATTTTTGACGCGTGCTTGGGTAGATTTACGAAATAGGACTCGACCACGAATCCAAACGCAGCCGCAATTCCACTTGTTTGAAGAGAGAAACAATGAGCTATAAACACGACTATTTCATCAGTTACGCCCAGGAAGACAACGCAGACGGTTTTGTCGGCGAATTTGTCGAACGCCTGGTAAAGAACTCCGATCTTGAGACGCTCCTCGGCGCCAAGCCTCGTGTCTTCTTTGACCAAGAAGCCGCTGGCGGCGCTGACGATTGGGAGAGCGCCGTCCGAGCTGGAATCGACGCGTCGCGGCGGCTGCTCGTCTTTCTCTCGCCGAATTACTTCAAGAGCGAGCGCTGCGCGGCGGAGTTTGCGCGTTGGCTGGAATCCGACGAGCGCCGCGCCCTTCCCGACTCAGGGATTACGCCGATCCTAATCGCCGACGTGCCGGGCCTCTTCGACGACGGGACGGTCGACGTTCCGCAAGCGCTGCTGGACCGTTTCCCCAACTGGGTTTCGGAGCTGCGCAAGCGTCAGATTTCCGGCGATTTCGATTTACGGGACGGCGCGGCGTCGATCGACGCGGCGCTCGCGGCGCTTTGCCGCGCTGGTCGAGACGACGCCGGAAGCCGCGAGTCGGCGTCGGCGGCGCAGGAAGACGGTTCTAGCCCGGACGACGACGAGAAGAACGACGCGGACGTTGCGGACGATTCCTCGCAAACTAGCGAAAACTATGAGAAAGCGGTCGAAAAAATCGAGGAACTCTTTGAGGAAAATCCGGACGAAATTGACCAAGCGCGCGTTCTGAACGCCCGCTACATGAAGACGGCCGACCGGGCGAAAGCGGAGGGCAAGCTCGAAGACGCCAAAGAGCGCTACGAAAAAGCGCTGGAAGGTTTCGAGAAAATTATCGAGCGGACGCCGGACGATATTCAAGCGTTGAGCGATCTGGGCGACGTCTATTACAAATTAGGCTTCTTATCGGACGCAGAGGGAGATAGTAAACAAGCAAAAGAATACTTCGAGAAAGCGCTGGAAATACGAAAAAAGATTGTCGAGCAAACGCAGGACGATCTTGAAGCGTTAAGCGACCTGAGCAGTACCTATAATGACTTAGGCTTCCTATCGGTCGCAGAGGGAGATCGCAAGCAAGCAAGAGAATACTATGAGAAAGCGCTGGAAGGGTTCGAGAAAATTGTCGAGCGAACGCCGGACGATATTCAAGCGTTAAGCGACCTGAGCGCTACCTATTATAACTTACTCAAACTGTAAACGAACCATTGCAGACGCCCATTCTGAATGGCCTGTTTTTGGGTTCCTATAAAGTTATACTGTCCCCATGTACCACTCTCTAATTTTTTGGAGAAGGAGTTTTTTTGATATATTATCCCGTAATGAGTCAAGCATATCTAAGAGTAGATTCTCACGCAGTCGGGCTTGTGTTTGTTGTATTCCAGCTAGGCGTATCGGGATATTGCTTATTTGTTTGTCTTGTGCATCAAGCTCGTCAAGAGCCAGATGGGTCAGGAATGTATGAGCGATCATAACGAGATGCAGGTACCGTTCTACACCTCGTAGTTTCAAAAACTGGTAGTCGCCCATTCCCAAATACTGTTTAGCCATTTTAAACAAAACTTCTATCGACCAGCGACGGCGATAGATTTCAACAACCTCTTTTGCACTCAAAGCAACGTTATTGGTTGCTAAGATAAAAATCTTGTGTTCTTCTTTACGTTGACTAAAAACAAGCTTTACGTCTCCGGCTTTGCTAAGAATGCCTTTGCATTCCGCTAACTTGTGTTGTTGTTCTGTTCCGTCAATATCATACCATTTCCCCGCCTTTCGAATACACTCCTCGGAATAGGGACCAACAGAGCGTTTGCTTCCTCCAGAAGTAAATCGCCGATTCTTTTTCACCGCCGCGACATAGTTAAAGTTCATTGCCGTACAAGCGTTAACTACGGTTTGACAAAAGTAGTACTTGTCAAACAAAACAGTTACGGCGCTGCTCTTAAGAAAACTCAACGATTCGATGCTCTTGACAGCAAGCTGTGTAAGCTTCTGAAATTCCCATTGAGTCTCGTTCTTTTCGTTGACCTTTTGACAAGCTTCTTCGCTCATCCATATCTGAAGATCATAAGGAATAACAACATTGCGATAAACGATGCTCCCCAAAAGAATTGTATGCCCTAAAGCATACCGCTTTTCTGAATGAAGCCAAATTCTCGACACGCCTTCCATTTGTTTGCCAAACTTCTCCGTTTGCGTGTCGTCAATCACATAAAACAGAGGTTCGCCGGGGCGCCAGCCGAGTTGCTTTAATGTTGCGAGCGCACTCTGACGCATAAGTTCTTTGTGATCCCAAGAAGATTTAGAAAGACAGTGTAAAATTGCCTGTCTCGTTCGTCTCCCTTTAAATAAAGCGGCTATCTTGGTAAGACTTTTGCGACCGCGAAGGCTTGCTATCGCTAATATGATTCGCCAAACGTGATTGAATATTGGACCACCGCCGCCAAAAAATCTTCTAATCTTTTGGAAAAAACGTTTGCAGAACTTAGGAAATCTTCGTATAATGTACACCTGGGGAGTCCTTGTTTTTGTGGAAAAATTTTCAGCCAAGAAAATTTCACAAATTCTAAGGATATCCCCTGTTTTACGCAATCTCAGTTTAACGAGATTGGACTCCGTTTACAGTTTCAGAA
>JAQVHZ010000025.1 GCA_028695965.1 Thermoguttaceae bacterium | reverse complement strand
AACCGGTTGTACTGGGGGCTTGTTCAGCAAAAATCTCACTGATTCGTTAATGTTTACGTTTTTTCTTCAAAAAATTCCTCCCGAAAATCGAAGGGGGAGCAGAATGGGGTTTTTAGAACCTCCCTTTAGAGTATTCACACGAGGTCAAAGAGCCACTGTCTTGATTCTGCTAGTGTTAATAGTGGGATTCTGTGCTTGTGCGATCGCTAAAGCGCATTGGGCGGCTGGTTGTCTATTCGGGCTGCTCTGCTTTTTTTCGTATCTTATCTATTCGGATAAGAAAACTGAGAATTTGGGTAAGAAATCCAATTCAAGGAGTTTAGCGCCTCCCGAGTATTACAAAGACGAATGAGTCCGGCGTATCCGGTCTTATTGAAGTCCTGCTAGTCTGATTTAAAAACGCTTGGCGGAAACGTCAAGCGTTTTTTGTCGGCGGCGGCGCCCCAATCTGCCACACAGACGCGCCGCCGTTCTCCACGCCGCGCGACGCGCCGTTCTGAGTCCGCAACAATTATTTTCAAGAAAATTCTAAAAAGGACGAATAACTGCAAGACGGCGCGCAATAATCCCTCTGAAAGACTCCGTTACATTTTTAGTCCAAGGAGGGAGAAATGAAATTCAATTTGATCAACCGGGTAACGAAACGCGACCCGCTCTTGCTCTATGCGTTCTACGCCCTGAAAAGCGCCAAGACGCCGAGCGTCCTGCGCGACACCTGTTACGAACGGCTCGCCGTCGGCCTGACCGACGCGGGCTGCAAGACGGCGCGCGGGGTCTCCTTCACCGCCGCGGTCGTGCGCGCCAGTATCGCCGAACTCGAACGCGCGGGCGCCGCCTGTCGTGAAGAGACCGAAAAAGGCCGATTCAACTTGCGTCTGCTCGATCCGGACGGCTCGGAACAAGAGCCGACGCCCGAATCTCAATTTGAAAATGAGACGCAAGAGGAGACGCGGCAAGAGTCCGAACCCGTTCCGACCGATCCGAACGAATCGAACGAACCAGCCAAGCCAAGCGAGTCAAGCGAACCCGCCGAAAGCGCTAACGACCCGAGAAAACCCGAGCCGAGCGCGTCTCTCGAGTCGATCAAAGAGCCCGGCGAACCGTCCGAAGACGGACCCAAACGCGGCTCCGACCGCAAGTCCGAGCCTCGCGCGCGCATTGTTCGCAGGGCTGGAGATATTAATAAAATAAATAAATTAATAAATAAAACTTTTCAAAATTTTGAATTTCAAAAGGACGAATCCAAAATCCCCCGAACGATCGACGCCGAGCTCGCCGACTTCGACTTCGGCTCCGAATACGCCCGAAAATTCCGCGCCAAGTTGACCCGCGCCATCTACGAGCCCGGCCTGCACGCCGACCTTGTCGACCGCGCAATCTACGCCGTCGCCAAAAAGCTCGCGACCCCCGCCGAACTCGTCGCCGCCATCGACGCCGCCAAAGAAGAACGCCGACTCCGCGATACAACCAACGGCTACAAAGGCGCACGCACGCTCTGGCAGACCTTCTGTCTCTACGTCAAAAGCTGGTTCGACGCCGCCGGAATCGCATGGACCCCGACGTCCCTAAGACGCGAGCCCGCGCCGAAACGGGTCGTCTATGCCGAATGCTGAACCAGCAGACCAAGCGGGAACTCGCGCTTAGAGCGCGATGATTTTGCAGGAACCAAGGAACCTACTATCCAGAAGAAACGAGGCGCCGATTTTCGACGCGGCGCGCGAACGACGGAAAGAGACAAAGCGCTCGACGAGTCGACGCTCCTGAACGAGAAGCAGAGCCCGGCTCTAAAAGGGGATACGTCCGAAAAACTACGCGCGCAAAGAGCTCGATAAACGCCGATTGGGCGAAATCGTCGACCTCTTTACCAACGTGCAGACGGTCGAACACGCCCAAAGCAAGGACCTGCTCGGGCGCGTCTGCGGTCCCTGCTACGGGGAGTATGTCATTATGACCACACAATTCGGCGGAACTTGTTATAGCAAGGGTTTCAAGGCTTATACAAACCAAAAGCCATGGAAAAGACGCGTTGTGCTTAGCGGTTTTTCAAAAATATCAGCATCGCGCGTCTTTCTTTTCTACGATCTAAGCTTAGCGCTTAAATTGAATTATATCGATTTGGCAAAAAGGAGTTGGCAATTGCTACGACTGGAAAATACAACAGTGTCGAATTTAAGGGACTGATTGATTTTTTTCTCCAAATAGGCATAATAGAAAGTAGGAAATCCCTATTTCCCGACTTTTTCAGGAGGCGTTTATATGTCAAAGGCTTCGTTCGTAAATGACTCGCGCGTCATGTCAAAAGGTCAGGTTACTATCCCAAAGGACGTTCGCGCCGTACTCGGCGTGGAGAGCGGCGATCGCGTTACATTTATCGTTGACGGGAAAAATGTGCGAATTGTAAATTCATCTGCGTACGCCTTGACGCGCCTTCAGGAACAGATGGGCGGCGAAGCCGAAAAGGCTGGTTTTCTCACTGAGGAAGCTGTGGCGGAATGGATTACCCGGTCTCGTCGTGAGGAAAATGCCGAATGAAGATTATGATTGAAGGCTATAATTGATACCAACATATTCGTTTCAGCGGCGCTCTTTCCGAAGGGACGCGCCGCTGAAGCGCTGTACAAGGCGCTGGCTTCTCCTTATCAGCCTGTGATATGCAATCGGTTTTACTGAATAAAGGTATTTAATTCGGTCAAATTCGACCGAATTAAATCGGAAGACGGATATAATTCATTCACACTAGCCCGGCTTTGTTGAGCAAAGGTATTGTCCAAAACACATAGCGCCAAGTACGGCAAATAAGTTAAGCGCCTTTGCTTTTATCACCATCTTGCCTTTTGATTTTCTACGGTTCAATTTTTTAATCGTTCTTCCAAAACCTCTTATATCCGGAACATCGTCCTTTCAGCAAGCGACAAGTAACGAGCAATGGTTCGATGGCAGTATCGCTATAAACGAACGGGCGACCTCGGCGACAATCGTGATTCGGATGATTCCAGAACTTCAAGACGTCCCCGCTAAACCAGGACGTAATATCGCCACGATTCACTAACGATTGATTATATTGGACCCAATTGTGTTTGTTTTTCGTCTCTGCTCCTCTTGACGCTTGGTTTGGTCTGTGCCATTTGGGAGCATATGCAGCAAAAGCTCTGAATGTATGCATAAAATTTCCGAATTTTTATAAAAATTCATTCAACAACGCCTGTGGAAGCCAAAGAGGGACGGACCAATCCAATAAAATTCAAAATTGTGTTGACTTTCAAAAATAAAAGCGTAGAATGCAAGCAGATTGCCTTAGGTACAATCTGTTACTTGTGCAACTTGTTTGAAACAAGCTTTACGAATGCGAACAAAATGGGCTTTGGCGCCTGACTGCTGTCGTCGGAACTCATTGACAGAAAAACAAGCGCAATGGAAATCAAATGCCTCTTACTTACGTTCAAAAATGGCATGATGGAATTGGTTGGGTAGACGTCACTATTGGTGAAGCAGTCCGGGCTCATCGCTACACGGTGTCGGCAGATGCGCATATATTCCGGTGCAGGTTGTGCGGGGACTATGTAACCCTTACAGCAGGAAATATTAATGAGCGTCATTTTCGGCACGAGATTGGACCAGAGAAAGACTGTGAAGAACGCACGCACAGCGGCTGGACCCCTCCTCCACGCCCTTCGCTCCAAAAAAAGCGCGTCTATCTAAAAATAGATGATTCTCAGGCAAATCAACAGCAGATTTGCCTAAAAATCGGACTTCCCATGCTGCCAAAAACAACCCGTGAGCAATTGTCCGGAAGCAGGCTGCAGATCATTTCGTCCAACGCCAAAACTAGAACCTATAATCTAGACGATTATCTTTTAGACGAGGGCGTAACCTACTTGCCTTCACTCCCTCTAGCGACAAGCTACAGCCTAAACGTATTACCGCTGACGACCGCTTCTCACTTACCTCGGCTCACCTTTGCTAAAAGCGACGCCTTATCCCGCGCCTCCAATGAGTCGCAGCCTGAGTCCATCAAGAGAGCTAGAGCAACCGATTACTGGCCGGAGAAAATAGAAGTCTTTCGCAAGCTTGTCTACAAAGGCATAAACGCACAGGTTGTTTACGCCGTCTTCGACGCCGTTTCTAAAAGAATGCTCTCCTATGACGGCGACGTCGTAATCAACCGTCCATACTACGTCTTAGCAGATTACAATCTATCTTTTCTTAAGACCAAAGGACTCAGCAACGAATTCTTAGGATGTATCAACAGCAAATACTATTTACACAAAATTACCTGTACAGAGTTTTGGCAAGAAGTATACGAAATTATCGAAAGGCTTGGCTTGAAACTCACGCAGAAGCCCGCCTTGCTCTATCCAATCTGGCCGCCTTATGTCAACAACAAGGCGACGCTTCATCATAATTACTCTCAAACCTTTCTTTTCATGAGCGGAAACGCTGTTTTCAAGAGTTTTCCTGATGATTCAAGGGATTATTATGACTACTTCAGATTGAAAAACTCCCCATTCTCTGAGAACAGAAGTCAAATTATTAAAGTCGATTCAAAAGACAGAGAGCAATATTTTACAATTGGACGCAACGCCGAGGCAATGGAACAATTCGTTTTCTGGCGTGCAGATAACACCAAATTGGTTAGACGAAAGGCTCCGACTGTCCGCATATACATAAGCAGGGAAGAAATAACAGACGAAACAATTATAATTTACACAGAACCTCCCAGAAGATTCAGAGTCGAATCGGATTACAATGGTTTTGTTAAGACAGAGAAATCAGGGCGCGTCGTTAACTGCGTGCCGTTAAAAGCGGGAGAAAGGCTGACGATCGACGCGCCCCAATATGGGCAGAAGTTCCTCGTCTGCCAAGGTCTCGACGTCGTGCGCACGATTGAGTTTATCCAGAAAAAAGCGCCGCCAAAAGAGACAAAGCCCGCGCCAACGCTTGAGCCGCCTGTGGCGGTAACGCCGACAACAACAACGCCAGTAACGCCAGAAACGCCAGAAACCGGACAGGAAAAGAGCGAGCCAGAGACGATTCCGCCCATAACGCAGTTTACGCTGGATATTTCTGAGCAAGAAAAGAAAGAACCAGAGCCGCCTGCGCCGACGTCAATTGAACCCAAAGAAAGGGTTCAAGAGTTTGGCAAGGCTCCGACGACGGTTCTTTCCCAGCGCGAAGCGCCAAGCGACTTTGAATTGCGGAAAAGACTCGAATACGCAAAAGGAACAAGCATTGCCATTCCCAGTCGTTACTTGGCGTTATGCACAAAAATGGACGACTATCCGCTTGTCAAAGCGTGGCTTGTTAAAGCGGTAAGAACTCGAAGCGCTCCGCATGATGCGTTCAAAATTGTCGTCAATTTCTTTGGTCATTAACGTTGCAGCGCTATTACAAAAGGGATCCTCTCATGAATAATGATTTTTCCGCAGTATCCATTTGCGAAACCTACACGGACTCCCAGGGGCGCTTACGAGGGTTTCGTCTTTGCGACGTCAAAGAAGATAAAACCATTTGTAAATTTGAACGTGATTTAGCTATGCCCTCAATTTTCGAGAATCGCGAAAGCATTTATCTTCCGGGAGAATCGAAAGACGCGGAGATAAGCCTCTGGGAATGGTCGGCGACTCCCAGTAAAAATGATCCAAAGGCAGATTATGTAACTGCTTCCTTGTCTTACGAAACCCCTATTAAAGCGATTCGCTGTTCCTGGGCGGAAACGCACCGTCAAATAGTCAAACGATTAAAAGCCGATGGAATCGAAATCGCCATGCCAAGTTGCCGAACTCTTTTTATAGCAAGAGATAGTAGCGGAATTATTGTTGAGGCAAACGACCTTGCAGAAATGGTGGGCAATGTGCGGCTAAAGAACAGATTTCTAAAACTCTTATTAATTGATAATATTTCAGAGCATCAATTAATAGAATGTGAAAATCGAGTTGCCAAAACGTCGCACACGTTTTATTACACGCTCCATCCTCAAAACACGAGTTCCCTCCTTCTTAACTTACGCAACATTATCGCCAAAGTCATTAACAATCGGCTCAAGCGTAACCTCAATGGCGCCGCATTGCAAACGGTTGAAAACCTCTTAGAGCTTGCGCAGCTTGGCAATGTCTACGAAGAAGTCGCGGCCTATGCCAGCCCCATGAGCGTAGAAGAAGCCAAAAAGCACGTTGACAATTTTTTAGGACGGATTCCCTTTGTCAGCGACGTTACCGACGTGCAAATTCTTGGAGCTGTCATTGAAAAAGACCAAGAGCTCTTTAACCGCTGTCTTGAAATAGTCGAGACTCGCTTAGAAAACCAAAGAACGGAGCTAATTATGGAAATAGAGAAAAAAAAGGAAGAACAAGCTGCTATGGAAAAGGAACTCTTGTCACTAGTGGAAGATACCGAAGCAGTACGTCTGGAAAGGGAGGAACAACGCGAATTCCAAGAGAGTTTCCTAGAGAGAATCGACGATAAAATCCTCGAGTTGCAGACGAGCTCAAGCGCCTATTACGCTGAAACGCTCTCCCATCTCTTACCTTTTTTAAGCGCTCATTCACAAAGAACGACGCCAAGCGCCGCCGTGCTCTTCACGCCGGGAATAATACCGGAGTCTGCGGAAGAAAGAGAACTGACGGAAGGAGATGACGCGATTTGCACTATAGACGATGCGATTACCGAACTTGTTAACAAAGACTTGGATAAAGATTTGTCTTTTATGCTAAGTAGTTTTCTCTACTCTATCTACGCGCGCCGCCTTTCGCTATTGTTAGCTGGTCCTGAAGGCATGAGATTAGCAGAAGCGTTTTCCCTCGTCGTTTCCGGCAAAACGCCCGACCTTCTTGAGTGCAGCGGCGATTGGAACAAGGAGACGCTCGATCTAGCTTTTGCCGATTCTGAGAACGTCCTTGTCGTTACGACGCCCTTCAACGGCGCATGGTTCGAGCGCCTGATTCTGAAAATAGCCCAAAGGACTAAAACGGTCATTTTGCTCACGCCGTTTGCCACTGATTTACAATTTGAACCTGAAGGTTTGTATGATTACGTCCTTCCTCTAGTTACAGACGCGTTCGTAATGGCGGAAATCGTTCAATCAGAAAAAGTATACGTCGGAGTTCGTACTGAGAATTTCAAAGAAGATGAATATTCAAGCGACCAAGACGGGAACTATAAACTACAAGCCGACCATCTAAAGATGCGTCGTCGTACAAAAAACATTACATCGTCAATTCTCCAAAAGATTCTTGACAAACCCGAAACAAAGTTCCTCTATTATTGTATTTTAAGCTTTTATCCCTACGCAGTATTAACAGGCAAACGCGAATTATTTGACAAAATTGTCCAGGAAAACAGTCAGCAACTAACGCCAGAAATGTTAAAAATTTTCACACAATTTTAAGTTACGCACATAGAACCGCATATCAATGAGTCAACTCACGGATCTTATCAATAGTCGAGCGGAAGAACTGCACATTTTCCAAGAGGACGACGAAACAGAGGAATCTTGGACGAGCCGCGTCGTGTACAGCATAATCGGCGTGATGGCGTCTGCGTGCCTTTGGAACAAATACGATCCCACAATCGACGAAGTCTATTCCCAACAGTCGCGAGAAAGCGCTATGCGGCGTAGGGAAAACGACGCAGATTCTATGGTTTCGGACGTCTATTGGAAACGTTTTGTCAAAAAATTGTGTTACGCCTACTACACGCAATATGAGTCGGCGCTTAAAGATTATTTTCCTGGCGACGTTGAGAACCTGATAAAACAAGTATACTCCGGCGCGCCAAGTCAAACAGCGGAACCAAGCGAAGAACAGGACGTTTGCGACTATTCAAAATTCGGAAATTGGGACGACTATATCAACGAGATTCTCGACCTCTATATCCAGACGGGCTCGTACTACAAGAAGAATTATTACCTGGCGCCAGCGCGTCGCCTAACGATCAATTTGAGCCAAGACGTCCAGCTAATACGGGGAATCTCGCCGGGAGAACTCTTTCACGTCAGCGGTTTGGGGAACTGGCTCTTCGTTCAAAAGAAGACGAACGCCGTCATCAATTTCGCGAAGCTCTATGACCTGCAACAGGAATCGTACGCTGAGTATTATCAACACCTAGAGACGCGTTTTGACGCCGAAGGAGAGTACGGGGATCTTCCTGACGCCGCGAAATTTCTTCGTATGCAGCCGCGATCTATCAAGAGGTGGGGACCCTATTGGCTAGACCCGCCTGCCCCGCGCGACCAAAAGTTATCCCTGGGTCGATTTGGAAATCGTGGACAAGAACGCTATTTCCTCTTTAGAAAAGAGGGGAATCGGCACAAGATTCTCAGTTTGTCTTCCTATGAAACGAACCCGGAACACCGCCGTCCTCGGAACGGCTCGCGCGAATACATTCGGATTGCCAGCGCGCTTCTAGCCAACCGCGGAACGCTGCCCGAGATTCGCGTAACGATCGGCAGCAGTACTGTTTCGCTTGATTTCGGCTACCTCCTTCCACCTGTCGAGCTCTCCTTCATTAAGCTGTACAGCTGGTCGGAAGAGGGTTTTAAAAAAGTAGGACAAAATTTTAGACGGCGCGTTTCTAAAGAACTCTACCCTCCAATTGAAGCCTATTTGGAAAAACTTGGCTATACGATAAGAGTCGGGTCGAAAGAGTAACGACCGCGCGTCGTTAGAAGTGCATAACGCGCGGTCTCTTCTTGGCGTCAGAAACCGCCTAAGGCTCTTTTGATGACGTCGACGGCAAGCGGCTTGGAGCGTTTAAGCAATCCGTCCCTTACATAAATAGTATCGGAAGAAGCTATCGTTGCGAGCATCTCCGGTAATGCGACAAGTTCTTTTGTCTTATTGCCATAGGCAATTCGAATAGAGTCGGAATCCTCTTCTAGTCGATATCCTTCGCTTTCAAAAAAGCCTTGAAGGGGCTTCAGGCATTCGCGCGTATGTTCCAACGACGGTTCTTCAACTTGTTCGTTATACCCCCAATTCAAGAGCTGCAACGCGGCTAATCGGTCTAAGTACGCATGAGTAAACCGGTTGTGATAATGTTTCAGACAAGAATAACACGCGCTGCCGCACTGACAGCCTTCTAAGAATTCGCGCGTCTTTTCTAAAATGGAAACGATCGAATTCTCCAGCTCTACGGAGTACCCTGCTCCGCCAGTCAAAGAGTCGTACAAGTAGACGTCGACTAATTGCCCCTCGGAAGATCCCCGAATCCGGCTTCCTGCGGCAAATTCCGAGAAATCAACGTCAAGTTCCTTACTGACTGTTAAGCGAATCGCTTCGGCAAGGGACGTCCCAGCGCGGAACAACCAATCCTCGGACTTTTCGGACAAATTGAGAAGACGCGAACCGACGTCGAATTCCAACACCATCATGTCAGTAATGAAATCGCAGCCGATATTGACGTTGACGCAATTTCTATGTTTAC
Organism: Thermoguttaceae bacterium; assembly: GCA_028695965.1. Lineage (GTDB taxonomy): Bacteria > Planctomycetota > Planctomycetia > Pirellulales > Thermoguttaceae > RUG369. Next base: position 22,987 of record JAQVHZ010000025.1, on the reverse strand, counting down.
AAGCTCCTCCTCGGATTCCAAGATAAGGGCGATCAACCTTATTCAAAACAACGCTGTCGTTTCCAGGCATAGCCGCTCCGCAATCCTCGCAGACCATAAACCCGAAACCGTTCTCGCCTTTATTGACAATTACAATTCGTTGGTTCTTTAGTGTGCTTTGGCGCAAACGCACATACCCTTCCACGGGGTGAGTTTTGTCGGCGGAACCAATAGTCGAGTAGATAGGGGGCAACGCCGTCGTATACTTTTCTTCAAGCTGGGCTTCCTGAATATCTCTGCCGTTGACGGGTGCAAACCCCCATGGACGCAGCATAGGCGTCGCAGGCGTCAAGTCGGTCGATTTTTGGCAAAAAGGACAAACGTCTCGGACGTCTTCCGCTAGGCCAAACCATCCGCAAGAGCACTCCATAACCCTTTTTACGTAGCTTGGGTCGGTCATATATGCCTTTGCGGGCGAAGACGCTTTCGTATAGTTGTTCAGAACCCTCGGATTGAGAAACCCGCCAATCTGGTACGTCTGCTTATCGACGACGATCGAGCGTCCCGGCGCGTATTCGCTGACGGCAATATTAATCGAACGCTGGACCTCATGTTTTACCCGATATCTTCCCTGTTCGGTATCGACAACAGTAAAGGCGACGACGTCTCGAGGGAACGAATAGGACGGAACTGCCCCTTCGTTGTAAAGAGTATCGAGCAACGGTTGGCTATTTTCACTCGCAAAGTAAGGAGAACCAGAAGACGTTCCTCTCTCTGTGGGCGCAGCGCCTTTAGAGTCTGACTCTTTCCTTTGCCAAGTATCAACGAGATACAATTCCGGATGTTCGCTGCACTTCAACTTCAAATCGCGCAACGCTTCGATTAACTCCTCTTTATAGCGCAGCGGCGGCTCGCCTTGGGCGTCTTTCGGCACAAGCATCGTTGAATCGCCTACCTCATAGCCGCTCAAAAAGCTCTCAAACTCTGGCAATAATTTGTCGACAAAATACAATGTCGGAACGCGATCAAGGCTTTCGCCACATTTGCACAAAAATTCTTGCAGCGCGATCATGCCCAGATGACGCGCAACCAATCGCTCATTATTGACGTCAATGAAAGGTCGGCGCGGGTCGCCGCGAAACATCGGGGTGGGATTGTTGAAGTAGAGCGTGTCATGCGGACCAAGGTCGCAGAACCCAACGATCGTCGAAAGACTCGTTCCGCGCCGACCGGCGCGTCCGGCGCGCTGTTGGTAATTCTCGCGCATTGGCGGCATATTGCGCAATCCTACGGCGGTTAAGGAGCCGATATCGACGCCAACTTCCATCGTCGTCGTACAGCTAAGAATATCGACAGGCGTCTCGTTTTCTTTCGGATTGGTAATATCTTGAAAACGCAGTTCGTATTTTTCAGTCCTCGAACGTAAATTATCTTCGATTCTTTCGGAAGAAAGCTGCGCCGTATGTTCCTCGATATTAATCGTTCTCAAAGGAGCGTCCGGGTTGTCGAGAACGCTAAGACAGGGCGCGCGCCAAAAAGCGAGGGCTTGGTCGAGTTCTTCCTTTCCAAATTTTTTTGTCTCGCCGGACCTGCAAAACGGACACGTTCCTTTCAGAAGATAAGGACTGAACTTGGCGCACTTGGAACAACGATACCAGATATGTTCGGGATCGTAACACGCTTTCACCTCGCTAAGCGGGACATAATAACGCTCTTTCGTTTCTTGAGAGGAGCCCTTGCGGAGAAGATGGTCGGTAAAGACGTCTCGCCACGCTTCGCTCTCGTCTTGAGACCATTTAAAAGCGTTAACTATCGATTTGCTAAATTTCCAACCCGACTCGAAACCGTATAGGTAACTAAACGTCCTCGAGACATTGAGCCGCTGCACGTCGGAAATATGCTGTCCAAGGGCGACGTTTTCATTGACTTCTTGATACCAAGCGTTGAAGACTTCCAGAACCGTGTTTTTATCAACGTCAACGCCCTCGTCGAGCAGGTCCTCGCAAATGTAGTCGACAACTTCGTCGAGCGGTTCGATCCAAGATAGTCCGGCGTCCATCAGGGTGTTATAGGCGCCGCAATAGCAACGAAGTATTTGCTCCTTCATGGAAGCGGGCGAATCGTCGAAACAGATCGTTTGGCGAAGCCGCCGTCGTCTCTCAAACTTATCGACGTCTACTTTGCGCTGATCTTCAAGAAACCTAACGCGATCATCTTTGGAGAATAAGACGATATTCCTCTCCGCCGTTTGAAGTAAGAAGTAAGGATAAAGCGCATTGAGGGACGTCTCTTCTTCGGCGTTCGCCGCTTCAGCAAGAGCCGCTATGAACAACTGGCGCGTCGTCGTGAAATCGGACGCCGAAGACATATCTCGCGCCAACCTTGCAGCCTGTTGCCGACTATCGGAAAAGATTAAAACTTTGCGTCCTTGATTCGGGCGCAGAAGCAAATCCTTTTCGGGGTCGGCGCTGTTGCGGACGACAGGGGGTTGAATGTTAAATTGGGTCAAGACAAGATTGTAGAACGCCTGGTTTCCTCTGACCGCAAAGTCTGTTAAATCCATCCGGCTCAGTTGCATTTGACAATGCGGACACGTTGAAAAGGAGCGGACGTCTGGTCGTCCTTTTTTCGTATAGCTGGTATAATAAAGTTTCCTAAAGCCGGGCAAGCCGTCATACGAGTCGTCGCAGTTCAAATAGAGTTTGCCTAGCCTTAAGTCCAGATAACATGGCATGGGTCTCGTTTCGCCCTTTCCGAGAGGCTTGTATTCAGGGCTGGGGATGTAAAGTTGAAGTTCTGTGATTGCTTCGTTGTCGAACAAACGACCTGATTCTTGCCACAACACCCCGCTTCCATTGTTGTAGTCGTTATCTGTCATGAAACCTCGAACGTAGAGCGCTCCGCAGCGCCTATCGTTGATAAGTTCATAAACCTGACAATGGCAATGCGGACAGGTTGGATTTTTATCCTTGTCGATGAAGATTTCGCCCAAGGTTATTTTTCCGTCCGAACGGCTCTTAGGGCAGTTCTCGTTGAGGCAGGCGTAAACGCCCCTTAAACCGCGAAATAGCATATGCATACGCGCGGGAAAGAGCGCTTCGTCGGCGCTGTTTTTTGCAAGCGGAGCGATAGCGAGTAGCGCGTCGACGCATCGCGCGGCGCGGACCTCGTCGACGCCGGGAAATATTGTCGACGCCAGTTCGTCTAGGGACGCGGTAGAACCTCGGCAAGCCTTAAAGAGACGCTGAAAAACTCGATAATCGCTCAGGCGCTCGAACGCCCACGCCGACGCCTCTTTAAAAGAACTAAACGATTTTCCGCTGAGGCTTTTACAGAACTTGTTGAGTTCTTCGAAACGATCCTCCTTTGACCACTCCAGCTTCTCTATGTCGACGTCCTCGAGGATTTCCAAGGGCATATCCAACGCGCCCTCGGCTGAAATCTCTTCGCGTTCGCCCGTCAGGTAGCAAAATGTTTCGGTATCGTCGTCCAACGCGGTCAAGGCGTGGGCAAAATTTCGTCGCGCTTCAAGATCCTGTTCAGTTGAGTTCGGCATACTTGCCGTTGTCAAGATGAACTGGACGCGGGAGCGATCGATTCGTAATTTGTAGAAGAACCGCCTCAGCAGGAGCGCAATTTCCCCGCCGGAGGACCCGCGATACATATGAGCTTCGTCGATGATAAAGAGCAACTTGTTCGCAGGATCGCTATTCAACCAATTTCTCGTCGCGTCCCAGAGCTTTTGCTCTAAGGGACGCAGTAATGTCAGTTCGAGCATAGAATAGTTGGTAATGAAGATATCCGGACAACTCTCCTGCATCTCGAACCGCGTGATTAATTCGGCGTCTTCTGGATCGCCTTGATGGACGCTGTTATTCAGGTTCTCAACAAAAGCTTCCAGATCCTTTTTCGCGGGGAAACGTCCCTCGTGAACGAGCTGCTCATAATAATCAGGACTCGTTTCCTTTGTATTTAATAATTCAGTAAATTCTTTTGCCAAGTTTTTATCGCGCGACTTGATCGGCCTGCCGCCGGGATAAGGCGTCCTGCCCGTATAGGACCCGAATTGCGGTCGACGCGCGTCGTCTCCGGCATATTCGCGAAAGATTGAGACAAATCGGTCGCCTCTATCCCCAATCAGGCGGCGCAGACGGCTGATTTGGTCCGCAACGAGCGCGTTCATCGGGTACATAGCGACTGCGCGGATACCGCGTTGACTCCAACTTTCCGGGCGTTCTCTTGCCTCGGTCGTGAGCTTTGCCAAGAGCGGCCAAATGAAGCATTCTGTTTTACCAGAACCAGTTCCGGTCGACACGAAGAGGTCCTTTCCTTCTTCGATCGCCGCTAGGGAACTCAGCTGATGAAGGTACGGGTCGGGATAGACGCCAAGTCTGTTGTCGGCAAGGCGCTTGAAAAACTCTTTGAGCCATGGGGAAACGTTCAGCCCTTGGAACCCGTCGTTCACTTTTTTGTAGACCGGCGACGCTTCAACATAGGGCTTGGAATACAAGACGCCTTCTTGTTCCAGCGTCTCCGCAAGCGCGTCGAACAAAATGGGCGTTCTGCCGAAATACTGCGTTTGAACGTAGCGTTGAAGTTCGCTTATCAAGTGTCGGTGAATAGCGGCAGCGCCTTTTTCCATAGTGAATAAACCTCTATTTATAAGTTGTTCGAGCTGAGCTCGGCCATTTGCGGACCTTAGGAAACCTGGTCGTTCGAAATCCTCACGCCCGGGGTCGACAGAAACTCGGCGTAATATCGCCGAGTCTCTCCGAACTTCTTTTTGGCGCCCAGCGTTTCTTCCCGACTTCGTTGATTATCCACAAGACTGATGTAAAAGTCAAGTCTATCCGAATTGAATCTCTTGCCCGTCGAGGTGTTTGCCGTTTAGCAAGCGCCAACAACCACAACCGATTCAGCGCCCCAAAACATCTAATCACGATTAGTATAATCGTGATTAGATACTTGGACCTTTTCAAAATCAGCGGGTATAGTCTTACTGCCGCCGTTGCCGATCAGCTCCCCTTTCATTTCACGCAAATCGGACGTTGGTGGGATAAAAACGAGGAGCTCGACGTCATGGCGCTCGATTCGACCAAGAGACAGATCTTGCTCGGCGAATGCAAATACAGAAACGCGCCTTTCGATTTAGCGGAGTTTCATCATATGCGCTCGAAGTACGCGCCGCCCGTACAAGACGCGGCGATCCACTACTGCCTCTTTTCGAAAAGCGGCTTCTGCGACGAACTGCGGCGCTTTGCGGAGGAAGAAAAGATCATGTTGTTCGGACTGGACGAAATCGTCCGTCCGGACGCGGCGCCGTAACGCCCGCTTTCTCCGACTTTCCGAACCGCTTCTTCAGGGTCGTTTCCATAGACGAGTTTAAACTGGTTCCGCTTGTCGTTTTGTCTTTCAAAGGAGAGCGTCGTTTGCGTTCTTGCGTTCACTGAAGCAAACGAACCCGCCTCGGCGTCGCGCAGGGCGTCCCCGACGATTATTGGTTCGGAAGCTCCAAGAGCATCGCAAGAAAAAAATAATCGCAGAGACAAACCAAAATAGCGGCGCAAGCAAACGACCAAACACAGCTATAAAAAACAAACAGTCCGACTCCTTTCGACCAACCATACTATATTTTCGCTCGTTAATCGTAAGGAGAACTCTTTTAAGAGGAGAAGAGACGAGAAGGTAAATCGTTCCCACAATGAAGAGCTTCGTCTCCCAGCTCAGCGCGTCTTTTTCTTTCGGCGCGTCTTTTTCGGACGCGAGTCCGAAAAGTAGGGACTGCTTGTCGGCGCTCAGGGCGACAGCTTGTCCGTTGGCTTGAATGCGACAGCCGTTTTCAGAGCCCAATCCTTTTGCGGCTCGAGCCGTCCAGTTCTCGGCGCGCGCCGTTAAAACCAGCGCCAGCGCGGCGCATATTGTCAACGCTGACGTCCAACGAGTTTGTCTTCTGTTCATTCTCTCAATCCTGCGCTGTAATTCTCAAAATCGTCTCTCTCCTGAGCGGAGTCAATGGCGTCCGGCGCTGAACCAGAGCGCGATCTTACGCTGTCCGACCGACCGTTAGACGTCGGAATTGATCACAATTGTTCTTTCCTTTCACGCTCTCGCGTCTCGAAGCCTCGTCGGAACATTTTCAGAAGAGCGTCTTAAGGAGTATCTCAAGCAGCAACAACAACACTGCCCCTACCAACACTATCAGAGCCATCGGCGCTAGCATAAATATCCATACCATTATCTCCGTCTCTAATTCCCCAATAAATATCTCCCGCAGTGTCGGTCGATTCCAAAATTCAGGATTCACAGGGATTATAACGTCAATATGGTCCTCGTGGATCTTAAAAGCCTTTTTCCCGTATTTCCTGACGATCGTCGGCACGCCGCGCCCCCTTTGCCCGGTTAATCCAAGGCACGAAAAGACCATCGCCAATCCGGGATTTCGGGGTCTGCTGACTCCGCAGTAAAATTCCCGTTTCGTCATTCCTCGCGGCAGCCCGCCATACGACGTGAGAACAAGGCGAGGCATATAAAGGTCGACCTTTGGTTCTGCAACCGTCCAATCGTTATGAATTAACATATTGGCAAGCGCCTCGTTGACGCAGCGCATATCGTACAACAGAAGCCCGTCGGCGCTCGAATCGTCAGCGTTGCTGGGAAAATAGACTTTTTCGGAGTCCAGTCTTTCTTTCGTCTTTTGGTACCGCGCGCCAACCCTTCGCCGCCATAATCGCTTGTTTTACGATTGCTATAACGAATTTTGTCGAAGGTCAACGACAGCTCTTGCCGATCCGCCAAAAGCTCTGCGAGCTGATTGTACGCGCCGTCGGCGCTCCTGAGATGAAAGGACGTCTCAAACGTCTTTTCGTCGATTTCAAAACCGCGATCTGTCAGCATACTCTTCAGCGTCTCAAAGGATAGGTCCGCCGACTTTGACGGCGCTTGCAGCATCGCGTCTTCATAGTCGTCGTCGAAGAAATAAGCTCGATATCGGGCTAGTATCTCCTCCGGCGACAGTTCCTTATGCGACGTTCCAGCGCGAACAAGGCTGCCTTTGGAAGAAAAACCGTCTATTTTGACGCAGTAACGAGGCCGACTTCCCTTCTTTACCGTAACGGCGATAATCGAAAGGTTCTCTTCGTGAAGGATATCAATCGCCGTTTCTTTTCGAGGATTCGGTCTAATTTGCTTGGCAATGGAAACGGAAACGCTTTCTGCGAGATCGTCTGCATTCTCAACTCCGACGACTGTTCCGTCCTCTCGGACGCCGAAATATACGACGCCCCCTTCGGCGTTTAAAAAAGAAACGACGTCGCGAATAAAGTCGTCCGTATACTCGGCTTTTAGCTCAACTGTTTCTGATTCAACATATCGGCTCATTCTCTGTCCCCTATCTGCGTAAGCGCCGTTGAAACCCCGTCTGTCGACTTCTACGCCTGGGCTCTTGAATGGTCCCTCTCAAGAGCCGACTCCCTTTCTCGGCAAAAATAATCCCCGGAAAACAACGCGGCGCGCGGCGGCTGATTCTCCGCATGAATCCTGACGCCATGCCTTGAAGCGTACGAACCAATCTCGGCGTCGACGCCAAGCAGACTGACCAATCCGCCGCCAGCGAGCGCGCAGTCGCCTATGCCAGCCAGAAAAAGCCCGCTCCGTCGTCTTTCGACGCCCCGACGTCTGCAACGTTCCCTCGCTTTCAGCTATGCGAGATATTTTGCAGCGGTTCTTTCCAGCAGCGCCGCCAAAATTCCCTTGAAATTTCCCGACGTCAACGCTATTCCCCGTTCGTATTCGAAACGTTTTGCTCAGCAAAAACAACTTCCCAGAAACGCTCAAATCAACTTCTATTCTAATCAGAACCGATCGCAGTTTCAACATTTTTTTGACAAACTTCTTAAAATTTCGCAGGAAACAGCTCTGCGTTTGTTCAGTTCCCGGAATAACGCCGCGGCGTCTGCGATAACGAACAGACTCGCAACGACGAATCTAACCTAAGCTATTTCAAGCGTTATCTATTCGTCGTATCGCAAGAGATCGTTTAGAAAATGGCGTCAGACGCCCTATGCGGACGTCAATTTTTCAGAAAAGCGCCGCAGAAAGAAATTGCGCCTTAAGACGGTCCGAGCCAGGAATCGACGCCCTTCGCAAATAGCCCGTGATAAAAACGCGCGGCGGAACCGTGCTGAGTTCCGCCGCGTTTCTTGTTCTGGACCTTATCGGTTCTTCCCGCCTTTTTGCCCTTTGTTCTTGCCGTTTTTCTGTCGCTTAACCTCTTGTTCGCCAAGCGCTTCGGATTCGGCGCGCATAGCGGCGCTGCGGCGTTCTTCTTTGGAGACGAAGAGCTTGTCCGGGTCGACGGGGACGGCGATGAGGTCGAGCCCTTGCGCGTCGACAATTTCGCAGGGGGTCGGGACGCCGAGGTCGAGGTCGCGTCCGGTAACGTAGACGACGGGGTCGACGTCCGGGGCGTCGGCGACGGTTCTGCCGATGCACACGTTGCGCATGACGGCGCCCCCTTCGCTCACGGCGCGCGTGTCGAGCATGACGTCGACCGTCTTGCCGATGAAGCCGCGCGCGTACTGACGCGAGATCCGTTCCTGCTTGGCGTAGAGCCGGTCGTACCGGCGGCGCTTGATTTCGTCGGGGACTTGGTCGTCCATCGTCGCGGCGGGCGCGCCGGGCTCGGGCGAGAACTCGAAGACGCCGGCGCGTTCGAATCGGTGTTTTTCGACAAAGTCGGCCAGTTCCTGGTACATGGCGTCCGTTTCGCCGGGGAACCCGACGATCAAGGAGGTACGCAAGACGAGGTCCGGGATCTCGGCGCGGAGTTGCGCGATCAGGTCCTCAATTTGCGCCTTGTCGACCTTCCGGTTCATCTTCTTGAGCAGGTCGGAGTTGCAGTGCTGCAGGGGCAGGTCGACATAGGGCAGGATCGAGGTCTGTCCCGGCGCTTCCATCTTGAAGAGCGCCGTCAGCTCGGAATCCCAGAAGAGCGGGTAGGAGTACAGGACGCGGATCCAGTCGAATTGGTTCTTCTCTTTCAGGGCGGCGAGCAGGCGTTTCAGGTCCGGCTGGCCGTAGAGGTCGGAGCCCCAGAAGGTCGTTTCCTGCGCGATCAAGACGAGTTCGCGGACGCCGGAATCGGCGAGTCGCGCCGCTTCGTCGAGGACCGTCTCAAACGGCTTGCTGACGAACCTGCCGCGAATATTCGGGATCGTGCAGTAGGAGCAGAACCGGTCGCACCCGTCGGCGATCTTCAAGTAGGCGACGTGCGGCTCGGTCAGGAGCAGGCGCTGCGAGTCGTCGAGCGTCAAGCTGTGCGCGGGCGTATGGTAGAATGTCGCGGCGGCGGCTTCGGCGGGGCACGGGACGTCGAGCGCGTCGTCCGTTTCCTCCATTTTGTAGTCGTCTTCTTGGAAGAGCGCGACGACGATTTCGCCGATCTTCGGCTCGTCGTACGGGCTGATCCACGCGTCGACGCCCGGATATTTTTCCGCCAGTTCTTTGCCGTCCGACACGACCGCGCATCCGGCGACGATCAGGCGTCCGATCATCCCCGCCGCTTTTTGTTCGAGCGCCTGCGCGACGTACTCTTCCGCTTCCGCGCGCGCCGAACGGAGGAACCCGCACGTATTCAGCAGGAACAGGTCGACCTCAGCCGCGTCTGTCGCCAACTCGGCGCCGAGCGCGACGAGCCGCCCGACCAGCGTTTCCGAATCGACCAGATTTTTCGGACAACCAAGGGACGCGACCGAAAACAAGACGTCGGCAAGGGGCGCCGGCCCGTAGGACGCAGAGGATAAATTCGACATGGCACTCTTTCGAAGCGGACTAGGTTAGGTTTTTTCGAAGCGGAACCGCCCTTCTCGACAGACGTTCCGAGCGCGCCTGCGCGGCGCAGAGTTCAGTATAAGTTCAAACGCAGAAAATAAAAGGGGCGCGAACCTCCGAAATTTCCGAGCGCGAGCCGCGCCGACCTCGTTCGTTCGCGCTCGTTATTTATACGCTGTATCGGTTGTGCCATATTTTTCAATAAAATTCTTGAGACTTTTTTCAAATAAAGCGTCAAAAAGTTACGTGCTTTAGAAGAAACAGGTATAATAAACGGCGTCGACCGATTAATCGGACGTGTTTAACCCTCAGACAGAAAAGTATAGACGCTATGCAGACCCACGACTACGATTTTCAAAGCGCGGACGTTCGCGACCAGAAATCCGCCGCGCGCAAGCGCTCTTGCGTTTTTGCCGCCTTGACCGCGTGTATGTTATGCGCGCTTTGCGCCCTGAACGCCGGGTGCGACACGCTGAAGAACCAAGAATGCTGCCTCACGAAGCCGGGCGGAATCTTCGCCTCCAAAGACGACGAAGTCGAGCGGCTCTCCACGCGCAACGAGGAAGAAGCGATCATGCGCGCGACGTCCGCGTCCGAGCGCAAGAGCGTCTGGGAGCCGACGGAATCGGAGCTGCGCTACGCAAAAGAGCATGACGTCGACTTAAAGAAATACGTCTGGGCGGCGCAGCGTCCTAACGGGGGCGTGCTCTTTCCGCGCCGTCTCCCGGGCCGCGGTCCGATCGTCGTCATGGAGCCGAGCGTCATTTCCGCGCCGGTAGGGTCCGATATCGTCTTAGTCGCGAGCTACGTCGGAGAAGATTCTCAGTACCTGCGCGTCGGGGAACGGCTCTCTTGGAATATGTCCGGGGTCGGTCAATTCATGTCGACGAACCCGAACAACGGGGCGGCGTGCCTGCAACGCCCTTGGAGCGACACGTCGCGCAAAGTGGAAGGCCGCTCGCAAGAGACGGAGACGTCCGGACAGCTCTATAAGATAACGCGCGGAACCGATTCGATCGTCGACGATATCACGATCTTGCGCGGTCAGTCGTGGATGGCGGTAACGTCCTACGAAGAAGGGACGAGCTCCGTCTCCGTTACCGGCGAGAATATCCAGAACTGGAACAACCGCCGCGCAAGCGCTCAGATCCATTGGGTCGACGCGGCGTTCCTCTATCCGGAATCGGCAGTCGGACCCGTCGACCGCGCGGGCCAGCTCGAAACGAGCGTCATTCGTCGGTCCAACGCCGAGCCGAGAGTCGATTGGCCCGTCAAATATGAGGTGATCTCCGGAGAAGGCGGGTTCGACGTCGGAGACGGCAAGCTGATCCGTTCCGCGCTCATGCCGACCGACGGGCAAGGCAAGTCGCGCGTCCTGATCGGTCAGGGCTCGAGCAAGTCGGGCACGACCAAGGTGAAAGTCTCGATCTACCGGCCCGGCACGGAAGCGTATCCGGAAGCGGTCGTCGACAGCAGGACGATCCACTACACCTGGACGACCGCCGCGCCGCTGGCAGTGCAGGTCATCGCGCCGTCGAGCGCAAAAGCCGGGGACGAACTGCGTTACGAGATCGTCGTCAACAACTACTCCGAATTCTTCTATCGGACGACTATCGATATCGAGATTCCGCAAGGGACGAAACTAATCAACATCACGCCCCCGATCTCCACGCAAGCGGACCCGCAAAAACGACTGACCTGGACCGTCGAGAACATCATGCCGAATTCGAGCTATTCGGTCGACCTCTACTTGAAGAAAGAGTTCGACGGGAACGTGCCGCTCCGGGTCCAGCTGCGCAACTCCGCGCCGACCGAAACGCCGACCAACGCGCGACCGTCCTATCCGAACCAGACGAATTCCGCCGTCAAGCCGCCGACCTCAAACGCGAATCCTGCGGTCAGTCCAAATCTTTAAAGAGCGCTCTTTCTCAGCCTCTCCCCTTTACGCAACGTCAATTACTAGGTACAATGGAGGGGCTTTTTTACCGCGCTGGTCCAGATAGGCGCCGACGCGGAACTGCAGCAAACGAACAATCGGCGCGGCGCCGAGCGCGAGCGCCGCTCGTGTAGATAGATTAACAGAAACGCTCGCCAGCGCGCGGCCGACGTCGCGAACTAACGAGCGCAAGACAACGTCAACACAATGAATAATCGAGCTTCAGAACGACGCGTCGTCGTTACCGGAATGAGCGCTATAAGCGCGTTGGGCGTAACTTTGGAAGATTTGGCGCAAGGGCTCCGCGAAGGACGCTCCGGAACCCGACCGACTGCAGAAAACGAATATTATCCAACGACGCGAGTCGCGCCCGTCGACAGTTTCACCGGCGCGCTCCAAGATTTCGGCGACCTTGACGACACGAAAAAGAAGATGATCCGTAAAGGAATCAAGCTGATGGCGCGCGAGATCCAACTTGGGGTCGCGTCCGCTCAGCGCGCGCTCGAACACGCGAAATTTAACGGCTCGTATCCGTCGAAGCGCGTCGGAGTCGCCTTTGCGTCCGACTATATCGTTACTACCCCTCAAGAGCTGACCGACGCGATGGCGGCGTGCTGCACGGAAAACGAAGCGGGCGAACGGGTCTTCGATCCCTCGCTCTGGCGCGAAAAAGGCATGCCGAAGATGACGCCCCTCTGGCAGCTCAAATATCTCTCGAATATGTCGACGAGCCATATCACGATCTACAACGAGTTCTTCGGACCGGCTTACGATATGACGCTGCGCGACGCGTCTTTTTCCGCCGCGTTGGGCGAGGCGCTCGAAGTCGTCAAGTCGGGCCGCGCCGACGCGATGCTCGTCGGGTCGACGGGGTCTCGGCTCCAGCAGTTCCGGCTCCTCGAAGCGATTAAGAACAACGAAGTCGCCGCCGAAATTGTGAAGTACGGGCTCGAGCCCGCGACCGACGCCGAGACGCGCCCGTTTGACGCGCGACGGTCCGGATACGTGCCGGGCGAAGGCGCCGGAGCGCTCGTCATCGAAGCGGAAGAGACGGCGCGAGCGCGCGGCGCGACGATCTATGCGGAAGTCTGCGGCGGCGCGTGCTGCGGCGTCTTCAAGCACGCGGGGGACGTCGATCCCTCCGAATCCGCTATGCCGACCGAAGCGAAATACGACCTGACCTTCACGAAAGAGAGCGCTCGAGAAGCGATCCGCAACGCGGTTGCGCGGCTCTTGGGGCGCGCGGGCGTCATGCCGCGCGCAATTGGGCACGTGAACGCGAACGCGCGCGGCGACGTTACCCTCGACGCGTCCGAAGCGCTCGCGTTGCGCGACGTCTTTGGGGACGCGCTCGGTTCGATTCCGATAACCTCGCTGAAAGGCGCGATCGGGAACCCCGGCGCCGGCGCCGGCGCGATCGAAACGGTCGCCAGCCTGCTCGCGCTGCAAGACGGCAAGCTCTTCCCGACCCTGCATTACGGCGAGCCGGATCCGAACTGCCCCGTAACGCCGACGTTAGAATACGGCGCGCCCGCGGGCGATTCGTTCGTGAAGATTTGCGCGAACAACGTCGGTCAAGCGTCCGCCGCGCTCTTCAAGCGCTGGAACGGCTGAACGCAACCTGTTATCGACCAATAAGAAACGCCGCGACGTTCCATCCGCCGCGGCGTTTCTTATTGGGAATCCTAACCTTATCGTAACCTTGTCGGCTATCGCGCGATATAGTAGTCGAGCAGGACGGAATCGGTCTGGTAGACGGTCGGGTCGGCGGCGGACCGCGTCTCCTGCGCGTTTTCACGCAAGACGCCGCCGGGAATCTCCGTCGAATAGACGATCGTCTTGGCTAATTTCCGGGAGCTCGACACGGACGACGATTTCGCAATGTACTTTGTCGGCGCGACGCTCAATTTCGGGAACGCGGGTATCTTCTGGACGACGAAGAGCTCCCTCGTGGTATGCGGCGGGTCGCTCTTCTGCTCCTTAATCGCCTGACGCTGAAAGACATAAGGCGCGACGACGTTCGAATACCAGACGGTCGTCGTTTCTTTCGTTTTATCGGTCTCCCGCGCGACCCGTCGCGTCTTGCACGGGATCGCTTTCAGCCCAATGATCAAATTGGCGGGCGCGAGCGTCTCGACCGTCGTATTGTCGTCGACCGGGACGTCCCAAAAATCGTAGAGGACCGTCTCCGACTTGCGCGAGTAGTCGACGGCGCCGAGTTTGAGCGTCGAATCGTACTGCAGTTCGTAGCGTTTCGCCTCGCAGTCGACGCTCTTCAAGAGGATGCGCGTCTCCGTTACCGTCTGGAGCGGCTTGCCCTCTTCGTAAGTAACGCTCGTCGTTCTGCGGCGCGCCCACGACCCGACCGGGAACCGCGCCCACGAGGAGCAGAGAACCGACGCGTCGTCGGCGTCGCTCGACTCGGTCGCGAGCGGGAACGCGTCGTCGACGAGGGGTTCCGCAGCGAGCTCGCGCGCCTCTTGCGCCGGTTCGGCAAGGATCAGGACCGGCGGCTCGGCGGTTTCCGACGCGTCAAGCCGCTCGTCGAGCTCGTCGCCGAGCTGCGCGCGCATCACGCTGGACGCGGCGCCGTCCCCATGCGTTTTGGGCGCGTCCCAAAAAGCAAGCGCCGTGAAGCCGACGGCTAAGGCGAGCAGGAGCAAAAGATACGACGATCGCATTTGACTTTATCCAAAATTTCCCAAATTGGCGAGCAGGCGCGTTGGTTCACAAGCGCCGCGACGGCTGCGGCGTCTCTCTGGGATTATATCAATTAACAGTTTAGTGTAAAGAGCTTAGCCCGGCAGGAGCTCGAGCGCGTCGCGGCGCCCGATCCGCTCGAAAAGTTCCCCGACGACGACGTCCTGTTCCGGCAAAAGCGTCTTCATATCGATGAGGATCGTGTCCTTTGTCCAGCGCGTCAAGAGCCGCGGCGACGATTTCTCGAGCCGAGCGGCAAGTTCCGCGGACGAAAAGCCGCGCGGCTTGACCTCGACGACTCGCGACGGGGTCGTGCCGAGCCCGGAGCTCGCGCACAAGACGGCGCGTCCCTCAACAACGCGCGCGTACTGGACCGTCTCGTAAGTTTCGAGGATCTTCGCGAGCCGTTTGGCGCGGCTCTCCAAATTCGCCTCGGTGGTCGAGAGCATTCTGAGCGCGGGGATCGCTTCGAGCGCCGCGTCCCGATCGTCGTAAAGCGCGATCGTCTTCGAGAGCGCCGCGATTCCGACTCGGCTCGCTTTGGCGTACTTGCCCATCGGCGTGCGCAAAATCGCGTCGATCATCGCGCGAGGTCCGAAGACGAGCCCGCAAGCCGGCCCGCCGATAAGCTGGGCGCCGCCGCACAGGACGAGGTCGAACCCGGACCGGACGCGTTCGGAGACGGTCGGAATGGGCGAATCGAAAAATTCGCCGAGGTCGACGAGCGGGGCGAACTCTATCTCGCCTAGGATCAGGAAATTAAGGTCCCTCGTCTCTTTCAGCTTCGCGATCTCGCCGGCGGTTACGCTTCTGCCGTCGAGGGTCCAGCGTCCGGACGAGCGCCAGACGAGCCCGGTCGACGCGTCGCAAGCGCGGTCGTAGTCGTCGAGCGTAACGGCGTTGCACGCGCCGATTTCGCGCCGGACAAGGGTCGGAAACGCGTCAAACGCTTCTTCGAGCCGGTCCCCGTTCTCGCGCTCGTACATATCGCGCCGCGCCACGACAAGGTTCCGACCGGAATTGACCAGCGCGTTCAGGACCGCGATCCGCGCCGCCTCGCAGTTCGCAAAGACCGCCGCGTCCTGCGCGCCCGCGAGCCGCGCCAATTTCAACCGCGCCTCTTTTTCGCGCAGCGCGTCTTGCTGGCGCGAATATTCCGTCTGCGGTTCCGAGAGCGCCCACGCGCCCTCTTCGAGCGCGGCAGGCGCCAGGCGCGCGTACTCGTTCGGGAAGAGCCTGCCTCGCGCGTCGACGACTAGGGGCTCGGAGATTCCAACCAGTTCGCGCAACCGCTCGACGATCCGCTCGATCAGGTCGTTCACGTCCGGGCGCCGCTGTGCGCTCGCCGCCGACCAAAGTTCCTGAGAGACGTCGTCGAAGGTGTTCTTCATGACCCCTAAGACCGCGGACGGGTGCAGACGCTGCGCTAACGGCTTAACCTTTGGAGACGAAAGTATTTCCGTCAAAAAGGCAAAGGAAAAAGAAGAATTTTTAGCCGTTGACGACTTAACTGCCGACGACTTTGACGTCGACGACTTAGACGCTGAACTCTTTGCCATTGGAGCGCTCCCAAGGTTCTCTACCGCCATAAGCGACGCGCTTAAGGTCGATTATATCATACGATATTCCAGCTAAATAGCAAGGAGCGGCGCCGACCGGAGCGGGAAGAAACTTCCCCCGATCGGCGCCGCTTGATTAGTCGACGCGAACTATGCCCGAATCAGAATTACGGAGCGATCGTCTCGCCGCCTTGAGGCGTGCCCATCGCGCCCCAGACGCCGTAAGGGCTCTTGCCGGACGTCGCTTGATAATCGTTCAAGTTGCCCGTGTCGATCGTGTCGGAGACGAAGCGAACGGAGCCGTCCATCATCGAGACGTTGGCGCCCCCGGAGTGGTAGCTCTGGACGCCGCCCGCGAGCCACGGGTGAGAGTTCGCCCAAATACAGGCGACGGAGTTCGGCGGGACGTTCGTGGAGAAGCCGGAGCTTTGCGTGCGGCCGTCGTACCAGAAGGTGCCGCGCCACGTGTCGCTCGGCGCGCTGATCATCGTGCGGTCGGTCGCGTGGTAGCCGTTCGTGATGCACGGGCCCGGCTTAGCGGTTACGCCGTCGTAAAGCGCGCCGACGATCGAGAGCCCGCCCTTGACGCGAGGTTCCGCCTGGTCGCCGGAGCAGCCTTCGGAGATCCCGATCGTGTTGCTCGTGCCGTCGATGCAGAAGGATAAATTGCGGAACATTTGCGGCGTGAACATACCGCGCGACCCGATACGCGGGTCGCCGCCGTAGAGCCCTTCGATATACTAGTTCGGCCACAAGGCGTCCCCGACGCAGAAGATGACGTTTGCGCGGCCGGACGTGCCGGCGGCGCCAAATTTGTTCGTCATCACCGTGTTATTGCCGTCGGACGGGCATTGGTACGTCGTGATCAAGACGCTGTGGCCCCACGACGGACCGCCGCTGGAATGGAGTCCGCTCCAGACCGCTCTGCCGCTCACCTGCTCCGCTTCCGCGACAAACGCGTTATAGACCGCCGTTTGTTCGATGAACGGAAGCAGAATGATCCGCGCGCTGACCGTGTAGTTGTGGTCCGGCCACGAGCCGTTGTAGCCCTTAAAGAGCGTGGTGATCGCCGGGCACGCCTTGTTGACGTCGTGATAGTTCTGGACCGCCAACATGACCTGCTTCAAGTTGTTCGTGCATTGCATACGGCGCGCCGCTTCTCGTGCCGCTTGGACCGCAGGGAGCAACAAGCCGATCAAAATACCAATGATGGCGATGACGACGAGCAACTCGACGAGAGTAAAGCCATGGCGTTTCTTCGATGTGTTTTCCATAGATGACCCCTATAATTAAAAGATTTATGAAGTGTGTCTAACAGCCGAAGCTGTTCCTCACGAGACGACAATCTAGCTGTTTCTCACATAATGACGATTTCGCGAACCTCTTCCCCGACGTCAAATTCGGCGACCGGGTTCGTCTTCGACGCTTGAACTTCGAGCGTGAGCGGCGTCGTTCGCTGGTTCTTATAGACCGGGTCGACCAGGTCGATCGTCGTTTCCTTGACAATGACCCCGTCGCGCATATTCTGCGCCGCTTCTTCCTGAGTCGCCGCGCCGCCCTCCGAAATCGTCTTCGCGATCGTTACTTGGAACTGGCCCGCCGGCGCGCCGTCGAAACCGTATGTGTTCAGGATCGCGATCCCCTCGGCGTTCGTCATGCCGCCGCAAGGCCAGCGCATCAGCGCCGAATCGTTCGTGATGAGCGTAACGTTCGCGCCTTCCAAGGGCGCGCCCCCTTGAATCACCTTGACCGAACACGGATACAGGTCCGGCAAGCCCTCCGGACGACTCTCTTTTTTACAGCCCGTCAACGCAACGAGCGCGACGAGCAACGTCAGAAGTAAATTACGTAGTTTCATGATAACCTCGCCATATTTTTAATTTCAAATTAACCGGAACCGTCCTCCTCGCCCCGAAGCGCGGACAAGACGTCCTACCCTAATTGTACAACAAACTTATAAAAAGTGAAGATGTTGCGGCAAAATGATTGACAATCAAGTCAAGCGCCTAAGGGCTCGCCGAGCGCTTTCCCGCCCCAAGCGCCGCGGCTCCGGCAGAGGATCGACGCCGTCCTGATCGCGCGCAGAGCGTCGGTCTTTCCCGAAAGAATCTGATAGAAAGAGACGCGGCGGCAACGCAGATTCGCCGCGCCGATCAGCGTTTTTAGAAAGTTTTTGAAAAATTGACAAATTGGCATGGACGCCCGAAAAAAAAGCCCGTATACTGACCATACCGCGATGGAGATCGTCGGGACGTGTTTTTGCCTCCGCAAGGGGGTTCCAAAGTGTGGAACAAGTATCAGCTCATGACGCGCTAAAACGGACGGAAAGTGAACAGCGCTTTGTCGACTGCAAACTGAAGTTCATAAAAAATAAAGAGTACCAACAGCGCTTCGGACGCCGACGGCGTCCGCTTGAGAACATGGTCTTCTCCGCAGGCGAGGTTCGCAAAAACAAAAAACGACGGTTTCTGTCGCGACATGATTTCTTTCTGCGCTCCTGCCCGCGGCGCCTAACGTTCTGAAACGCCCTGTTCCTTACTCCTTGGCCCGCGCCTGCTCAGGACCTGCGCTGTAACGCGCCGCTGTCGACCCGCCCCGCCGACTCAATCCTGATACTCTTGCATCGCGCTCCACACGTCCATATACGCCTCGTCCCGCCGCGTCCCGTCGTGAACCGCGCTTTTGAAATTCGAGTAGTCGATCGACTCCGCCTCGCTCTTCACAATCTCCGCCCACTTCCCGCGCTCGAAATCCATGCGGAACGGGTAATCGGTGTTCGGCAGATTGACGACCTGCGGCTCCACGCCGTACGTCGCGCAAAGACGCTCCAAGTCGCCCTTGAATCGCGCCCGGACGTGGATCAAGTTGGAGTCGTTGAAGTTCTGAACCGCGCTGAAAAAGCCCTGTTTCGTGAAAAGCCACATTTGTCGTTGTCCTTTATTGCTGTTGGTGTTGGCGCCGTCAGTAGTGTTAGGGGCGCCGTCAGCCGTATCGGCGCCGACGCCCAAATCACGGCGCGACAAGTTGCGTCGCGCCTGGAATCTGCCCTCTCCAAGGAGCGCTCCGTCGTTGGAAAGCGCAGGCGGCTTGGCGCGCTGACGCGTAGCCTCTGTGTTGCGTCTTTTATACTCCAATTGAGGTTGGAATTCAAGTACGGGGGTGTGTTTCTGAGTTAGATTCTGTTCTCCAAAAAAATCTGTTGCGATACAATTGCGTTGCGATACAATTGTCCGACCGCAGTTCTAACGAAGACAATTCAACACTATAGCTTGACAGGAAGATACGTTATGATACAATTTATACCAACAGACTTAGGAAGCCGCCGACTATGGTTTTACTGAGTTTTGCGCTATTATACTTCCTTGCCAGCAAAGACGTTATGCATAGCTTGTCTGTAGCTTGTCGGGAATTTGGGATAGACTACACCTAAAACGTATCTGCTTGTTTCTGTCGAGCTGCTATGGCTTGTCGGGAATTCACGCTATGATACAATCGCGACGCCAGCCGAACGGACCATGCAGTGCTATGGCTTGTCGGGAATTCACGCTATGATACAATGCAGCGTCATTTTTTTGGGTAAAAAATGGGCTATGGCTTGTCGGGAATTCACGCTATGATACAATGCACCTGACGTCTCGGCCGTCGACCGGCGCGCTATGGCTTGTCGGGAATTCACGCTATGATACAATGCGTGATTTCGTTTCGTACTGCTGCACCCGCTATGGCTTGTCGGGAATTCACGCTATGATACAATTTTCGACTTGTTCTTGAACGAAGGTTTGGCGCTATGGCTTGTCGGGAATTCACGCTATGATACAATTGTTACTTGCTACATCTATGACAACGCCAGCTATGGCTTGTCGGGAATTCACGCTATGATACAATGATCATTTCTGTTTCGTCTCTTGTTTCAGTGCTATGGCTTGTCGGGAATTCACGCTATGATACAATCGCGTTGGAAACTTCGGGACCAATGCGACGGCTATGGCTTGTCGGGAATTCACGCTATGATACAATAGGTTTCCTTGTCAATTTTGCTAAGTTTCTGCTATGGCTTGTCGGGAATTCACGCTATGATACAATCATTTTCGCCGACGCGACGTCGGTTGCGGAGCTATGGCTTGTCGGGAATTCACGCTATGATACAATTCGACTTGGCGCCCTCTATTTGACGCGCAAGCTATGGCTTGTCGGGAATTCACGCTATGATACAATTTGGAGCTTTCGAACATGAAAGCGATCTTCGCTATGGCTTGTCGGGAATTCACGCTATGATACAATTAAGAAAATCGACGAAATATATTCCCGCGTGCTATGGCTTGTCGGGAATTCACGCTATGATACAATGCGACGACGTTTTCCCCCGACGCGCGTTGGGCTATGGCTTGTCGGGAATTCACGCTATGATACAATTATGTAATTTGCGGCAATGAAAAGAATTCGCTATGGCTTGTCGGGAATTCACGCTATGATACAATCAACGGACGTTGCGCCTTACCTTCGCGACGGCTATGGCTTGTCGGGAATTCACGCTATGATACAATGCTCCTCTGCGAGAGCGTCAAGATCCCAAGGCTATGGCTTGTCGGGAATTCACGCTATGATACAATGTTCCGCTGGCTAATCCCAATTATTTAACTGCTATGGCTTGTCGGGAATTCACGCTATGATACAATGAATATAATAATGCCTGCTACTAATAGGTGGCTATGGCTTGTCGGGAATTCACGCTATGATACAATCTGCGCCCCCGTCGGTTCCGATTATCCCTCGCTATGGCTTGTCGGGAATTCACGCTATGATACAATGGAGCTTCTTTTTATGGTTTTTCGATTCCCGCTATGGCTTGTCGGGAATTCACGCTATGATACAATTATTGTAACCTATTTTAAATATAATGCAAGCTATGGCTTGTCGGGAATTCACGCTATGATACAATGTTCCGCCTTTCGCCGACGCTAACGGTTCAGCTATGGCTTGTCGGGAATTCACGCTATGATACAATATTCGACCATTGGATGCTCGACGAAAGAATGCTATGGCTTGTCGGGAATTCACGCTATGATACAATGTGGTGCGGCTTGTGTGCCGCGGGGATTGGGCTATGGCTTGTCGGGAATTCACGCTATGATACAATAATACAACTACCTGTTCCGCGGCACAAGCCGCTATGGCTTGTCGGGAATTCACGCTATGATACAATCCAGAAGAACTGATGGCGTTAGCATCTGGGCTATGGCTTGTCGGGAATTCACGCTATGATACAATTCGCAATGCTCGAAAGAGGAACAGTCCCGGCTATGGCTTGTCGGGAATTCACGCTATGATACAATCGTTATTCGCCGTTCCGTTTATAAGTGTGCGCTATGGCTTGTCGGGAATTCACGCTATGATACAATGGTTGCTGGGTTTGCCCTTTCTTGACCAAAGCTATGGCTTGTCGGGAATTCACGCTATGATACAATGAACTCTCGACGCGGTTGGAAGAACTCAATGCTATGGCTTGTCGGGAATTCACGCTATGATACAATTGCCAATTCGTCAATTTCAGACGGCTGCGGGCTATGGCTTGTCGGGAATTCACGCTATGATACAATACGCGCGGAGGTTTACACCCCTTCGTGGCTGCTATGGCTTGTCGGGAATTCACGCTATGATACAATTACGGCGGCGGCTTGTATTCGACCGCCACGGCTATGGCTTGTCGGGAATTCACGCTATGATACAATCTTTGGGAGACAACTCCTTAAAAAGTGTTGGCTATGGCTTGTCGGGAATTCACGCTATGATACAATCCGGAACGAATGCTGTTCTACTTCGGCTCGGCTATGGCTTGTCGGGAATTCACGCTATGATACAATAAGCAGGAGCGTGAAGAAGCTCTTGATACAGCTATGGCTTGTCGGGAATTCACGCTATGATACAATTGAATAACGACGAACTTAGAGCTCGCGAGAGCTATGGCTTGTCGGGAATTCACGCTATGATACAATAAAAGAATTATCTTTAAAAGCAAAAGCTCGCTATGGCTTGTCGGGAATTCACGCTATGATACAATCAAGTCGGTCGTCGTCGGACCCCTTCGCTAGCTATGGCTTGTCGGGAATTCACGCTATGATACAATCCACTGATGGTGAGCGCCCCCAAAGAACCGGCTATGGCTTGTCGGGAATTCACGCTATGATACAATGCGGCGGTGGCGGTGAACTGTCGGCAACCGGCTATGGCTTGTCGGGAATTCACGCTATGATACAATGCTGCGGGCGCATATCAGCGCGCAAAAGGGGCTATGGCTTGTCGGGAATTCACGCTATGATACAATGCATTCTTCCCAAAGTCGGTACTTCAATACGCTATGGCTTGTCGGGAATTCACGCTATGATACAATACGGGTCCGAGCACGTCGACCCTGACAAAGGCTATGGCTTGTCGGGAATTCACGCTATGATACAATTTGTAACTCGTCGGCGGCGCGTTCCTCTTGCTAT
Source organism: Thermoguttaceae bacterium (assembly GCA_028695965.1). GTDB lineage: Bacteria > Planctomycetota > Planctomycetia > Pirellulales > Thermoguttaceae > RUG369. The sequence goes on along the minus strand of JAQVHZ010000025.1, from coordinate 497 downwards.
GGCTTGTCGGGAATTCACGCTATGATACAATTAGTTTTAAAATTTAATCCTTATTGCCAATGCTATGGCTTGTCGGGAATTCACGCTATGATACAATTTTTAAAATAACACAAGCTGAACTTGGGGGCTATGGCTTGTCGGGAATTCACGCTATGATACAATTAGACAAGTGAAGAAGAGTTCACAATTTAAGCTATGGCTTGTCGGGAATTCACGCTATGATACAATAAAGTGGCCTTGAATCCGTCCGATAATAGTGCTATGGCTTGTCGGGAATTCACGCTATGATACAATCTATGGCTACAAAAGAAAAGATCGACCTTTGCTATGGCTTGTCGGGAATTCACGCTATGATACAATTTTAACTCGCGGAGAATATAGGCATAGTCGGCTATGGCTTGTCGGGAATTCACGCTATGATACAATCCATTTTCACGATTTTTTCATTTCAACACTGCTATGGCTTGTCGGGAATTCACGCTATGATACAATAATCC
>JAQVHZ010000024.1 GCA_028695965.1 Thermoguttaceae bacterium | reverse complement strand
TCAAGACCGCAATCGACGATTGTTTGGCAAAGCTTGAAACCGACTATAAGAACGACGTCATGTCGATGATGACATTAAATTTTCAAACGTTTGAAAAGGATAACGTACTGGCATTGTGAAGTATAACGACATATCATTGCCTCCTCGTTATGTATTATAATACATAACGAGGAGGCTGTCAAGAGGTTTTTTGAATAAAATAGCTATTTTTAAAGAATTATAGTGGATTTAAGAAAGACTTTTATGGTGTGGTGTTACGGGAATCCTGGTTGTATCGGGCGGTGAAATGTCGAATAAAAAAGCGTGCTTTCAAAAGTCAGTCGGAGCGGCGGCCTTGAAATTGCGGATATGAACAGCCGAGGGTGGCTGATGGACGTCTTGAATTGCGTCAACCGTGTTCCAACTTCGGAGTTCACGCTGCGGGATATTTACAACTTCGAGCCCGAACTGCAAATCAAACATCCTCAGAACAAAAACGTCAAAGCTAAGATAAGGCAGCAGCTGCAATTCTTGAGGGATAAAGGTTTTCTAGAATTTACTGGCGTTGGGAAATACAAAAAAGTCGGCTTGGACAATGAGTTGGACAATGAAATGAAACGATATACCGTAGCGATAGAAGAAACTCTTATCGGGGAGTTTGAAGTTATTGCAGCAAGTGAAGAAGAAGCGTTGGAACTTGCCAGGCGGAAATATAAGGAGTCGGATTTCGTGTTGGAGCCCGGCGAATTGCAACACGCTCAAATGGCGATTGTAAAGCGCGGCGAGGAGCTGGATTGGCGCGAGATTTAGCGACAGGTCCCGAACTGCGTGTCTGATTGGGACGACCGTATTATGCGGCGTCAGGTATCGCGGCAATGGCGTCGGCAGGGACGGGGCGACAGGTTGCGCGCAAGCGCTAGGAATAAGCGCCCGGCTTCGGGTTTCTCCAAATGATGAGGCTGGATCAAAGGTCTCTTCGGACGTTGACGTTTATTGATTGCTGTTGACTGGCTCTGAATAACCGCCTCAACGCAATTATAACTCCTCGCCTTTTAAAACTCAAACATAAACAGACGTCCCAACACTGGTTAATGTCAACTTACTTGGGCGTCGTTTTCTAGAAGCCTACTCTCCAAAAATTTATCCATAAACTTAGATTGATTCAAAGCATGAAAGTATGAAAGTACCTCAACCAGCATATGAAAAAAGAGAAACAAAACGATTCTGAACTTACAATTTCGTGTCGACGTCAGATTTTAGAATCTGCCTATTAACGCTGAATATTTCCCTTAAAGACCGGTGCGTTCCCGATTTTTCTGAGTAATTTTCAATAAGGTGTATCATGTTACTTACAGTCATAGCGCTGCCCCTGATATCGGTTTCTTTATAGATTCGATTAATTTGCGAATCGATATTAGCGCCAAATCCACCAGAAATATAAGAGAAAAATGCCAGTGGAAGCCTAGAGTTTGAATACTTAGACAAGCCTCCAATATAATTGTACACCATGCGATTATGATGGTCGTTTGAAATTGAGTATGAATGGTATGCTTTCGTATCAAGTATCGCTTGATACCCGTCTTCATCACTCAATATCAGAACGTCTGGAGTTAAACCCATCGGACCAACGTGGAACGCTTCATAATTAAACAAATCAGAAAAAATTTGCACTGTGGATTTTTCAAAATCAGTGGCGTCGTCACGTCCTCGAAACGCCATTTCAAAATATTCAGTCATAAACGCTCCGATAGAACCTCTTGGATAGAACTCCAATAATATTTCTTCAACTGTTCTTTCGTCTATTCCAGACTTTTCAGCGAGAGTAGCAATTAGTTCGGAGTCAATCTTGGTTATAGGGCGTTTCAAAGACTCTATGATAAACAATTGCTTCACTTTATTCTCAGCAATTATTCTCGGCGTTATTGAGCGAGATTTAGAAAGATTTCTTGTATCTTTCGTATGCTTAGGGTCTACTCCATATTTTCGCTGAAAGTATTCCTGCTCCTCGGGTCGATCAATAAAGGGCATAGGGCTATGCAAAATCTGCTTCACTTCATCTATTTTATCCTTTAGTATTGCAACAGTTCCCTCCTCTCTTTTAACAAGTTGAGTATATTCCAACCAATTGATGATTGTGTTTGCTATATCTTGTAAATGACCATATGGATTGTCATAATTAGCATCGCCTTTTGAAGATTTATATCTTTCGGCGAAATCTTTTGCTAAAATAGCGTCGCCCAAGCTACGATAGTCCAATATTCTCTTAACGATATACTCGAAGCATGAATTAGACTCATTTTCAGCTTCCGTAATGATTATTTTCGCAATTTCTTCCTGTGATAAAACTTCAATCCTATCATCCATTAACAATCTAAGCAGAAAAAGAAAAGGTCTTATTTTAAAACGAGGAGAGACGTCGACCCCGCGTCCTAGTGAATAAGAAGACGGAAATTGATACTTGATTATTTGATTCTTTAATACTTTAACAGGAGAATCGCCGTTCATAATAGCTTCCCCTGCAAGAGTCAATTTAATTTGACCAGTAGATTCTTGTGTAAAAATTAAACCCAGGCTCGCAACCCAAGCTTTATATGTCCGTCCGCCCCCACCTTTTTGATCGCGTCTCTCTCCTACGCGCTTTATGCCCGCTTTTTCCAGCTCCTCTTCTAGAGTTAGGTGAGACTCTCGTTGCCCTTCCCACTCTTCATTCAGCGATATTTCGGAAAACGTTGATAAAACGTCTGGAATTGTGTTCAATCTTCGCTTCGGTCGTGTTACCCACCAATAATTTATCATGTTTTATTCCTCTACACTGAAATCCATATAGTACTGTTCGTCATCCAATTTTATGAACTCCACATCTGTCCTTCCATATTTTATTAGGTCGTCCTTGGTAACCGGATCTCCATTTGGAAGGGACAATCTGTTCCTGAAATACTCTCCTATTCTAGAGTTGTTCTCAGGCGTTGTAATGGCTTTATCTCCTTGCTGTTCAACTCTCAAAACTAAGCTTTTGCCGTCGTCAGTAATCGCAATAAAGTGGGGAGCTTTTTCATCTCCTGGCTTTTTGGTTGGAAAAAAACCGCATAGGGCTTTGTCTCTTGGTAGAGGAATATATGCCTGGTTCCTTTCTCTTCCATCTCTTTGTCCCCAGTTCAAGCCAGAACGCTCTCCAACTCTATCTCCTTTTGCTGTAAGGAGCGAAAGTCTAAGACGATTTGAGGTGTCTTGTGTGTTTGAAAACTCTTCCGCCAATTCCAGACTCTTTTTTTTCGTATAAACTTTTATATGGTCTTCAACACTACCATACGTACAGTAAACAGAATTTTTTTCAATAGCGTTAAAATACTCGAGCACGTCTCGATGATCGTTTAATTTCGCCATACATTCTTTCTGGCGATGCGAATTAAATGAGTATAGAGTATAATCAGCCGATCCAACAAAGACGTCTACCAGCTCGCCAGATTTTTCCCATAAGTATAATTTGCTGTTTACGGGAAGACCCTTATAGACATATTGGCACTTAAAAGAAGAATAGCCTTTAATATTTTGGTATCTTTTGGTTACATCCACAAATCCATTATGTAACATCTTTTCGATACCCTTACTTGCAGTCATCCCCAAGATTAAGTCGATTTTAATTGGGGAGATATGCAAATCATTCAGTCTTTGTATGTGCCAGCTTGCCGTCTGCGGAGTCGCATACCGAGCAATAATACGCAAATGATCAGCGCCGATACTTGCCGGATGTATAAGAATGCTGTTCGTCAGGTCTTCTGTCAAAATCATTCTTCAATATTCCCCGGTTGGTAAGGATATTCTATCCCTGCAAAGGTTCTGAGAACCGCTTCAAGAATAATTTGAGCCCCTTTAGCTGGAACGGCCATGCCAATCTGTTTTCGTACACTTTCTTTTGTGCCAACAAAAACAAAATCGTCCGGAAATGTTTGTAGCCTTGCTCGCTCCCTATTAGTCAAAGCCCTTGGTTCTTTCCAATGGTAAATATGTGTGCCGCCACCGCCGCTTCCTGTAACTGTATATGCCGGCTTATCTGGGTCTAACCTTTTGTATATTTGGCTTATCCTTGCTCCTTTAATATTTAGTCGCAACTCCTTTGGTATATCGGCAGTGAAGGCATTTTCACCCGGCTTGATATATTTAAGTCTTTCTACTACTTTTTTGGATTGATTAGTCAGTTCGTTGTTGGCTGCGTCTTTTGGGATAGGCGGCGCTTCCAGCGCCGTTCTAGCAGTGTTGTCAATGTCTCTATATTGTTCTGCAGAAGGAATCTTAAATTCGAGGTCAATATCGTTCCTTATACCAATAATGATTATTCTATGTCTCGCTTGCGGGATTCCATATTCTTCAAACCTATACAAATTGGGATAGAGCTTGTAACCAGCGTCTCTTAGTTCTCTAAGGATCTTTTCAAAATCTCTACCGTCATTAGCATTTCTTAAACCATTTACATTCTCAGCTAGAAACCATTTTGGTTTAAACAGCTTAAGCCCTTTCACTCCATAGGAATAAAGAGGTCCGTATACGCCATCCATGCCTTTTTGTTCTCCAATGACACTGTAATCATTACAGGGAAATCCAAAGGCTAACGCATCTATATCTCCTAGCTTCTTTAAACGCTCAAAATCCAACTTCCTGACGTCTTCACATACTACTTTTTGAGGATTGTCTTTGCAAAAGTTTCTTCTGTATGTGTTGCATGTGTCTTTATCATAGTCCGTAGCCCATTGATGAACAATCTTGTAGTTCTCATATTCAATAGAAGCATCAGTTGCCCCTTGTGCAATTCCACCTGGTCCACAAAAGAGCTCTCCTAACCTAAACTCCGTTACTATATTTTTGCCCATCATATTTCACCATGTGATAATATACTTTCGTTCGAACCTTCTGTCGACAGCTTCAGCGAACAAAAATCTTATCCCTCCAAAAAGCCGTATCCTTTGAACTTAGTACAAGGTCTAGTGGAGAACACTCCATATGCTTTGACTGTTTTGTAATACTAATATCACTATCCCATATCAGTTTCACTTATTTTCTATCTATATGATCATAAGTATAATCAAAAACATTTATGTTATCAAGTCTCTTGTACCTTGAAAAAGTAGGCGTAACCACAATGACAACCGTCCCCACAAAAAAACGCCAGCGCCGGGCACGTTTGCCGGACGTTGGCGTTTTTTATTCCGTATCGCCGCGCTATGGGCGATTAGCCCATGGAGTCAGAGCGTGTATTCTTCTCGGTTGAGATTGACTTGCGCTTCGGCTTTTGCGGCGGCGACGGCGTCTTGGATCTCTTGTTCCGAGGTCCCGGGCTGGGCGGCGTTTCTTACGAGCTCTTCGGCGTATTCGAATTCCGGGGTGTCGTCGGAATTGTAGTCGAACCATGACTCTTTGAACTCGACGGTCTTATTGAGGGCTGCGGAGATATTGGTAACGAGCGCGATGATGGCGTCCCAGATAGCGACTTCGCCGCGGCATCGGGTGAGGAGCGGCGGAGTAGCTCCGGCTGTATCGCCGAACGCTTTTGCGCCGAACGCGTTGCAGAGGATCGGCATGATCTCGGTATCGACGGCGTTCAGGTCGCAGTCGGGGTTCTTGCGGATGCAGTATGCCCAGTGCTCGATTTCTTCGCAGTAGCCTCGGCTGACGTCGGTAGCGTAGACGCCTTGGTATCCGATCGCGGAGGAGAGCTTGTCGCCTTCTTCGCTGATCGGGACGTCCAGGTTGCCCCTGGACCCTGCGACGCGGACCTTGTCGTTGACGGCGGCGGTGCGGTAGAGGAGCGCTTCGTTTTCGCGATCGATTTGGAGCGTTCCTTTCGTGCCGAAGACCGTCTCGCCGTAGCCGCCGAACCCGTTGCCGTTGATGGTGGCGTAGGCGACGGTGATCTTGCGCTGCTTGCCGAGCTCGTCGTTCGGGTCGTAGTCCGCGGCGGGGTACTCGTAGAGCGCGGCGACGTGGTCGTCGACGTCGCGGTCGAGCGCGCTGAAGAGCGACCGGGCGCCGGACGCGGAGACGGACAGAGGATGCTGCTTGACTCCTCCGTGCATCGCGGCGATGAAGATGTTCGCGGCGTCGAGCTGGTGACTTCCGAGCTCCGCCATGAGCCCTCCGCCGGTGCGGTCCCAGAGGCGCCAGCGAATGAGCTCTTCGATCGCGGGCCGGTCGTAGGCTTCGTCGCCTTCTTTCCGGACGGTGGAGACATACCCGTAATCTTCGGCTTTCTTATAGGTAACGCCTTTGTACTCTCCGCCTTCGATGAGGATCATGTCGGCGCATTGGGCGCGTTTCTGCGCGACTTTCGGCTCGAGCGCTTCGAGCTCTCTTTGCAGGAGTACTTTCTCGCGCTGGACCCGTTTAGCTTCGTCGATGAGCGCTTGGGTCTGTTCGGCTTCGGGCAGGTCGGCGATGTATTTGACTCTCGCTTCGGCTCGGACGATCTCGGCCTTGAGGCGCTTGACCTCAGCGGTCCATTCGGTCAGCTCGCGCATGAGCTCGCCTTTTTTCACGTCCTCGGCTTTGGAGCCTTCGGGGAGCGGCATCTGCCAGCTGTCGTTGCCGGGCAAGTTGCCTCGGTGCCACTGGGCGCGAATGTAGTGGACGTCGCCGATAACGGTCGAATTGATCAGGTTCGTGGCGTGATCGTAGAGGATGTTGTAGTGGCGCTGGTGCCCGATCGCAAGGTGTTTCTTCGTTTCGTGAGAGACGCGGATCATCTCCTTGCACTTGGCGACCGAGTGACCCATGAGCTTTTCGGTCAGGACGTGGCAGCCTTTTTTCATGGCGAGGATCGCCGCGGGCGCGTGCAGGTGCAGGGGCAGACCGATGATGACGCCTTCGACCCCGAGCTCGTCGACTTTAGCGAGCAGGTCGCGGTAGTCTTCGAAGACTTGGACGTACTGACGCGCCTCCGCTTCCGATCTCCAGCCGTATTTCTTCATGAGGCCGGGCCGGACGGCGGCGGCGGACGCGCTGTAGCAGTCGCCGTGGAACGCGCGGTACTGGTTGTAAGGGCGAATATCGGCGATCGCGACGACTTGAACGTAGCTCGGGTTAAGCCCGCCGATCAAGACGCTGCCTTCGTCGCCCGTGCCGAGGATCGCGACGCGAACCGGCTTATCGACGACGCCGTATTTGAAGTAGTAGGACCCGATACCTCTGCCGGAGGCGAGGTCGGCGCGACAAGATTGTTTCAGGAATTCGCGACGTACCAACGGACTCCCGATCGCGGCGAGGAAGTTTTCCTTACCGATTTCTATCTGTTCGGTAGTTAGATTCATTGTTTTTACCCGTCTATTTTGACCGTTTCCAGACGCTTGCGCCCGAGAAACGGGGATTGTTTTATATGCCAAAGAACCGGCGCCGCCGCTCAAATTCTGTATTTTTCCTGATCGAGATTCGGCGTGCCCAAGACGACGCCGAGGTCGTTTTCGGGTGTTTCGTCGTCGAAGGGGTCGAACCAGGATTCTTTGAAGATCACGCTTGCGCCCTTATCGGCAGCCATATTGGTAACGAGCGCGATGACGGCGTCGCCCAGCGCGATGCGCGGGTTGCAGCGCGGCTGAATATCGGGGTCGGCGCAGTTCGGATTGTTCTGGACGCACCAAGCCCAGTGTTCAATTTCTTCTTTGTATCCTCGGCTGACGTCGGGTCCGGCGCCTCCGTCGTCCACGGACTTCTGGGCGGGCGCGGACGCCTGCGTGTCGAGCGCTGCGGCTCCGGCGGCCTTCTTCTCGACTTTGCTCGTTGACGGGCCGCGCAGGAGCGTCGATTCCTGTTCGCGTTCGAGAATGATCGTGCCCTTGTTGCCGTAGACGATTTCGCCGTATCCGCCGAACCCGTTCCCGTTGATGGTCGAGTACTGGACGGTGATCGTCTTGCGTCTTCCTGCGGGCGTGGTCGGATCGTAGTCCGGCGAGGGGAATTCGACGAGCGTGGTGATGTGGTCTTGGACTTCGCGGTCGAGCGCGAACAAGTTGCGGTTCGCGGAGACGTGGACGCGCAGCGGGTGGACTTTGCCGTTGTCGGGCAGCTTGGTCGGGTCTTCTCCGCGCAGCGCGGTCGCGCGGCGATTGGACGCGGCGAGGAAGATCGACGCGGCGTCGAGCTGGTGGCTTCCGAGCTCGACCATGAGTCCGCCGCCGGTGCGTTTCCAGAGCCGCCATCGGATAAGTTCTTCGGTACTCGGACGAGAATACTTGTTCGCGCCCTCCCCGAATTCCATATCCAGGTACCCGTGCTCGGCGGGGCTCTTGAGCGAGACGCCCTTATATTCGGCGTTTTCTTCGAGCATGAGCGCGTCGGCAAGCTGGGCTTTTTTCTGTTCGACTTTCTTGCGCCACGATTCGATCTCGAGTCCTCGCGCGTTCTTGAGCTCCTCTTGCCATTCGGCGAGTTCTTCCGCCAACTTCGAGGCTAACGGGTCGGACTCTTTGAACTCTTCGGGCATCGGCATCTGCCAGGAGTCTGCGCCGGGCGAGTTGCCGCGGTGCCATTGGGCGCGAATGTAGTGAATGTCGCCAAGAATGCCGCGTTCGATTTGGTCGGTCGCTTCCTCGTAGAGAATATTATAATGACGCTGGTGCCCGATCGCGAGATGCTTCTTCATCTCTTTGGCGGCGCGCGCCATCTCTTTGCATTCGATGATTGTGTGCGCCATGAGCTTTTCGCACAGGACGTGCAGGCCGAGGCTCATCGCTTGGATCGAAGCGGCCGCGTGCAGGTGCAGGGGCAGCCCGATGACGACGCCCTCGACGCCGAGCTTCTTGGCGTCTTTCAGGAGGTCGCGGTAGTCGCCGTAGACTTTGACGTGCTTGCGCGCTTCGTCCTCGGTCTCCCAGCCGTAGACGTTCATGAGGCCCGGCCGAGCCGCGAGCGCGACTTCGCCGTAGTTGTCGCCGTGGAAGGTACGGTGTTGGTTGTAGGGGCGAATATCGGCGATCGCGACGATCTCGATGAATTCCGGATTGCAGGCTCCGATCAGGACGTTGCCTTCGTCGCCGCACCCCAAGACGGCGATGCGCATACGGCGACCGTGCGCGCTTCGGTATCCGACATAGAACGCGCCTAAGCCAGCCGCAGGAACGGCCGCGGCGAGCGCGCCCGCTTTAAGAAAATTACGTCGGGAGCAACCGCAGGACGGGGCTTTTCCCTCTTTATTTGAAGTCATTCGTTTGTATCCTATATATTTCGTCGCCGGACAAGACGCTGAGGCGATCTGAGCTTGTTCGCGCGTATGCGATAGGAGGTCGTTCAAACCGCGCTCCGTCTCGACGCCGCTTGGGGTCCGGGCAGGTATTAATTTTTGTTGCGTTCCGACTTGTTATCGGCCAAAGCAGTTTATTCCTGAACAGGGCGGTTTCAAAATCACGCTTCGCACGCCTGTTCAGGGTTCATCCAACTCGGAACTAACGGGTCCTCTTTGACGCCGTACCAGCAATAAATATATTTTCCGCAGCAGTTCCACAGGAACCAGTCGAGCCCCGCCCACCGTCCGGAGGGCAACAGCGCGAGCAGGATAAGGATCAGCATTTCGATAGAGTCTTTATTGAAGATCATCGAATGCCCGATCATATCGGACGGATAAGGATAAACGGTCGGCCATGGGAATTGGGACAGGACGACGTTGAACATGAAGATCGCGCCGCCGAGCGCCGCAAGACGCGTGCAGAACCCAAGGATAAGGCACAAGCCGATCACGGAAAGGCCGAGCGTGACGAAGAGGTCGAGCAGCCCCATGGTGGTCGGCTGCGCGAATTTGTTGATAATCGGCAAGTTGGCGACGCATCGCATGAGCGCGTTGCGGTTGGCGCCGTACGCCATCGCGGTCATTCTTCCGAGCTTTTTTTGTTCCGGGGTCAGAATGTTCCAGAGCGCCAACTGCAGATTTTTTCCCATCAGTTCAGGCTCGGCGGCAAAGCTTTCGCCTTCGTTGCGGTAGCTCATTTGGGCGTCCCAGTTGCGGATGCGTTGGTATTCGGCGTCGTTTTTCGTGCTGGCGAGGTTTTTCTCGAACCGCTCCTTGCTCGCGACGAATCCGCGAATGTCCTCGCGGTTTTCAAGGGTGTATTCGCGCAGCGAGCGGACGTACTGATTGAAGATCGCCGACGCTTCGCGCATCTGAACGATGTTTTCTTCATTGTTCACGCCGTATTTCTTGACGTAGTCGCTGAAATACTTGTACCATTCTTTTTCGAAGACGGGCAGCGTCCAGCCGAGGCGTTTCTTCGTGCCTTGGACATAATTGCCCGCCTCGTCGTATTTCAGATGGTAGGCTTCTCCCATCGCGAGCCGTCCTTGGCCTCCTAAGTCAGGAAGGAACATATAATAGAATTCCTTCGTCGGGCCTTTCGCCTGACCCAAGAAGCCTTTGGACGAGAACCCGTTGTCTGGGTTCATTTTCCAAAGCCCTTCGTACAGAAAATGACAGCCGACGCCAAGCCGTAATATTACGACCATGGCGATCACAACCGCCGCGTAGCAGCTAAATTTTTTTGTTTTACCCAAGAGACGCCTCCTCTCGACCGTTTGGGCGGCGCAAACCGCTTACGCCGGTAATTCGGTCCGCTTTATCGTTATGTGCTTGTATCCGCTGGGGAAAGCTACAAAGCCGCCGCCGCATGACGCCGACCTGCAAAATATGCGTAATCGCGCAAAACCAGGTATTCGACAAAATTTTCGCCGTTTACCCAGTAAAATAATCTACACTATCTTAGCGCTTTTGTATAAAAAAACAAACTAGCAAAATAGAATTTTATCGCAATTTCCCAATTTACTTTCCTATTTTAACGCAAAAAGTCTTCTTTATCGTTATAATATGAACAACTATTCCCTTCTGCAAATCCATACGGGGGAAAAGCGCCATTTTTCAGCGCGTTTTTCAGCCGCCAAGAGGCGCGGCGCTCCAGAATGAGTTCCTAGAAAAAAAGAGCCAACTTACGCTCGGCAAATTGGCTCTTGGCTTGCGTTCTTACTGAACGTATGCGTTTATTCGGTTACGACGCGTTCCTGCGCGGCCTTGATCATCATCGGGACGATCTCGTTCAGGTCGCCGACGATGCTGTAGTGCGCGACCGAGAAGATCGGGGCGTCAGGGTCGTTGTTGATCGCGATGATCTTAGCGGCGTCCTGCATGCCGACGCGGTGCTGGACCGCGCCGCTGATCCCGACCGCGACATAAAGCGCCGGGCGGACGGTCGTGCCGGTCTGACCGACCTGGTGGTCGCGGTCAATGAACCCGCTGTCGACAGCCGCGCGGCTGGCGCCGACGGCGCCGCCTAGAGCGTTCGCCAGATCGACGACGAGCTGGAAATTCTCTTTGCTTCCGACGCCCGCGCCTCCGGCGACGACAACGCGCGAGCCTTTCAGGTCGATTTTCTTCGTTTCGACAAAGCGTTCGAGCGCTTCGACGACGAGCAGTTCGGCGGGGATTTCGACTTTTTCTTCGATTACTTCGCCGGTACGCGCTTCGTCGGCTTCTTTTTTCGGGAAGACGCCTTCGCGAACGGTCGCCATCTGGGGCCATTGCTCGGGATTGACGATCGTGGCGATGATGTTGCCGCCGAACGCCGGTCGAATCTGGTGGAGCAGGTTCTTGTATTCCTGCTTGCTCCTGGCTTCGAAGACGTCGCCGATTTGCAAGTCGGTGCAGTCGGCGGTCAAGCCGGATCGCGTGGCGGAGGCGACGCGGGGCGCGAGGTCGCGGCCCAACGGGGTGGCTCCGTACAGGACGATTTGCGGCTTGTGCTTGCAGATCAGCGTTTCGACGGCGCGCGCGTAGGGCATGCTCGTGAATCGCGCCAAATTGGGGTCGTCGACGATATAGACTTTGTCGGCGCCGTGCGCGAAGAGGGGCTTCGCAAGCTCGGCGCAGTTGTAACCGGGCAGGACCGCGCCGACTTGAACGCCGAGCGTGTCCGCTAATTCGCGCGCTTTGCCGCAAAGCTCGAGCGCGACGTCGTGCAATTTACCGCCTTCTTGTTCGGCGAAAACCCAAACTTCGCCTTGAAGATTCTTATTACTCATTTATCGTGTTCCTCAATGGGATATTATTTATCAATGCGGTGAGAATAGACCCGCGCGCTCAACCTAAGACGCGGTCCTTGACAAGTTCGGAGAACATTCCGCGAACGCCTTCTTCGGTCGGAGCCACTTGAACGGACCCCTCTTTCTTCAGGACGATCGACAGAATCTTGTGGACTTTCGTCGGGGAGCCGGGGAAGCCGCAGCGTTCGGGATCCGCGTCAATGCAGCCGAGCGACCATTGTTCAATTTGATCTTCCGGGGCGATCGTTTCGCCTTCCGCCGCTTCGAGCGGGGCGCGCTTGTGCTTGTGGCGCATCACTTTGATCGCCGCTTGCGGACGCGGTTCGTTCGCTTCTTCGACGACCGTAATCAGCGCCGGCAGCGTCGTCTTCACGACTTCCCAGCCTGCGCCAAGGGAGCGGCGCAGCGTCGCCGTTCCGTCTTTCACGTCGATAATTTCCGTCAAATAGCAGATTTGAGGAATACCGAGCTTTTCCGCGCATTGAGGACCGGTTTGAGCCGTGTCGCCGTCGATCGCTTGACGACCGCAAAAGATGAAGTCGAACTCGCCGACCTTCTTAACCGCTTGCGACAGGACGTAGCTCGTCGCAAGGGTGTCGCTTCCGCCGGCGCCGCGGTCGGTTACGAGAATGACGCGGTCGGCGCCGCGGTATAAGCACTCGCGCAAGACGTCGGCGGCCTTCGGCAGGCCCATCGTAATGACGGTAACGGTCCCGCCAAAACGATCTTTGACTTCGAGCGCCGCTTCGAGCGCGCTTAAATCTTCAGGATTGAAGATCGCCGGAAGCGCGGCGCGATTGATCGTGCCGTCTTCCTTCATGGCGTTTCCAGTGATTTTTGAGGTGTCGGGCACTTGTTTGACCAACACGATCGAGCGATAAGAGGACACTTGGACTCCTTTTGTTGCTTATGAAGTTGCGCCTTTCAAGGGCGATTATTGACAAGTCGGGCGCGAGCTCGGTGCCGCTGGACGCAACGCTCGCTGACGGACCCAATTTGATTTGCCTATGCGAATTACTGTTCGCGCGAGGTTCGCGCGCCGGACGACTTGATCGTCGTTTGAGCGTTCGACTTGCTCGCGGGGTTGACCGTCTTTCCGGTCGTTTTCGTCGCGGCGGCGGCGGGCTGCGCAAAGACCGCTTCCAACGTGGCGACGAGCGATTCCATGCCGATATCGAGCGCGGCGACGTTTCCGTCTCCGCCGACCAGGATCATCGTGGGAATTTCCGTAATGCCGTAGTAGGTGGCAAGGGACGTCTTCTTCGTGTCGGCGGCGGCGCGGTCGGAAAGGAGTATCCACGGAATCGCGTTTTTCTTCACGTAGGCGTCCATATTCGCTTGTTCCGCGTCGAGATTATAGCCGACGATCTCGAACCCGAGGGGGTGATACTTCTGATAGAGCGCTTTCAGGTGCGTGTCGATTTCCGCGCATTGTTCGTGCCACGAGGCCCAGAAGGAGATCAAGACGACCTTGCCTTCGACCTTTTTCGTGTCGAGCGGCTTGCCGGACGCGTCGACGCCGTGCCACTTGATCGGCTTGCCTTGAAGTTCGGAGTACCGAATCGTCCCTTCGAGGAGCTGGAGCGCGATTTTCGCTTCTTCGAAATCGGACGCGGCAAGTTCCTTGCGGATCGGGGTCCACGTCTTGGCGACGATGCTCGGATCCTTTTGGGTCTCGGCGATGAGCTGGACCGGGAAGACCAAATCGACGTACATATCGGACGTTTCCGGATGCGCCTTGACGAACGCGTTCACTTCTTTCATTGCGGCGGCCAGTTGCGCGGCTGTTCCGTTCTGTTCGGCGATCGTCGCGACTTTCGCTTGAAGGTAGACGCCTCGGAACGCCATCGCCGCTTGCTTGCCTTCGTCGAGGCTTTGCACGCGCGCGTTCTTTTCGAGGGCGGAGGCGTACGCGCCGAGTTTCGGGAGCGCCGCGGAATCGATCGACGACTGATAGCAGAGCGCCTGACCTTTCAGGGTGATCGCCTGAATGAACTGTTCGTCGTTCGGCTTCAGCATCAAGATGCGGTCGCCAATTTTGCCGACGGTAACAAGCATATTCGTAACCCAAGCGCTGTACTCTTCTTCGGTCTCAAAATCGATTTCCGTCTCGAAGAGCGAGTTCGCCTGGGCGAGCAGCTGTTCGATCGTCGCGGTCTCCGAAATGACAAATTCGCTGCCGTCCGATTTCTTGACCGGCGCCTTAGCGGCGGGCGCGCCTTGTTGAACGGCGGGCGCGCTCTGCTGGACCGGAACAGTGGTCCCCGGCATACTGGAAACCGCTTGACCGCCGGTCGCGATCGTTGGGTCGTCGAAGATAATTTCGCCTTCGCCCAGCTCGGCGGCGGCTCCGCGGCCCGAGAGACGAGAACCAAGATTATTGATAAGGCGCTGCGCTTGCGCGGCGTCGCAAGCCGCAAAGACTGCGAGCGCTAATGCGATCGCTAAAGCTTGATAAACTTTTTTCATTATACGAGCTCGTTCCTTAATGACTGTTGGGGCCGCGCGACTACGTCCGCGCCGCTTCGCGACGCCGCGAAGCTACTCTCCCACGCAATATAGCGATTTTTTCGCCGCGCGTGAACATTGATTTTTCTTTTTTTCACGTCGGCGGCTTCGCTACGTTCAAATGGTAAATACGCCGACTTCCGCCGGCGGATAGGATCGGCGTTTCTTAGGCGGAATATCGGCTTCGAGCAGGTCGAAATCGAATCGGTCGTCCGCTTCGACGACGAAAACGGACCCTTTCGGGGCGCGATCGCGCAGCGTCTGGAGCAGCTCGAGCGTCTCCCCTTCCCGGTCGACGAAGAAGTCGTAGGGCGGGGAGCAGAAGACGAGCCACGGAATATCGCGCGGCAGATTCGCTTGGGACGACTTTTCGAGCGGCGACTTGTTCGCTTCCGCCTCGGGGTCGAACGCGGCGAGCTTGCGGCCCCAGAAGTAGACGTCGGTCGTCACAAGCTCGATCTTTTCGGCAGTACCGGGCGCCTTCTCGTCGAGAATCTTGATATTGTTTCGCGCCGTTCTTGCGGTCGGGAAATGGATCTCGATCGCGGTCGCGGAAACTGCGCCTCGGCTCAGCGCCTCGAAAGCCAAGGCGCCGGTGCCGGCAAAGAGGTCGATCGCGTGCTTGCCCTTGACGGTTTCGCCTAACAGGTTGAAGATCGCCTCGCGCACGCGCTCTTTCATCGGACGCACGCGACGGTCGCCGGCATACTCGAGCTTCGTGCCGCGAAAGAGCCCGCCGATAATGCGCAGCCCGACCGCGCCGCCTCGCGGGCCCGGCTCGCTGCCGACGTTCTTGTTGCGTTTCGAGCGCTCGCGCTTCTCCTCTTGTTTCGCCTGTTCTTTGGCTTCTTCGCGCGCCTGCTTGCGTCGCCGCGACTTCACCGTCTCGAGCGATTCCTGCCTGCGGCGCCGGAAACCGTCGGATCCTTTGTTCCACAGGTCGGAATCGGCGTCGCCGGAAGAATCGAAGACGTCCTTCGAGCCCTTGCCGTCCTTGCCGGTCGCGGCAAACTTCTTGCAGAACTCGGCGCTCGACATATAGGGAGTAATTGTCAAGTCGTCAGGGCTGTTGTCGAAGTCGTCAAAATTCTCTCTTCGGCTCTTTCTCGACGGTTTATTTTTCACGCGCTAATTGCCTATTTTTTCAATTTTATTTAAAACAACAAAAAAGCGCTTGTTATCTTGCGCGTTTTTTCGTATAATTCAAACGTGCTCTCGACGTTCGAGAGACGTTAGAACAATTGATTTTACCCGAAAACGGCAGGCGCGCAAGTAGACGCGCGGAACCATTTCCGCAGCTTGCTCGGCGCGGCGCAAGAGGGCGCCGACACGGCGGTTTACGGGTCCTCGGCGCGTTAGCCCGCGTTCCTGCCGAGGGCGGCGGACGTCCCGACGCGAGCGTCGGCGGCTCGCGTTTCATTTGAACCTTAACTAAATTTCTTAAACATATTTGGAAAAGACTATGAACAAATTGCTCTTTGCCGCTGCAATCACAGCGGCTCTCCTTCTGCCGACCGGTTATGCGTCCGCACAAGACGCCGGTCTTCCCGCCGTCGGCGCGCCCGCCGCACAGACGCGCTCCGACACGCCTGAATACGGCGCGTTCGCCAGCAAAATGACGCTCTACAAGGACAACTTGAAAAAGCTACGCGCCTTGAAAGTCGACTATCAAATGGCGAGCGCTGAAGAACGCGACAGGATCATTGCGGAATTCGATCCGTTGGTCGCGGAGACCGCCGTTCAGCAGAAGGAACTCATCCCGCTGGCGATCGACGCCTATCGTTCCGTCGACGGGCAAAACGACGAGCTCCGCGCGTTCCTGTGCGCGATGATACCGTGGGCCGTCGGTCAGCGCGAAAATTATGAGCTTGGCTACGACGTCGCAAAAGCCGTCTTGGACTACCCCCTTCCCCCGGACGCCGACACGCTCTACGCGTTCGCCGCGTTCGCAGCGTTCTGCACGATGAACCTCGACGACGCGGAGGCTTGGCGCGATATCGCGAAGGAAAAGAAAGTCCTGACGCAAATCGACCCGCAAAATAAAATGCAGGTCCAGAACTATTTGGAACGCGTCTTGCCCGAGTATAAAGACGTCTGGGCGAAAGAACAGCGCGTTCGCGCGGAAGAAGCGACTGCAGAACTGCCGAGAGCGCTCCTCAAAACGACTAAAGGCGATATCGTCGTCGAACTTTTCTTGAACGAAGCGCCCAACGCCGTCAACAACTTCCTGACCCTTATCGACCGAGGCTTCTACACCGACGTCCCGTTCCACCGCGTCCTGCCCTTCTTCATGGCGCAAGGGGGCGACCCGACGGGAACAGGAACCGGCGGGCCCGGCTACTCCATTCCGTGCGAATGCTACGAACCTAACGCGCGCGCGCACTTCCGCGGCTCGCTCAGTATGGCGCACGCCGGACGCAACACCGGCGGCTCGCAGTTCTTCATCACGTTCGTGCCGACCTTCTTCCTGAACGGCAGACACACCGTTTTCGGTCGCGTCGTCGAAGGAATGGACGTCCTGTCCGATATCAATCGTATCGACCCCGAGAAAGAATCGGACGTCGCGCCGGACAAAATTATTGAAGCGAAAATCTTGCGCGGCGCGCCCGGAAAATTCGAAAAACTTGCCGAACGAAACCGTTGAGCCCGAGCTAAGACCCGCGTTCTCGCCGCGTCAGCGCCGCGGGAACGTCGGCTGAAAGAATGATAGACTATGCAATCAGATTATAATAAAAGACGCAAACAGATCCTGGTCGTTGACGACGATCCCGAAATCGTCGAATCGATTCGGCTAGCGCTTGAAACGTTTGGTTACGACGTCGAGACGGCGGCGGACGGGTCCACAGGGCTCGCGCTCGCCGAAATGCGGCGGCCCGACCTGATGATCCTCGATATGATGACGCCGAAACGAAGCGGATTTCTCGTCCTGGAAACCCTTCGGCAGATCGACAACTTCCCCACCCGGATCATTATGATCACCGCCAATGAAGGAAGCAGGCACCAGGAATACGCCGAAGCGCTCGGCGTCGACGCGTATATCCGCAAGCCGTTTCCAATGGAAGAACTGCTCGAAACGATCGATCGGGTCCTGGCTGACCAATAAGCCAAGCCGACCGACAAACTGTTAAACAACCAAAAACCCTTAAGGCGCAGAGAACGCCTTAAGGGTTTTTTTGTCGAAATCCAGCCGCCGACGGCGTAAAAAAACGACGCCGACTCTCGGCGCCGTTTCCTGGCCGTTATCTTCTGCAGCAGTTCTTATCGCAGCATCACTTTCGACTCCGCGCGCGCGGCGCGCCATGCGATCGACGTCAGCGCCGCCTGCATCTGGGCAGCCAGTTCAGCGCCCGACTGCTCGCTGGTTACGCGCTGGAGCGGGTCGCCGTTGACGGCGATGAATTGGACGGTCGGGGTCGAGACGACGTCGAACTGGTCGCACAATTCCTCGTTCTTCGGGTCGTTCACCTCAATTTGGACGCAGACGAACTGCTTCGTCAGATTCTCGACTTTCGGACTGGAGAACGCCCCGTTCAGCATATTGACGCTGTGCTTGCAGCGCTGGGACATAAAGAACAACATGACGGGCTTGTTCTCTTTCGCCGCTTGGTCTTTCGCAGCGTCGAAATCGTCTAAAAAAACGACGCTTTCACGACCAAAATCAGATTCGGAAGCGACGTTTGCGCTCAGAGACGCGCTTGGAAATATCTTCTCGCCCATCTGGACGAAGCACGCAAACGCGACGATCGCCGCGGCGCTCAATCCGTAAAACGCTATTTTTCTCAGCATTGAAACACTCATCATTCCCTTGACGCCAAGCGGACGAAACCATGCCGCTTCGTGACGGAGCCGATCCGGCGGGGACTGCCGCATATCCATACGAGGATTCCCCGCGCTTTCGTTATTGTCGGCAATTTCGACCGCGCGCATTGAGCTTTTTTCGTCCCCGACCGATATTTTGAAGGAAATTGAACGACCGAGTCGATGAGATTATTCCAAGCGGAGCTTCTCCTTATCAGTGAAAAATCAAAGAAAAATTGTTATTGGCAAACGGGCTTGTTGAATCGAGAGATTGACGAAAGCGCGGCGACGCTAATTATCTCGTCTGCGGCGTCAACGGGGACGCCTTACATTTCAGCGCCAGTTCCCCGCTTCGTTCTGCGGAGATCCTGTAAACGGCTTCAATCTACAAAATCGACGCGGGCGCCTTTAATCGCTTTTCGCTCTTGCGGCTCGTCTCTAAGATATTGCTCAAAGGGCTCCTTTAACTCAATAATAGGGTCTGAATCATGGAGCGGTATAACGCCAAAACTACAGTATAATGGAGCGGCGCTGACAATAGCATAACAAAACTCCTCGCCGAACAACCAACCTATCCACTCAGGTCGAGAAGACGAAGCGTCCTTGTACTTATCCTTATGCGTTACGTAGAGACGATAAAGCGTCCCATTGTGAACGCAATAAACGTTTCGGTCTCCCGTAAAACGGTACTGAGAACGTAACGTCAAAGCAGGAGACGAATCCCCTCTTTCCCGGTTGCGATTCTCGACGCAGAGTCCGGCAATGTCAAGATAATCATCCGGGCATTCCCCGTTTTCCCTGTAATATTGGTAAAATTCCTTGACAATGCTCGGCATTTCGCAGAGGTCTCTAGAAGAGCCGACATTGTATTTATAATACTCCCAAAGTATTTTTGTTCCGCACCCTACCAGAAAAAGCGTCGCCAACAGAACTGCAAGAATGACGTTTCTCTTGGTAAATAGTTTTTTGGAACGACTGCTCATTTAACGTTCCTTTCTAGTCATATCGCAACTGAACGCATTTGCCGTATTCGCCAGGGTGCGTTGGCGGTAGTATCGTAACAAAACCGCGCTGTTGTCAAACTCGCCAATTTGCTGAACTGAGGCTTTTTCCAACCTTTATTCTGGCGCCGCAGTCGTTTCGGCGTCAAGTTGGCGCTGAACCTCTTCCGGAAGAACCAAGCTCTTTGCATAACCCATTTTGTAATTCCAAGTCGATTTCACTTGCTCGAGCGTCAGACCTTCGCATAATTCCAGCGTCCGAGTTTGCCCCTTGAAGTCTACAGCATCGTGTGTAAGAAATTTGGCGTCAGTAAAATTAGCGCCTGCTACATTTCCGCGCAAACGACTTCCATAGCAGAAAGTAAAACCTGAAAAGTCCGTATTTGACCAATCTAATTCTGTTGATATCAAGGAGAAATCAAAGCGCCGAGTCTTCCAATTCCATGTCGATTGAAGCTGTTCTTTCGTTACGCCGGAACAACGAGCGAATCGAAGCTTTCCCGAAATGACAGCATTGCCAAAATTGACGTCCGAAACGTCATAGTTCTCTAGGGAAAGGTCTCGAATTCGGAAGTTCGAAAGGTCAAGCCCCGAAAGAGACGTTTTCCCTTCCTTGGTATTACGCAGACTAAGATGGTCCAACTCGCGATTTTTGTAATTCCAAGTCGAACTCAACTGTTCTTTTGTCATGTTGTTGAACGCACAACGGATTAGCCTGGCGTCGGTAAAAGTTCCGCCTTCTGTGTCAAGACCAGATACGTTGTCAAAGCGAAAGCCCGAGTAATCAATGTTAGTCGTATAACTGTAAGGATAGTTATGGGTGTAAAAATACGAAAGCACCCTATCCTCTTTAAAATTCTTCGACGACAAAAATTGTTCGCGAGTTAACCAGAATAAAGTATTGTTCTCAAACCATGCGTCGGTAAAATCACATCCTTCAAAGGATGCGTCTTCAGCGCACGCTCCTTCAAAATCCACGTTTCGGAACGAACAGTTCACAAATCGGGTCTGCGACAAATCGGCGTTGAGGAGATTAGAGCCGGAAAAATCGACGTCGGCGAGGGTTCGGTTGATAATCTGAGTCCCCGACAAATCCTTATTGCGAAGATCGAGTCCGTGTTCTAATCAGACCGATTGACCGTCGACTATGATAAATTCCGTCGGCCTCAATTCTTGTACCGCCACGAGCGTCGTGTTCTTGAATGGATAATCTTCACGATCCGCACCCTGGACTCGATTATCGCCAAATTCTAATCCAAACGCCGCGCTAAAACCCGACAGCATAAGAAGAATGCATATTAGGCGTCTATTCATTGTTCAAACCTCCAAACTATGCGTTTTGTCGACGCGAATTATCTCGTCTTCCTTTTCTCCTGAATAATGCAGGAGAAGAAGCGCTTAGCCGCGTCATTAAACTTATGTGCGAACAATTTGTTGTGAGCGAGTTTCCACTCTCCTAGAAAATAGAAAATCGCCAGATTCTCAATTTAGAAGACCTTAGCGAACTCCCTCCGTTCATTAATGTATGCTAAAACTTTTCGAAATTCAACTAAATGCAAGATTCTTTTAGACGATTTTTCAAAATAATTTCCACAAAGAAAAAAACAGTCGTAAAATACCGGGCTTTAAGCCCTTTGTTGAATCTAAAAATTTTTTCCAAATCACAGCGCTTTTGGGCAAAAACACCATAACTTTAGGTTTTGGCTTTGTTTCAACCCGTTGATTTTCCAAAACTCGTTCTTCAATCGTTCTCCGAAAAACCTTGTGAAGATAGCTCTTCCAACAAAGGCTTTCGTCCTACAAGGTCGTTTTGCAGGCGATCGTCAGCGCTTTTGTTCTCGTTCCAGCGCTCGATTTAAATCATCAAGCTCTTCTTGAACGTATCTTTTTTGAAGATCCGTGTAAATCGACCGCGAGTTTGCGAGCTCGTTCTCATAAAATAGCTTGAGTTTCTGCCGTTTTTCTCGCAGCGTATAAGAGCGAGCGGCATTTTCATCTCTGCTATAAAATTCTTTTTTCCAAACTACGGGTACTTCGTACTCTGCCAGATAGATTCTAAAATGTTCCTCTCCCTCCTTGAGACCGATAGTTGGAATAGGCGTTCCGCAGTTGAGCTTAGGGGCTAACGCCCAAGAAATAGCCAATTCGCGCCGGACAATTTCAAATCGCTCCCGCTCATTCTCCGGAACCTTTTCGTTAAATTCCAGCGACCCTGCTAAGATGAGAAGCCTGTGGATTTGATCAAGGGATCGATACGCCGTTATCTCCTGAGGTAAGGAGCTTACTTTCAATTTGCGTAATAAAGCGCGCAGCGCGCCCATCGAACTATCGGACAGTTCGCCGTCTTCATTAAAAAGAGTTCTGCTCAATTCAGGGTCTTCTTTTTGAAAAGAGGCAATACTTTCTTTCAGGCGCCTCTTGACGTCGGGAAGCAACTCGTTGGAACCGGGAGAAAACGCCAAGTAGTAGCACGCCCAATAGGCGAGCATAGCATAATTCTCCCCTGGATCACACGCGATTTCATACAAGAGATTTAGCGATCGTTCGTTCTTAAAGGAATAAATCGCCATAACGTACCACGAGCAATCGAAAACGACGTCCAAATTTCGAGGAGGAAAAACAAACTGATCTCCTGTTCTTCCAGAGGTTTCACGGACTTCGGCTCCGTCGTTCTCCTTCTCCGTCAGGGGATTTCTTGCCGTTGCGGAAATTCGCTCCGATTCTCTGATTTCAGCGCCCCTAACGGCATTCTCGTAGATTGTGTCTTTCAAGATTTCGTTGTGCCGATCATAAATAACATCAAGCGTGTAAAGAATTAATAGCCGCGTGTCCGCCCAGTAAGGATCGTACGGAAATTCCGCCGCTAGAAGTCCCCAATGAGAATCCAGCGGAAGCTCAATAACTTTTAGCGGAACCTTATGCTCCCACATCGAAAGGTAGTCGAGGACGCCGGAAATTCTTTGCGCCGCCTCTTTCGAACGTTCCAAAAGGAGACGGGCGTCTTCTCTTTCCGCTAGCTCATAAACGCTCGGCTCCCTATGAAGGGGATCAAATTCCTCATAGAGTCTGCGCGACTCCTCGAGATATGTTTCAAGCAAGACGTCGTCTTCTGTCAGGCTCTGTCCCTCGACGCCTTGCGTCGCCGCCGAAGGCTCTTGAGCAAAAAGAGCGGAAGAGACGAGCGCCAGCGACAATAAGTAAAATACTACTGAGGAGTGGTTCTTCACAAGACACCTCCAACATTCATCTAAAAGTATCGCTAATTTATCGTGACAATCGAACGTCTTAAAAACAAACAACGGGGTAAGCTCTTATTTATCAGCATACGTTTTTAAAACTAAGACACTCGTTTATCAAAGAAGTATGCATGGCCCTGAGTCTAATCAAGCAAATTCCACCACTGTGATTGAGACGGAATTTTTCTCAATACATTTGTTCCACAATGTATGGACCCTCTGAAATTATGGTAAAACACTTCCTCACAGGGCGTAACAGTTGTGAAACCAACCTTTTTTGCAGCATTGTCCACATAATCATTGAACAGATCTATCGTGCTGTTAGTGCCGTTAATTATTGGACCATTGACGTGAGCAACAAATAATGTGTTATTATCCACGAGGGAATTTATAACATTATTGGTATATGCTACCGCTCCTGAATATGTAGTCTGTCCCGTTAAAGGATCTGCACTTTGTATACTGTGAAAGAGAACCGGCATTTCAATCATATCTGGACTGGGGGATGTTGTAAATGTGTACCCTTGTCCTGCAGTCGGAACGCCCGCCCCCCACCATGCTCTTAGAATATAACACATTTTAGAATTGGAAACAAAATCTTCGTTTCGATTTCCTATACCGTCAACTACCCAGTTTTGTGTTTCATCTATGCGATAAGAAACTTCAAAGTTACCATTGTTGTTAAAGACAACCTTCCATTCAATGTTTTGACCATTTCCAACATTATCGTAGCACTCTAAATACCCTGCTCGTCGAAGCGCATCCGGCGCACCACTAATCGCACTTATTGCCGAAACCGACGATCCCAAATCTAACTTGCTGTAAACAGTATCAATCAACTTGTCAGAATATGCTTCATCCCCATTAAAATTTCTATCGTATAAAGTAGAATCCGCCAAAACAGCATTGAGAGTTCTGCCGGTTATCTGTCCTGACGAATCTCTTGGTATATTTCCCGAACTGTCAATCATACCATGAAGGATAACCGAAGCTCCAGCATTCTCTCTCTCTGCAATGAGAAGAAGTGCCCATGCTGCCTCTGGAGATGCTACTCTCGCACGACCGTCGGCTGTCGTAGCAAAACTGATTACTTCATCAATGTGTCCGAGCCCCATCCATGTCAAATCTACATCGCTAATGACATCTTGGATGCCTTGAGCCCCGAGAAAGTTAACAATATCGTCATTAACTGAACCATTGGGACCTTCTGCCATCACAATTGTCCCGAGATTATTGTTTTTAGAATTGTTTCCCGGCATAACCTCAAAGTTTCCTCCGTCATTTAGGTCATTAAATGCGCCTTCCACAATATGCTCACAAAGTCCCACACCATTACGGATCATATCACTTTTAGCATAATTCAAGAAATTTTCGTTAGGGTATTTAGCCCGAGGCAGTGCCAAAATTATATGCTGAGAACCATACGGAGCCTGAACATAACCTATCTCGAACGGATCTTGCCACCATGGATGCCCTGTTGTGTTAAGGGACACACTAGAGAGTGAAGCGTCATATTTCGCGTACAGCTCTGTCCGAAGGTCATCGTTGTTTCCGTAAATAGAATTCACATCAGACACAAACACCGTAGGACCATAAACGCTGTTCGTTTCTACGCTTGACTCGTGAGAGAACGCAATAAACGGAGTAACTTTGAGTTCAACGGTATCTTCTCTAAAAAGATAAGAACCTAAATAATACTCGGCTCGCACCTTTACCGGAGCGCCGGGAATCACGCCCTCAATGCCCATCTTTATAGTACCGGTTCCAGCAAACACAGAAATGTTATTATCGGTTGGTGTTTTGGAGAAGACAACGCTATTCTTCTTCGTGCTTGGTCCTAAAATCTCCGTGTCTCCAACTCTGCATTCATAATCGCTGGAACTTACTTGGGTTGGCCAAAACACACGCACCCGATCTTCCACAGCAATGTTTCCCCAATAAGCGTGCTCGTTTGCCACGCACTCTATTTTTAATTCGATTCGAAAGTTACCAGGAATACTGGAAAGCGGCACGCCTAATTTATTTATCCACAATTCACCGATATCATTAAGATCACCACTATTAATCAAGTTATCCATATTGTCCTGGATTTCGTTGACGTCATCGTCGTCGCCATTATAAAGAACAATAGCTCCGCTAGCAGTAGTCCAGCTATCCTCGCCTGCGTCATCTGAATCGTTTATACTGTTGTTGCGGTCTGTATCGGCGTCCAAGTCAGCAACAATTGGAACAATCGTGAGTGTCGCCAAATCGTACAATTGATTATGAACGGAATCGTACGCCTTAATTTTAAAGCTCGGTGGAGTCGCAATTTCAGAAGCAGTCATGGGGCGACCTACCGTTATAACGCCTGTTGTTGCATTGATGCTCAAGAGCGAATTTGCAACCGTCAAAGAGTCCCCGTTCGTCTCGTCGTAAAAAGTATAACGACAGGTGCGTCCTGATGGAATTACAGCATCAACAGGCTTTTCTCCATAGGGAACTGTGTTAATTGCATAGGGGTCAATATATCTGAGATAGCTATCCGGATTAACATTTGTCGTCGGCTTGGATTCATTTCCAGAAATAAATTCAGGAGCTTGAAGAATTTCGACAGCCTTGAAGTCGTCGTCAAAGCAATCAGCCTGATTGCTAGTATCGCCGCTATACGCTTGAGCCAGCGCAAGAAGGACGTTTTCGTCCACTTCGAAAATTGTGTCGCCGTTTGGCATAGCATAAAAGTCCAATTGACTTTGACCTGCCGGGATAACAACCGTCGCAACACCATTGTAGACGCTGATAATATCCGATGAAACGCCGCCGTTGGGATTTTTCGTTAGATGATAGTCGCCCGACGAACCGTTGTTGCCAGCAGTCGCCGAGCCTGACACACTCAACTGGACGGTAATCGCGCTCCAGTTCGTTTCCGTTGTATTTACCGTCAGCCGGAACGCTCCCTTACGGTCGTTTCCAGAAATCCACACGCAGGGTTCCAATGCTTCTTCGTCTGTTGTTGTAAGCGTAATTTCTGTCGTTTCTTCAATCGTAACGGTTGAGCTTCCGTTCGTCGAACTAACCGCATACCTATCGCTCGGCTGAATCGACAAACTCGCCGTCTCGTCCCTTTCAGCGTAATTGTCGTCATAAGGACGTAATTCAACGGTAACGCTAAACGAATTTACGGGGATAGAGACGTTTCTCTTGGTAAATAGTTTTTTGAAACGACTGCTCATTTAACGTTCCTTTCTAGTCATATCGCAACTGAATGCATTTGCCGTATTCGGCAGGGTGCGTTGGCGGCAGTATCGTAACAAAACGGCGCTGTTGTCGAACTCGCCAATTTGCTGAACTGCGGCTTTTTCCAACCTTTACTCCGGCGCCGCAGTCGTTTTTTCGGCGTCAAGTTGGCGCTGAACCTCTTCAGGAAGGACGACGCCTTCCATATTCCCCGTTTTGTAATTCCAAGTCGATTTCACTTGCTCAAGCGTCAGACCTTGACAATGCTCCAGCGCCGACGACTTAGTCGTAAATTTCGGGCTAAGGACGGTAAGAAACTTGGCGTCGGTAAAATCTGCGCCCGTTACATTTCCGCTCAATCGACTTCCGTAACAGAACGTAAAACCTGAAAAGTCCGTATTTGACCAATCTAGTTCTGTTGATAACAAGCAAAAATCAAAGCGCCGAGTCTTCCAATTCCATGTCGATTGAAGCTGTTCTTTCGTTACGCCGGAACAACTAATAAATTCGAGCGTTTCCCAAATCATCGCGTCGGTAAAATCAACGTCCGTAACGTCGTAATTAGTTAAGGAAAGGCGGCGAATTCGGAAGTTCGAAAGATCAAGACCCGACAGAGAGATTCTTTCGTCCTTGGTATTATTCAGGCTAAGCGAATCCAAATCGCGTTTTTTGTAATTCCAAGTCGAAGCCAGCTGGTCTTTTGTCATATTACAGAACGAACATTGAGTAAAATTAACGTCGGTAAAAGTCCCTCCTTCTGCGTCAAGATTGACTACCTCTCTAAAACTAAAGTCCGAGTAATCAATGTTGTTCGTATAATTTTGCATAGGACAGGGAGGAGCGCAAAAGGACACAAGGACTCGATTCATTTTAAAGTTCCATGACGACAAAAATTGCTCACGGGTTATCTTTAACATCGAATTATCCTCGAACCAAGCGTCTGTAAAATCGCATCCGTCAAAGGTTGCGCCTTCCGTTTTCACGCCCGTAAGATGGGCGCCTCGAAACGAGCAGTTTCGAAATCGGGTTTGTGACAAATCTGCGTTGTCGAGCTTAGCTCCGAAAAAATCGACGTCCGCGAGGGTTCGATTGTTAATCTTAATTCCCAATAAACTCTCGCCGCGAAGCACAAGTCCGTCTTCTAATTGGACGGGTTGACCGCGAACTATGATATATTCCGTTGACGACAATCCGTGTTCACTGGAACACAATTCGCGATCTGCTGACTGATCTTGATTATCTCCTGATTCCAGACCAAACGCCGCGCCAAAACTCCACAATATAAGAAGAACGCACGTCAGATATTTATTCATTTTCAAAACTCCAAGCTACACGTATTGAGGTTAATTGTCTCGGCTCCTCTTCCTTTTGAATAACACAGAGAAAGAAGCGCTTCGCCGCATTGCCAAACTCATATGCAAATAATTTGAAAAACGCTTTAACACTCCCTTGGAAATGCGGCTCCTAAGCGGGTAACAAACTGAAAAGGCAGACTCGCCAATTTGATGAACGGAGGCTTTTTCCGTCCTTTTATTCTGGCGCCGCAGTTGTTTTTTCGGCGTCAAGTTGGCGCTGAACCTCTTCAGGAAGAACGACGCCTTCCATTTTTCCCATTTTGTAATTCCAAGTCGATTTAACTTGCTCGATGGTTAGATCTTGACAATGTTCCAGCGTCCTGATTATTGACGACGGTTCGTTTGGACGATGATTGGCAAGAAATTTGGCGTCAGTAAAATCAGCGCCTGCTACATTTCCACACAAACTGCTCCCATGACAGAAAGTAAACCCTGAAAAGTCCGTGTTCGACCAGTCTACTTCTGTCGATACAAAGGAGAAATCAAAACGTCGATTCTTCCAATTCCATGTCGATTGAAGCTGTTCTTTCGTTGCGCCGGAGCAACAAAAGAATTGGAGCATTTCCCATATTATGGCGTCGCAAAAATTGACCCCAGAAACGTCATAATCCCAGAAGGAAAGGTCTTCAATGCGAAAGTTCGAAAGGTCAAGCCCCGAAAGAGACGCCATTTTATCCTTGGGACCCTGCAGACTAATCGAGTCCAAATTGCGATTTTTGTAATTCCAAGTTGAAATCAACTGGTCTTTTGTTGCGTTATAGAGCGAACAATGACGCAAGAAGCAAGCGTCAGTAAAAGTTCCTCCTTTCGCGTCAATACCGGTTACCCTGTTAAAACAAAAGCCCGAGTAATCAATGTTGTTCGTATATCCTGCCGGATAGTCATCAACACAAAAATACGAAAGAGCCCTATCCTCTTTAAGGTTCCTTGACGACAAAAATTGCTCGCGCGTTAAATTCAGGGAGGTATCCTCGAACCAGACGTCGGTAAAATCACATCCTTCAAAAGTTGCGTCGAGCGTCTTTACCCCTTTAAAATTAACGTTTCGAAACGAACAGTTCAGAAATCGGGTTTGTTCGAAATCGGCATTATGGAGATCAGAGCCGGAAAGATCGACGTCCACAAGGGTCCGATTGTTAATCCGAATCCCCGACAAATCCTTGCCGACAAGCTTGAGCCCGTGTTCTAATCGGACTGGTTGACCGTCAACCATTATGTGCTCTGTTGGCGGTAAATCATACCCCGGCACAATGGTTGTGTTCACAAATGGATACTCTTCTCGATCCGCCTTCCGGGTTTGATCGTCTCCTGATTCTAATCCAAACGCCGCGCTAAAACCCGACAGCATAAGAAGAATGCATATTAGGCGTCTATTCATTGTTCAAGCCTCCAAACTATACGTTTTGTTGACACGAATTATCTCGTCTTCCTTTTCTCCTGGATAACACGGAGAAAAAGCGCTTCACCGCGTCGTTAAACTTATGTGCGAACAAATCGTAAAAATCGCTCGCAATGCTCCTCGTTCAAGAAGGTATTATTGTAGCTGGTAATGATACGATTTTAACCAATGTCTTGTACGTTACGACGAGCGTTTGTAAACGGCGCGCTTCGCGCGAACATTTCGGCAAGCGCTAGACCATTCACAAACGCCTTCGTTGTTGGACGTAAAACATATTTTACAACCAGCGTTATAAGCTATTCAAGGGAGCAAGTGCAGAGAATGTCTTAACAGTTATTCCGCCAAAATCCTAACGAAAAGAGCGGTAGGTGCAGTGCAAGGAATCGTCGCAACAAAGTTAAATACTTCTTCCGAAAATTACGGCTCGTTACGAAAACATTAACTTTGTCTTTATGACGTGTTTAATCCTTGCTTTCATCCATATTTCGCTACAAACTCTGCGCTGAAGCTCCCTAGAATAAACTTGTTATGGGCTTGGATAACCCATGATGGTAATGTTTTCGAACTTTACACCACTTCCCCAATGGGGTTGGAGATAAATATATCCGTCGGTGTTGGCGATACCAGTTTCAGAATACACCAAATAATCATCCAAATTTTCGAATGTAAAATACACATTCAAAAAACCATTTTGAAGAGTAATTTTCATTCCCTTTGCTGACTGACTTTTAGGATAGTAGGCCTCCAAGAAATTTTTGTATTCTTGTGCTGTCCTGGCAGATGAGAGAGCAGGGGTAATCAAGACACTGTCTGATCTTCCACCATATCTCACTCCATTCATCAAATTAAGCAAAGGTTCTTTAGTATAATCAGAAATTTTTACCGAACCGAGGTTATCTTTGAGTGATTGTGCAAGTGTGCTAATTCTTGAATTGAGATCGACTCCGTCAACCTGATTAACAAGCGCGCAAAAATCTAGAATCGCAACTTCTGGAACATTTGACGTTCCTCCGATTTTAACACCGCTGTTACCAACAAAACTCAGCTTCTTCAAATCTCCGCCATCAATTACCTCATTTCCGCTTGTATCTGGCTGAAGATACCCGTTTTCGCCATTACCTACAAACGAAAGATCGAAGGAAAGTTCAAAACCATTCGGATACGCCACAGACGACTTAGCATATCTTCCGCTGTTAACCTCATATGAATCTTCAGTTTTTGGACCAACAGCTCCTGCGGTCGGCGTCGGCGTTGTGAAGGTGTTGTTAGAATTTATCGTCCAACCGCTTGGTATCATCCAAGCTGACGCTTTCGTATTATCTTGAACCTTGAAACAAACAGTGTCTCGTCCAAGCTCAGTATATGGAGGCGTCGTCGAGGAATCATATTTCCAGAAGATCAAATGTACTTTGTCATTGCCACTTGGAAAACCAGTACCCGAGTTATTGCCTACAGCTTTAACATAATATTCCGTCGAAAGAGGTTTTGTACTCAATTTGAATTTATAATTTGAGTTGAGCTTGGCATAATTGCCATTAGTCAGTTCGTACACCTCTAGATTAGGAGTGTAATTAAAACTATACCAAACGTTTGGGTCGGTAATTTGTTCCGAACGATTGATTATTTTGACGTAAGCGTAGTTCGCAGGAACGTCAGCGAAGGTACTTCCATAATATGTTATGGGTTTACCAACCCTTCCTTCCATCGCGTCTTCTGCTAGCATACGCGTCTCGTTGTTGACGGAGTTAACGTACCCGTTATTGTCGCTATCCACGTCAATATCCACTGGGCTGTGCGGATACGGATCGTAAATATCTGTATTCTCAGCAGCGTCGTAATTTGTATTTGCTACATAAACTCCACTGCCATCTTGACGATAACAATAGGCGTTCGCAGAAAGATTGTTTATGTCTTCAGCAATTCCTTCCATCCAGAATTCTTGCGAAACGCTCGTGCAGGCGGAATTGATTGTTCCAATTAACCGACGGTCAGGATTTTGATTGGTAGCCTCAAAAAGCGTCGCCTTGTCGCTTTCATTCCACAAGCGGATTGCTTCGAGCGCGCCAGTTGGTAAATTCTGAAAGACGTCAAATTTATAATCCTGATTATTCGTACCTTCCAAGTCAGCCACCCACGCATAAAGCCGTCCCTTGCGTAGATCGTCTTCTCCCTCAACTCCCGCATAATTTGGGGGCACATTGTTGCCGACGCCTTCCAGTTTGTCCTCCAAATTGTTATTGTTGTCATCGTCATCGTTGTGATTGATGAAGCAAATCATATCGGTGATCGACTCGTCTATATCGAATGAATTATCACCGTCGTAATCGAGGTATAACTCAAGAATAGCGCCGTCTTTGATTTCGATTTCATCCGCAATTGCTGAACCTAGGGCGTCCCAACTTCCCTTACTTGACCACGATACGGCAGTCATAGTAAGAAGAGCGCTTTCGCCTCTCTGGGCTTCTGGACTACCGTCTAAATCGTAATAATCGCCTTCGTCCAACCAATCAAAAAGCGCTTCTAAACGTAATGAGGCGGAGCTTTTCCCGGAAGGAATGGTACCTTGGTAACGGTAACGATAGACATTTCCGTTACTCGTTTGTGTCGTCGTCATGCCAAGGGACGAAAAATTCTGAAGATATACTGTTGTGTCGTCAGCATTTAACGGCGTTGTACTTAGGGTGTAGTCTGTTCCCGGAGTTGCACAATAGTGACAGCTGTAAGAGTAAACAAGCAAATCAAATTCAATCGTGATTGAATAGGAATTGTCGCCGATAACATTTTCTTCGCTGTACTCCTTAGTAAACGTATAAACGCCATAATCTTGTGCAACTCCTAAAAGGCGTTCTTTTGCAACGTTGTCTGTGGAATCAACGTTAATTTTCCAAAGATCGTTATCTTCAATCGTAACGACAGCGCTGCCGTTCGTCGAACTAACCGCATATCTGTCGCTCGGCTGAATCGACATACACGCTGTCTCGTCGTCCGATTCGGCACAACTATCGTCATAAGGACGTAATTCAACGGTAACGCTAAACGAATTTACAGGGATGGAAATAGATCCCGAATAAACATAACTTTGCGACGTCGGATCCCACTGCGACGAAAGGTAGATGCTTGAACCGGACGACGTATAAAGCGCATAATCCGAGTTTGTCGCGGTTCCCGTCATTTTGAACTGGACGTCCAACGCTGTAGAAACGTCTGTTTCGCCAGAACGCGTGATGGCGTAGGTTCCATAATTGTTTGGAGTTCCTTCCGCAACTGTGCTGTCAGAGGAAGTTACCGACACGGTCCAATTGTCGTTGTCTTCGATGGATACCGTCGCGCTCGACGACGAACTGGACACGGTGTAAGAGCCATAGCCATATTCGGGCATACGAGGGAGCGCCGTCATTATCGCCGTTTCGGTTTCTTCTCTCAAGACGTCGTTGGTCGGACGCAGTTCAACCGTCGTACTGAGCGATCCGCTCGGAATATCGACGTTCCCCATATAAATATAGGTTTGCGTCGCCTGATCCCATTGAGACGAAAGATAAATACTCGAACCGGTCGACGTGTAAAGCGTATAATCCTGATTCGTCGCTGTTCCCGTCATCTGGAAACGAACAGAGAGCGAATGCGTCGTGTCCGTTTCGTTAGAACGAGTAATGGTGTAGGTTCCATAATCAGCGGGAAGCCCTTCTGTCGCAGTATTGTCTGCAGCGCCAAGCGAAACAATCCAGTCGTCGTTGTCCTCGATGGTAATGGAAGCGCCGGAACCTGTTACGCCGTAAGCGCCGTAACCGTATTCAGTCGTGCTGGGAAGCAATGTCATTATTGCCGTTTCGGACTGTTCTCTTTCCGCGTCGTTGTTCGGTCGAAGTTCAACCGTCGTACTGAACGAACTGCTGGGAATAGAGACGCTGCCCGTGTAAATATAAGTCTGCGTCGTTTGATCCCACTGAGACGAAAGGTAGATACTTGAACCAGTCGACGTATACAGCGTGTAATCGGAATTTGAAGCAGTACCGGTCATCTGAAAACGCACGGAAAGCGGGTGCGTCGTGTCCGCCTCATTGGCTCGGGTAATCGTATAAGTTCCGTAATTAGGACTGGTCGACGGACTTTCTTCGGCAACGCCGTCGGTTGTCGTGACGGAAACAATCCAGTCGTCGTTGTCCTCGATGGTAATGGAAGCGCCGGAACATATTACGCCGTAAGCGCCGTAACCGTATTCAGTCGTACTGTGTAGCAATGTC
>JAQVHZ010000125.1 GCA_028695965.1 Thermoguttaceae bacterium | reverse complement strand
AGTTTGAGTCAAAAAATTATAAGCGAAACATATTATCTTAAACGATTGTTAAGCTTTAATTCTAGACAAAAAGTGTCGTCTGTTGACGCGCTTTGCAGCGCTGTGCATATGATAGCGGACCAGATAATCGAAAGTGTCCGTGAGAAAGATTCTTTTTTGACTAATCAAAACTATGACGTCGTCTTGACTGGCGCGTCAAAACAAAACGGCTTATTGTTTAGCAGATTGTCGTCTGCCATTGCTCCCCATGGCGTTCACACTTTGAATGAGTACGGTTGTTTTGATGAAGAATCTTTTGATTCTGTTGCTCTTGCCGTTTTGGGCTTGCTTTTCACAATTGGGGTTCCGGCGCTTTTGTATAAGGAAGGGCGTTTAGAAAAAGTAATGAAGGGACGGTTGGTCTTTAGTTCTGAGGTTGCTAGAAATAGAATGTCTGCATTCCAAACGGGGCAATAAGAGACGTTGTTTTAGCTAGCGCTTTGTCGATTGGGGCTTGTTACTACTTCCACTGTTTAGCAGAGTTGTTGAGTTGTTTTTCGAGGATCATTTTTGATCTTTGTTTTACGATCTTACATATGGTGAGATGATGGAATGAGAGTGAAACACGATAATTGAGCATACGATAAACAAGAGTGTAGTTTACTTTCCACCTTAAGACATTCGTCCAATATATAGAGCCAGCTTGTCGAATCGTCCAACTCTCTGAACGCTCAAACGTTGAACACGTCTGAGCGTTTTCTTTTGAAGGCTTTCGTTTCTTTGATACTGTTCCAAATGAAAAGGCGTTTTGAAAAGATTTTACCCTTTGTGCAGCTCCTGTGCCGATGTACGCATAACTTTTACTAATAATATGTTTCACGCGCGGCATATGGAGATGAATGTTTACCAGCATTTCTTGGCGTCGTGATAAGATATGACGCTTGCCCCGAGACGACAAGACTGAGTGCAGCGTCTATGCTGACGACCAGCAGACTTCATTTAAGGTCGAGTTTGGGCTTGCGTCTCATTTGCTGTTGCAACTATGGACTTTTTCAACAAACATCTGCTGATTTCTTGTTGACAAAACTAATTAGATAGTTCATTAAGATAGTTTGTTAAGTAGGCATATCTTTGATTTTTCAATAATTTCAAAAACAATCCTTTCGAGGTTGTTTTTGAGACACAAATGGAGTATATTATTCAGAGGACAGTGATGGAATCTGTGTGATTCAGAGTTTTGATCTTTGATAACTCGTTAATAAGGTATAGGATTTAATGTCAGAAAAGACGATTTTTAAAAAGATTATTGACAAAGAAATTCCTGCGAAGATTGTGCATGAAGATGAATTGTGTTTAGCGTTTCATGACGCTTCACCGCAAGCTCCCGTACATATTTTGGTTATTCCCAAAATAACGGAGCTTCGTTCGTTAAACGACGTTGATGAGAATAGCGCTGCATTGATAGGGCATATTTTCTGCGTTATTCGCAGACTTGCAGAGGAACTTGGAATTGCCGAAAGCGGATATCGTGTCGTGTCGAATTGCGGCGCTAACGC
This sequence comes from Thermoguttaceae bacterium, assembly GCA_028695965.1. GTDB lineage: Bacteria > Planctomycetota > Planctomycetia > Pirellulales > Thermoguttaceae > RUG369. Next base: position 6,158 of record JAQVHZ010000125.1, on the reverse strand, counting down.
TTGTCAAACGGTGCCGCACCTGCATTTCCACTTAATTGGCGGACGAGGCTTTACATGGCCTCCAGGTTAATGGATCTTGATCTGTTGTAAAGGCATATAAACACAGGGACGTTTAAGGCGCTAGTGGATACGAAACGACCTTTTGCGGACCTGAGACTTGTTGCGATAAACAGCCGTGTGTTAACGAATAAATCTAATCTTGTGATGTAAAAAGCTTGCTTAGGTTATAATTTTGTAGAAGGGTCCTATGGAAAGTATTTTAAAACATATTGACGATAACAAAGAATTGTTTCTTGAACAATGGTTTGAGATTCTTCGAATTCCAAGTATTAGCGCTAAAAAAGAGCATAAAGCTGATATAGAGAAAACGGCTGATTGGCTTGTCAACTTTTTGTCTGAAAAGCTTGGATTGAGCGCCAGGGTGATTAAAACACGTTCCAATCCTCTGGTTTATGCAGAGTCGCCAAAGATTGCTAACGCGCCAACGGTTTTAGTTTACGGACACTATGACGTTCAACCTGCCGAGCCATTTGAAGAATGGCTCTCCGATCCTTTTGAACCTACTATTCGGGATGGCAAAGTATACTGTCGTGGCGCTAACGACGATAAGGGACAGTTGTGCGCGCATCTTTGCGGGTTCCAATCCTATTTGGCTCTTCATGGTTCATTTCCTGTTCAAGTTAAATTTATCCTTGAAGGAGAAGAAGAAATTGGGAGTCAAGCGTTGTCCGAATTTTTAGACGAGGCTGATAATCGTGAACTGCTTTCCTGCGACGCTTTGCTTGTTAGCGACACTTCTGCGGCTGGACCTAAAATTCCGGCGATTACCTACGGACTCCGAGGGGTTGTCAGTTTTGAATTGAAATTGACTGGTCCCAATCGTGATCTTCATTCGGGGATTTACGGCGGTTCTGTTTATAATCCTGCAATCGCTTTATCAAAAATGTTAGGCGCGATTATCGATGAGAATGGGAAGATTCAGGTTCCTCATTTTTATGACGACGTTGAGGAATTAAGCGATCTTGAACGCGAAGCTTTGGCGGGTAATCCGTTTGATCCAGAAGAGAATAAGAGACAAATTGGAATTGACGCTGAATTTGGCGAGCCGGAGTACACGACGCTTGAGCGTCGTGGCGCGCGCCCTGCCTTTGATATCAACGGGTTAACGAGCGGTTATCAAGGCGAGGGGGGAAAGACGATTATTCCCAGTTGGGCTTCTGCTAAATTTACTTTTAGAACTGTCCCTAATCAAGATCCTGAAAATATTCACGTAAATTTGCGAAGTTTTCTCGAATCCATTCTTCCTCCTGGTATTACAATGGACCTAACGTATCAACAAGGATCTGGCGGAATGGTAGCTCCGCTTACGGGCAAGTATATCGTTGCTGCTAGTAATGTGCTTGAACGCGTTTTTGGTCGCAAGCCGTTGTTTGTTCGTGACGGCGGCTCAATTCCAATCGTTGCAAAGTTGCGTAAAAAATTAGACGCCGAAACGGTCTTGGTCGGATTTGGACTTGAGGATGACGGAATCCATTCCCCGAATGAGAAATTTAATCTTGATTCGTTCTTTGACGGTATTCAAACCAGCGTGTTGCTTCTGGAGGAATTTGGAAAGATTAAGCTGGAAAGCTAGTGTTTGATATTTTGAAGAGTTCGACCTTTTCACTAAAGTTCGGCAGAGAACCTTAGAGGTCTCTAAAAATGCGACGTCCTTTTGCATCACTGTCGGAACGACAGTGATGCAGCTTGTCTCCGTTGTGCGCAAGGCGTTGTTTTTAGTATTTCTAGTTACATCAGCGAAGAACGCTTTATTCGTTCTTCGCTGATTTGTTGGCATCATGAGAAACGGTTTTCTAGTGGAGAAGGGCGTTTAGACCAACTTTCAATCGTTTCTATGTCGTCAGGTTGAACACATAGTCAGGATATATGCAACCGCTGAAAAATCGTGGTTGTTCGACGGCTGCAACCGTAGAAACGAAACATCTTAACGACTAGAATAAACAGGCGTCGGAATAGTATATTTCTTCGACCTATATTCGAAAAAGGGCGTCGTGTTTAGACGATTGAAATTTTAGTTGCTTCCACGCCTTTATATTTTTAATAAAAGCAAAAAGAACGGCTGTACAAAGTCAACTAGCGGCAGGAATACGGCGTATTGCTGGAAAAGTTAAAGTAAATTGCGTTCCGCGGCCAACTTCGCTTTGAATGGCAATTCTACCCCCATGTCCTTCAATAACTTTGCGTACAGTTGGTAATCCCAAGCCTGTTCCGCCGGTTTTCGTTGAGAAAAACGGGTCAAATATTTTCTGTAGTGTTTCGTCGCTCATCCCACTACCTGAGTCAATAAGGTCGATAGCGACTTCTGAACCGCATGGACGCGTTCTAATTACAATTTCTCCTTTAGAATCGTCGCTCTCTTTTCCCTTAATAGCTTGGTAAGCGTTCAATAACAGATTTAAAATGGCTCGATCAAAAGAACGTTTATCTATCCTAATGGTCGGGAGATCGTTTGCAAAGTATTCAAGGATTTCAATATTTGTAGCTTTTGCTTGCGGGCGGAAAAACTCGAGAACTTCCTTTAATTCCGAATTGGCGTCTACGGGATTTAATTCAAGGCTTTGAGTGCGTGTGAAATTAAGAAACTCATTGAGCAGATCTTCCAGACGCAACGTCTCTCGTTTAACAATTTCTATTCGTTTTAAGACGCGACGTTGTTGCGGCGAGTCGTCGAGCTCCTCAACGTCTTCCTCTAACAGGCCCATATTAAGACGAATTGTAGACAGGGGGTTTTTAACTTCATGAGCTAACCCACCTGCGAGTCGCGCGATTTCAGTATACTGTTCTTCTAATCGGCGATTTAGTTCATTGGGAGAGAAGTCTTTAAAGTTTGAAGAATCCATCTTTATCTTTTTTGCAAGCTGTTGTTTAGTCTATTTGCATCAAATGGGAAGAAACTCAGCTTGCGTCTTATTATTTGTTACTAAAAAGACCGCCGCCTAACCAAGGATCCTTTAGCGCTGCCTGGAGCTGGCGATCAACGTCTGAACGTGACATTTTTTTGACCGGTAAGAACGGGATTGACTCAAAGGGATCTTCTTTAGGGTCGCGTTCCCGTCGTTCTTCTTTACTGTCTACTCGGGATAGAATTACCTCGTCCTGAAGTTGGGTCAACCAATCAGGAAGTTCAAAGCCAACTCCTGATGGAGTTTCAGCAAAACTTTCCACTTCTTTTTCGAGCTGTTCAAAAACGGGATTTTGTTCGCCGCTCTTTCTCACTTCAGTAATAGCGTCATAGACTAGCCCGCACATTTGTGCAACGTCCAGAGGCCTGACAAAGCGTTCTTTTAAACGTTCGTGGATGCTTTGTAACCAAATACCATAGCGTTTACTGAGTTCTGTGTATTCACGCAGGCTATTTTCTGCTAATCCAGAACTTTTTTGTTTGACGCGTTCCTTCCAAAGCGCTGCTGCTTCTGAACGTCCTGCACGAATTAAAGAATCATGTGTCCAATAAACAGGTTTAAGATTCCAAGAGATTCTCTCGTAGCTTGTGAGAACTCTCAGAAAATCAAGTAATGTGTATAACTTTTCTCCCCGGTCTGATTGGGTTGTCGTGCTATTGTAGTCGACGTATTCCATGTAGTTTTCGGCAACACACTCAAGGATAAGTTCTAGTATTCCAGCAACATTGTCAATATTTTCTTTTCCTTCAAGGATTGCTGAAACAATTCTTTCTCCATTTTCTAAGTCTTTGTTCTCCTTTTTCATAGAAATCAGAGAGGTCAAGTAATTTGACGTGCCCTGGTGTAGAATAGCTCTAATATTTCTGAAAGCTAAAAAATCTTGAGTAAAGAGATCAGAACCGTACTTAATAATAAATTGTTGGATTACTGTCCACCTTGCATTTGTAGCGATTGCCTCGAGCGAGGAGATTCGAATTTGCTGGCTGTGCGAAAGCCAGGACTTCAAAATGACGTCGGTAGTCGTAATTAAATAATAAACCAGCGCTTCGTCTTGGTTAGCAAAAAATGACGTTGAATTGGATTTGACGCGCCAGTTTTTCGAAGATGAGGCTAAGGTTTCGGTGAGACTTCTAGCCGCCGTTTCCACTAGTCTGTCGTATTCTGTAACAGATCCGGGGGAAGAAAGACGTATTTGCTCCATCTTTTGAACACAGCCAATTAGCTGGAAGGTTTCAAGAAGAAGTCCAAGTCGGGGGGCATACCTTAACAAACATAAGACTACCTGCTGCAAACGTCTGCTTTCGACTATTGCTTTTGCGTCTCCGCCACGTGCTGTTGGAATATACAACAGCGTTTCTGTTTCAAGTTTAGCAAGCAATTGCGGCCAAAGCGCTCTTACTCGTTTGACGTCTCTTCGGAAAATAGCGCTAAATGTTTCCAATGCTAATGTTTTCCAGGGTTTAGCATATTTTTCCGTGGTTTCGTCTCTAAGAGTCGCCTTGAGGAAAACAATAACGTCTTCAACTTCTACAATTGTCCAGATAATACGATCAATAAGAATTTCTTTTGTTCCGCGAAGTTGATCGTATTCTACAAGTGAATCAGTTGTCCCTGACGGTTGAGGTATATGATAGCGAGAAGCTTGATCAAGCAATTCGTACAGTTCTTGTTCAAACTTGAGCGCTTGGTTGCGCCATTCTTCTAGTCTCAAACGAGTATCGGCAATAACGGAATCATCAAGAGGTTGGTTAGAGGGGTGGGTAAGCAAAGGAGAACGTCCGGCTGCAAATTTCCACAACTTTGCAGTTGAAAAAATAAAAGTCAAACGTTCTGAAACTCGGTCGGTTTCTCTGGCAAATATGAAATCCTCACTCTGTTCGTTGAAACTCGATTTGCCCTCGGCCGTTTCGTCGTCAATTCCGTCGTCGGCTGTGTCACGAAATATCATATTTTCGTAAGCGGCGCTAAAAGTAGGATCGCCGCCTGTTATTGTGTTGTCTTCGTCATCATAAAGGTCGTCAATTTCATCGCTATAAGATTGAGCGAACTCATCATAATCTCCATCCTCTAAATCGTCGTCAACTTTTTCAATTGAGACCAAGCTTTCATGGGATGGGGCGCTAAAGGATTGCTTATTGTCTTGATTAGTTTTGTCCTCAACTTCTTTTAGTATTCTGTCTATAAGATCCTGGAAGCTAGTTACGTCCCCATTTTTACTCAATTCCTGAATCAAGGCGTCCCACAATCGCTTTTTAGTCTGAACATTTTCTTCTGAAATCGATTTTTCGAGAAGCTCGCCTTGTTTAGCAGACGGATCAAACTTAGTGGATGAAACTGTAAAAGTACGAGTGTTATCGCCAAAGATTGCTCTTCGATAGAAGGAATGCAACTGTGCGGGCATACGAACTTCGTTTAAAATAATCTGCATGAATACGAAGAACGATATGTACTTGGGAAAGACTTCTCTGTTGTCGTTGTAAAACTGTTTAAATTCTTCCGGCGTTGGCAGGTTTTGTGCATCGACAGCAAGGGCGGCGTCTTTAAAAGAAGGTTTTAGTGAAATTTTAGCAATTCCTGCTGGAGTTTTTCCCAGATATCGTGAAGCTAAAATGAGACGGCGAGATAATTCTGCAATAACCGGATTATCGGTTTTGAATTCAATTTTACGGTCAAATTTTTCACGTGGCAACTCCAGTGTAGGAATGGACCAATATGAGTCAGCGTTTTCTCCGAAGTAGTCCAAAAATTTAATGGTTGAATTCCAGCGCTTGAGATACTCTTCAACAGACAACTCAGTTTCAAAATCGTCGATGTTTCTTCTGCGTAAAGACGAGGGGACGTTAGCGTCTTTATCTATGCGCCAAACTTGTTCCATCCAATCGAAAACGATAGAATGGAAAGAATAATCTCCCTCCATAAGAGGAATTGTTTCTGATTGATTGAGCCAGTAAATGAGGAGAGACGAGGAAGAAACCAAATCGCCTTTATCAAGCAACGCTTCGCAAAGCAAGACGAACGCTTTTGGTGAAGTAAACCTCTCAACGTGACGCTTCCAGAATGCAACGTCTCCAACTGCCTTTCCTGCTTGACTCCACACAGCGAGCGCGCGTGATACTTCGGCAGCAGACTCCCAAGCTGCTTGTCCAGAAAAGCCTTCAACAGAGGATGACTCGGTGCTTCCAAATTGGTCCCACC
>JAQVHZ010000124.1 GCA_028695965.1 Thermoguttaceae bacterium | reverse complement strand
TTTTTGAACCTCTGATTGTTGGTAACTTAAATTATTTCAATATGTTATATCATAAAAATGATATTGGTATAGACTTTGGCGACCAATTTTGGGAAAAATGCTGGAAGTTTTGAGAACTTCCCTTATGTTCTTTCCCAACGGAAAGAAATACGTTCAATGCGTAACACGCTTGCGATAAATCCGCCATCCCCCTAGTCCAACCATCAAGGCTCCAATTACCACTAGCGCCAAACGAATCCGATTGATTTGAAATGTAAAATCTGGTTCTGGAAGGTCATAATGACTTAAATAAAACTCACTTTTCTTAAGGTCTCGTTGAGCATACGTGACGGTTGTACTTCCGATGTTCTCATACGGCTCGTCCTTCGGTTTGAAAAAAGCTTGAGAACTAGAGGGAATAAAAAACGTTCCGACCTGTTGGAATTGGTCGTAAACAACCCTTGTACAAACATCGTTGCGAGAAGAGGTATACTCCTTTGGAGCATAGCCGTACTTTTTAGGCAGGAAAAGCAATTCCACCTTGTTGTATCCAACATAAAAAGAGTCAATTTCGCTCTCCGGATCTTTAATCCGCAACGTCAAATATACGGCGGGTTCGCCGTCGAGCTCTTTCTCCTCGAACGCTTCTATTTCAACTCCTTCCGAATTGATGAGAGAGGCAATGGAAATAGTGTTTATGTACAAATCGCCGTGGACACTATTCCCCATTGCCCGAATAAAATTGTCGCTATTTCCTTTATTCAGCTCTTGAACATTGTCGATCGTCCAATCCTCGTTTTTGTTTCTTCTCTTGATTGTAAAACTATACTTGGGGTTAGCAACATGGACTAATTCGGTATGCCAAGGTTCCGAATTATCCGTAACTATCGTTTCATACCTCACCGATGAAATATGCTGATCGTCATATTTCCTGTTTTCCAAAACGTAGCTCGTCTTTTCAACGCCGTCGATTTCAACACATTCGAACGTAGCACAGTTGTATTTCAATTCTTTGCGGATCTGTTGATGTTGTTCGAGAAGTTCTTTGACGAAGGTTTCTTGGTCGTAAGCGCCGTCGTTAGAAAAGGCGCGCCCAGAAAAAAGGGGCGTCGTCATCAAGAGCGCCAGTAAGAAAATATGTTTTACAATTTTCATAATAACCCTTAAAATTGTAATGATGAAACACGGAAACCGCCGTTTCATAGAGCTTCCATTTCGATTCCTGTCCGATTCTTCTTCGGACCTGCGCGCTTCTAATCAGCTTCAATTTCCGCGCTTGCGCGTTTGAACAACGCCTGTCGTTCGCCGGAACGATTCCGGCGGAAACAGGCGCTGGAACGGCGAATCACCTCTCCGAACAAAGATTGACAAACGCTTCTCCGACGCGAATGCGCGCGGCTTCGTCGACGAGGAAGACGCGGCGTTTGCCGTTCGGGTCGGGCGTAAAAGCCGCGGCGCCGACGTCGTCGAAAGAAACGACGCCGGGCTCGGAAAGCGCGTAATAGCCGCGACCGTCTTCAGGACGCATGACAAACAAGACGCTCGTCAGGTCCCACGTCGGACGTCGGTGGTCGAGTCCTTCGTCGGGCGCGTTTTTCGACGCCCACCAGGTAAACGCGTCGCGCAGGAATTTCCCGCAAGGCAGCCGGTAATCGTGTTTCAAGTTGACCGGCGACGTTTTGATTCGGTCGCCGACTTCGTATCCGCTGAAGACAATTTCGCCGGGCCATTCCGAGACAAACTTTTGCGCCGCTGGAATATCGCAGATAATGTTCCATTCGCGAAGCCCGCGATAATCCTCCGCAGTAGGATCGACGGCGAACGAGCCGCCCACTACGGAAACGAGCCGGACTTTTTTCGCCGCAAGTTCTTTGCCGGAAAGGGGCGAAATATCGTCGCCCGGGGCGTCGAGAAGCGCCGCAAGATTCGTCGAATAGCCGACTTGAACAACGACGACTTCGCCGTCCTGCGCGTTCGCCAACAATCTTCTCAGCAGCTTCACGGAGTCTTCCGGCTTATACCCCTCCGGAACCGGATACTCCAACGAGCCGTCTTCCAACTTCTGGTTCAGCGTCGCGGAAGGATATTCGTCGTACACGGCAAGCTCGCCCTTGCTCGTAATGCCGACGGGGACGTCGGGGCGGCCGTTCAGCGCGTTGTACGCGGCGACGAATTTGCCCGCCGCTTCGCTCGGATTCGTGAGCGTTACACCGAGCAGCTCGCAGACGCCGCGGTCGGAAAAGCGATGAAAGAGCGCGAGCGCAAACGCGTCGTCGATATCGCCGCCAATATCCGTGTCGTAAATCACTTTAATCGGCGCGTCTTGGGCGTCGCGAACGTCGATTAAGTCGCCTTCGGCGCCGAAGGCGGGAGTCAGCGCGAAGCTAAGCGCTAAGAGCGCTGAAAACGTTGTTAGGAGTCTTGATTTTTTCATATTCTGTAATCACCGGTTAGGACGTCGACACAATTAAAATTCCACAATGACGGGCGCTTCGGTAAAGGACGAAAATACCGCGACGCCCGACGTCAGCTTGAAGATCTCCGTATTTCCGTCGCCCGCTTGGTACATCGCCTTCAGTTCGGGGTAGGATTCGAGCATCTTCTCTTGCGATTCGACGCGCGGATCTTCGATCGCCAACGCGCGGACGCGGAGCCACGTGTCCCCGTCGCACGCGCAGATCTCAATTTTAGGGTTGGCGTGAAGCTGCGCGGAAACGGGCTTGCTTTTGCCCGTCTGAACGCACAGGCTGCCGTCAATAATCTCGATCGTTCCAAAGGGGCGGACCTGCGGCTGATCGCCGTCGACAGTCGCCAGGTAGTAAATCTTGCATTTCTTCAAATAGTCGTAAATTCGCTGCATTATAAAATCCTTTCGTGATAAAATTCCTTTTGCGGAACCCCAACGCTGCTATTGTAACACAACCGACGTTCGTTTGTCTACTCTTTTGTCAGATTTTCCGATTACGAACGTCATTGAGGCGCTTTGCCCCGTCGGCGTTCCCTCTAATTCCCCTTTCGGAGCCAACTCGCCGACCTTAAACGCGCGCCGAAGCGGCAACGACGTGATTTTATTCTCTTCTATACTAGACTTGTCAATTATATAAGATAAAATAGATAGAATGAACGCGTGCGAAAACGACTCCGCAGCCAGCGCGTCAGAGCGCTCGCTTTGGGGCTGGCTTTTGGCGGCGTCTTTTCGACAGAGCCGTTTTCGGAACACTCAAGTCCTTGTTACCTTTGACTGGACGAAAGGCAGTATGCGCCGATGAAACATTTTAAAATAACCAAGGGGCTCGACCTCAAACTCGCGGGCGAGCCCGACCAGACGAAGGCGCCTGAAAGGAAAGACGTCCGCCGCGCAGCCGTTACCGGCGCCGATTATGTCGGCTTGAAGCCGACAATCCTCGTAGAGGCGGGCGAAAAAGTTCTCGCCGGTCAGCCTTTGGTCGAAGATAAAAGGAATCCCGGCGTCAAATTGGTCGCCCCTATCGCCGGAACCGTTACGAAAATCGCGCGAGGCGAAAAACGCGTCTTTCAGTCGATCGTCGTCGAAGCGGACGAAGGCGCGCCAACAGAGAGGTCGCTCAGCTTCAAGAAATATGCAGACGCCGAACTCGACGGGCTCGAGCCGGACGTCGTTCGCGATCTGCTCGTCGGCTCCGGGCTCTGGGCGTCCCTGCGCGCTCGGCCCTTCAGCGTCGTTCCGCGCGTCAATACGACGCCCGCCGCGCTCTTCGTCAACGCCGCCGACACTAATCCTCACGCGCCCGATCCGAAACCGATTATCGAAGCGCGAAAAGACGCGTTCATCAACGGCTTGCGCATCCTCGGCAAGATCTGCGGCAAGAAGCTCTGGGTCTGTTTCGGCAAAGGAGAATACGACCCGAACTTCATCCAAGAGATTGAATCGATTCCGCTTACGGAAGCGGCGCAATTTACCGGCAAACATCCTTCCGGGCTCGTCGGCACGCATATCTTCCACCTTGAACCATGCAGCTTGAAGAACGTCGTCTGGTCGATCAGTTACCAGGACGTTATCGCTGTCGCCGACCTCTTTTCAACAGGTCTCTATCCTTCCGACCGCATTATTTCTCTCAGCGGTCTGCTCGTCAAGAACCCGCGGCTCCTGCGCGTCGCCCAAGGCGCGTTCGTTACCGAACTTGTCGACGGCGAACTCGAAGGAACCGACCTGCGCGTCATTTCAGGAAGCGTTCTGCACGGAAGGACTATCGCCAAAGATAGAGAAGGGCTCGGAAGATACGTAAACCAGATCTCCGTCGTCGGCGACGGCGACCCCAGAAAATTCCTCGCGTGGACGACTCCGAACTTCAAGACGTTTTCCGTCTCGAGAACAGCCGCGTCCACGTGGTTTCCGCTCCCGAACTACAAGATGACGACCGCCGTCGGAGGCGGATACCGCGCTATCTTCCCGAATCCGGAATTCAAAAGGCTCACGCCGCTCGACCTTGAACCGACGTCTCTCTTTAAAGCGCTCGCCATGGGCGATATCGACCGTAGTGAAGAACTGGGCGCGTACGAACTCGACGAAGAAGACCTCGCTCTCTGCACGCTCGTCGATTACGGAAAAAACGATTTTGGCAAAATGCTGCGCGAGCTGCTGAATAAAGCTATGAAAGAAGAGGTGTGATCGATGCATAAGTTCTTACGAAAGGCGAGTCTTGCCGTAAAGAACGGGCTCTTTGCCAAAGGCAAGCCGCTGGCGTTCCTCTACCCTCTGTACGACGCCGCCGACACCTTTTTCTTCACGCCCGACCACAAAACGACCGGCTCGGTCCATGTCCGCGACTTCGCCGACTTCAAGCGCGTCATGATCACCGTCGTCCTGGCGCTCGTTCCCTGCGCGCTCTTTGGGATCTTCAACGTCGGCTACCAAGCGAACCTGACGGGCGCCCCGCCGACCGATTGGCACGGCTCGGTTCTGCAATGGCTCGACAGGGTCTTTCCTTTCCTCCAGGTCTTTGACGCGACGAGCGTCTTGGGCTGCTTTGTGTTTGGCCTTTGCTATTACCTTCCGGTCTATATCACGACGATGGTCTTTGGGCTGCTCTGGGAAGTCGTATTCGCCAGCGTCTATAAACATGAAGTCAACGAAGGCTTTTTTGTTACGGGCTTCCTTTTCCCGTTAATCTGCCCTCCCACAATTCCGCTCTGGCAAGTCGCGCTGGCGATTTCGTTTGGGGTCGTTATCGGCAAGGAAATCTTCGGCGGAACAGGCCGCAACTTCCTCAATCCGGCGCTCCTCGCGCGCGCGTTCCTCTTCTTCGCCTACGCCCAGCAAATTACCGGCGACGGAGTCTGGATCGCGGCGGACGGCGTTTCCAAAGCGACTCCCCTCGCCCATGCTCAGCAGGGCGTCGCCGCGATTCGCGAAGCGGGCTATTCCATGTCCCAAGCGTTCCTTGGCTTCATACCGGGTTCTGTCGGCGAGACGTCGACCCTCTGCTGCATTATCGGCGCCGTCTTCTTGCTCGTCGTCGGCGTCGCGTCGTGGCGGATCGTCCTCTCGACGCTCATCGGTGGCTTAGGGCTGGCGACGATCCTTTGGGCGTGCGACTCGGATCCCGGCTCCGTCTTTTCGCTCGGTCCATGGTGGCATTTTACGCTCGGAGGTTTTGCGTTCGGAACGTTCTTCATGGCGACCGACCCCGTCTCCGCGGCGCAAACGAACGTTGGGCAGTGGATCTACGGCATACTTGTCGGGGCGCTCATTATCATCGTGCGCGTCTTCAATCCGGCGTATCCTGAAGGCGCTATGCTCGCTATTCTGTTCGGCAATTGCTGCGCCCCGCTCATCGATCATTTCGTGGTCGAAGCGAATATTCGACGGCGCGCTAAGCGGCTTCAAGCGCGGTAAGAAAGGAGAACAGCGTTATGAATAACGAATCGATCGCTAAAACGTTTGGAGTCGCAACGGCGCTCTGCGTCGTCTGCGCGATTTTGGTCTCCGTCTCGAGCGTCGCCCTCAAAGGTATGCAGGAGCGCAACGCGGCGCTCGATAAAAATATCAACATTCTGCGCGCCGCGGGGCTCGTTGGTCCTCGTGAAAAAATTACGTCCGAAGAGGCTGAAAAACTCTTTGCCAATTCGGAGCGCGTCGTCGTCGATATGGCGACCGGCGCCGTCGACGAAAACGCCGATCCCGACGCCGTTGAAGCGGATAAACACGCCGTCATTGCGCTCGATAAAGAAGACGACCTCGCCGCGATTAAAACAATGCCCGCAAAGACGATCGTCTATTTGTTCCATGACGACGCCGGCAAGCTGCAGACCGCCGTCCTGCCGATCATGGGGACTGGGCTCTGGTCCATGATGCACGGTTATATCGCCCTTGACAGCGACTTGACTACCGTCGCGCATATCGTCTTCCACGAACACGGCGAAACGCCCGGCCTTGGCGGCGAAATTTCTAATCCAATCTGGACCGCAAAATGGGAAGGCAAAAAAGCGTTCGATGAAAACGGAACGCCTATCCTCAGAGTGAACAAAGGAATCGCCGAACCGGAAAGTTCCTGCGTCGACGGAATTTCAGGCTCGACGCTCACCTGCGACGGCGTCAATAACACGGTTACGTTCTGGCTCGGCGACAAAGGGTTCGGTCCGTTCTTAAAGGACCTCAAAGCGAGCTCCGGTCCTAATAACAGCGAAAACGGAAAGGAAGAACAATGACGCCTGCGGAAAGAAAAAGTTCGATCGAACCGTTGATTAAAAACAATCCGGTCTTTATTCAGATACTTGGCATTTGTTCGGCGCTCGCTGTGACGACAAGCCTAAGGACGGCGTTCACGATGACGCTTGCCGTTACCTTTGTAACCGCGTTTTCGAACCTTGGAGTTTCTCTGATCCGAAAGGTCATCCCGAACTCCATTCGTATGATTGTCGAAATGGTCATCATCGCCACCTTGGTGATTGTGGTCGACCAGCTGATCAAAGCGTTTTCCTACGACCTGAGCAAGCAGCTTTCCGTATACGTCGGGCTCATCATCACGAACTGTATCGTTATGGGCCGCGCCGAAGCGTTCGCCATTAAGAACGGTCCCAAAGCCAGTCTCATGGACGGCATTGGAAACGGCGTCGGATACGGCGTCGTGCTCATGATCGTCGCCTTTTTCAGAGAGTTGTTCGGTTTCGGACAAGTCTTTGGAATCACCGTCTTTAAGACGGTTCAAGACGGAGGGTGGTACCCTACAAACGGCTTGATGGTTACCGCGCCCGCGGCGTTCTTCCTCATTGGCGCGTTAATTTGGGTCGTCAAAACGTTCAACAAGGATTTGCAAGACGCAGAATGACGCGAAACGCGTTATGCGATAAGGATAAATGGTAATGGAACACGTTCTCTCGATGTTTATCCAAGGGGTTTTCACGCAAAACCTTGCGTTGAGCCTCTTCTTGGGTATGTGTACGCTCCTGGCGATCGCTAAAAAAGTCAACGCGGCGATCGGGCTTGGCGTCGCGGTTATTGTCGTTCAGTCGATCACGTTGCCGATCAACAATTTGCTTTACAACTACGTGCTGCGCGAAGGGGCGCTCTCGTGGACCGGCGTCGACGCGCTCGCCGCGCTCGACTTGAACTTCCTGTCGTTCCTCACGTTCATTGGGGTTATCGCCGCGGTCGTTCAAGTGTTGGAAATGGTTCTCGATCGTTTCTTCCCGCGTCTGTACAATACGTTAGGTATCTTCTTGCCCCTCATCACGGTCAACTGCGCGATCATGGGCGGCTCGCTCTTTATGCAGCAGCGAGACTACAACTTCACCGACAGCTGCCTTTATGGAGTCTTTTCAGGGCTTGGCTGGGCGGTGGCTGTTGTGATTTTTGCGGGGATCAACGAGAAGTTAGAATACAGCCAAATTCCCAAGGGTCTTCGAGGGCTCGGCGTCTCCTTTATGGCGGCCGGGCTCTTGTC
>JAQVHZ010000023.1 GCA_028695965.1 Thermoguttaceae bacterium | reverse complement strand
TGAAGTCGGTAGTGCTTTTCAACTTCTGTCGCAGAGTAACGTTTGACAACGTAGTCGGCTAGGAGCGGAGGATCGTTTTCTGGATTTTCTATCGTGTTCACGTTGGCTGTATTATGGACCTCGCCTCGGAGTTTGGAGACGAGTCTTTGAAAGAAGCGACCCCTTTGCTTTTCGGACGACTCGTGGGGAGGAGCGTTGAAAGAGGCAGCGTCCTCTCGTGAATATGCATTTTCTTTTTCAGCTGCCAATAGGTTGGAAGAAGGTTGTTGCGCGTCAAAAAGCGGACGAGAATGAAAGCGGTATTCGACGTCGTCAAAAATAGGGAGCCAAAGGATGGCGCTAGGGGGAAGCGTGGCAACGTATTGAACGACTTCGGAGACTGCTCCTGCGAAAATAAGGGTTTCGATCGAGCCTATTTCTTCGAAATATTTTTGGTACTTTTCAATTGTCGAGTCTTTGCCGTCTTTGGAAAAGGTTTCCCATACGACGTCCTTTTGAGTTGGGGCAACGTTGACGAAAAGACTTCCTCTTTGCTTGTCTGGGGATTTTCCCTGCGACAGCGCAAGATATTTTGCCGCTAATGCTAGTAATTCTTCTTTGTCCTGTTCAAACTGCTCAAGCAATCTGTCAAGTTCTAACGATTGCACAGTCTCAGGTTGTTCAACGGGAAGCAGAGTTTCGTCAATTCTTTCTAAGATTGTCGCTGTTTTTTCTATTAGAGCGTTTGAACGCAAGATATAAGTGTTAAACGCTTCTTCTAGTTCGGGGGAAGATTTGGCCTTTAGTGAAAGTGTTCTAATTGTAGTTTCGAGCGAGTCTAGAACCGCTTCAATTTGCCCTAATCGTTGTCGTCTGACCCAAGTAGAGACAACGTCGGTTCGCTTGCGTTTTACCGAACGCGTCAGAAAGTTAGTCTTGAATCGATCTTTGACGAATCTTTCTTTATCGCCAGAACCCTCGGTAACGCGGAAATATTCGTTGACGTCGTAAAACTTCCCTAGAACGGGCGAGTAACGGTCCATACGTTGAATATCGTGGAGCCAACGTGATTCTGTGTTTGGACGATGCTCGAAGACAATAACGCTGGCGTGGTCTGAGTAATAGGAATGGCCAATTCTGTCTGGGAGCTGTAATATATCTTCGCTGGACGTAGCGTCAAGCGGCTTTTTACAAAGAGTGGCGATTGTTGAGCCGTCGCGGCCTTGCCAGCGGAATTGTGAACGGTCGGTCGATTTTTCAAGAATAGACCAACCGTCGCCCGTTCTGGATAGAACGCCCTTATAGCCGGTTTGTTTGAGGAGTTGAGGTAGAATTTGCGCATATCCTGCTTCTTGACGTCCAAAGACTTGCGGCGCGACTCCAAATGCACGAAGATATTCTTGTCGTCCACCAACTAAAAGGTTTGCTATTTCTGTTGGCGACATAAGATAAAGGGGCGCTTCCCATTTATCGCCGCCTATCAGCGTAATGCGTTTCGCTTCAATTTCTTCTTTAAGCAGAGCGAAAGTTTTTGGATACTCTGCCTCACATTTTTTCACAAGCGGGACAGGCAGAACAAGATTTGTTTTTGCGTTTCTTTGTTTTCGCGTGATCAACGCATTGGGCAGCGCTTCAGCAAGATCCTCCTCTTGTGTCCACGTCAAATCAAGAAATTTGGTTGCCGTTGGAAAAAAGTACTCTTTTGAGGTAGCTAACAGATCAAACGCCTTCTGCAGGTTCTTTTCACATTCTTCATTATCACCAGACATATGCGCTCGTGCGGCGTCAACGATGCGCATATTGAAGCTCACTTGATCTAAGTTGCTCATATAACGCAATTTTCGCGTCAGCAATTCTTCCAGCAAACAGCAAAGTCCGACAGCTAAAAAAGATTCAGCGACGTCGTCGTAAGGAAGTTTTGAACAAGCCGAAGCTTCCTTCTCTGTGTTTTGTTCTTTTCCTAATTGGGCTGAATTGACTTCCGAGCCATCAGGCGATAAATCAAGTTTCTCGAACGCATATTTTAAGATTTCATCTCGGTCTGCAATATGTCGTATAATGACGGCTCCTTCTGCTTCCGCCGATTTCAGCCAAGTTCTTGAAACTAAGTATTCCGCACATGGAGGCACGACGACGAGTCGGCGCGTTTTACCAGTGGATGGACTTCCAGCAGCTTCCCACCGCGGAGCTTCTCCAAAATGGGCAACCAGCGCCGGGTGATAAAGCGCAGACCAAGCGGAGAAAATCTCATCAACTTCTGAGGCTTGACGATAAAGTGAAAAATCTTCGAGACTGTAACAGGGGATTAGAGATATCATGTCGTCGCGTCTTATAGATTGGTTCGTTTGTCAAGTGTTTGGGAAGTGTTGACAAATGAAGAACGCGTCGCCACTAGTAAGGGCGACGCGTCGATTGATTGTTTAAGAGCTACTCAGGCATTGAGTAAATCTGCAATGTAGAAGCTGCCATAAGTGTGAACGCGGCACAGTTTGTGGAGTTCGGCAGCTTCTTCCTGATGATAACGGAGAATATCGCCCAATTTCTTTTCTTGTCCGTTTAATTTGACCGGAACAGTATCAATGTATTGCGAAGTATCAAGGCCGCCGCTTCGCCAGATAATACGCGCGTTAGGCGCTGCTGTCAGAAGAATGGCGTCCCATTCATCGATGAGATGTTGATAGAATTTGTCAGCAAGCCAATCCATATGGTCGAGCAGGACAAATTTGCTGATTTTGACGTCAGGATTATTGCGAAGGAACTGCTCAGCAGTGCAGGTGTATGCCGTCACCTTGTCGACGGCGCCCGCTTTAAGGATATCAAACCCTTCACGACTCAGATATTCGGGACAGCATTCTTCGGTATAGCAGCCCGTAGAATAGACTCGCCAGAAATAGTTGTCCTGAATAGGGAGGACGCCAAAGATTGCATCGAGGCACTCTTGAACAAAAGGAACTACTTCTCCGTAGGTCTTTTCAATTTGTTTACGTTGATCTTTAGGAACGCCAATCATCGACATTGTCGTGTCACGATTGACGACAAAACGCATCAAGGGTGACCAGAACTTATCGCGAATATCGTTCCAGATTGCTTTTTGTTCTTCAAGATTTGGAGCATTGATAAGCGCGTTCAAATTTTTACGCATACCCCGCATATTGACGTAGGTATTGATCCATTTGGCCAGATAGCCAGACGTGCCGCAGAAATAGAACGTTTTGCGCGGGTTGTCAAAAAACTTATTGATATATTGATCCCAGTACTGTTGAGATTGCTCGCACAGGTGTTGCCGGAGTTTATCGCGATAGATTTGTTGGACTCCCGGAAGTCGTCCATTGCCAAATAGCTTGAAGAAAGTTTCATAGTCAAGTTCTTTGATCGCGGCAATCTTGAGCTCGAGAGTAGCGTTTTGACGGCAATTCATATCTGCACAGTATACGTGCTTGACTCCGTCAATGGCGTATGAGAGCGCGTTGCAACCTGCAGAAGTGATAACAAAGACGTTGTCTTCCGGGGTAAGGTTTAAAGCTTTTTTGTCAAGTCGGGGGTCTTCCCAACAGGTGTTGTAGACGAGATTGTTGCCGTGTACGAAGTTAAAAACCTTCATACTGATTCGTTCGGCGAGAGAACCCATTAGCTTATTCCCTATCTATAATCAATGCAATGGTATGATAATGACAGTTAAAAATAGTTGGTTTGCACAGTTTCAGTGCAATGGATAAAGCGACGCAACACTTTCAAGCAAAATACCGGAAAACGTTTTAAGGAATATCGCGTATAAAACTTGTCTTGCCCAAATTGAACAAGACGGTCCTTTAATTATACACGAAATACAAATAGAAAAAGTCCCCTAACTAAATTTGCGCCTGAGGCGCAGCATAAATGCCCCGAGGAAACAGAAGCGCTTGAACTGTTGTTATAAACGATTTAAGCGAACGTCAAGTTGTTTGCTTTGAGTATTTGTGAAAAACGCTGCTTTAATCTTTGGATTCCTGTAACGTATAATAATTAAAGCTTGTGAGACGATGAAAAAGCTTTTACCGATATATCAAGACTTGATAGGACGAAAGAGTTTATGGTTGCGAATAATAATCAAATGGAATATATTCGTCTTGTGACGCCGGGCGATTCTTCTAAATTATGCTCCATATATTCATACTATGTCGAGCAAACAGCGGTTTCGTTCGAGTATTTGGCGCCCGACGCCTCAGAATTTGAGCATAGGATTCGCGCGTTTTCCAAGACGTGTCCCTACCTTGTTTACTGCAAAGGAACAGAAATATTGGGATATGCCTACGCGCATCCTGCGTTTCAGCGCGCCGCTTATGCTTGGTGTGCGGAAACAACCGTATATGTAGATCATTGTGCGAAGGGAAAGGGCATAGGTCGCGCTTTATACAGCGCGCTGATAAGAATACTAGCGCTGCAAGGATACAAGATTCTTTATGCGGTCATTGTTGCTGAGAATGCCGAGAGTTGCCTTTTTCACCAACAAAACGGTTTTAGACTTGCTGCAACTTTTCCAAACGCAGGCTATAAGTTTAATCGATGGCTCGACGTCGTCTGGTATGAACGTGTTCTCGGGGAGTTTCAAGAGCCCATCGGACCGCCTGTGGCATTTGAACAATTATCAATGGAAGAAGTGGAGAGAATATGTGAAGAAGTCAATGCAACGCTAAAACCAATTTCTAACCGAAGCGATTAAAAGACCTCAAAGGTGAGACGAGATTTCCTCTTGATTAGGGTTTGGCTGCCAACTTGTTTATTAGACGACGCCCCATTTCAGGTCGTTTTTTGCTCTTTGTTCCAAATGTCGACAACAGCCTTACGAATTTTTTCGAAGGGAACGTCACAAAGTCCTCTATATTTTGCTTCTAGGCAAATCTTTTGTAAGATATCCTGCGTTAATTCGCCAGCGTCTGAACATCTTTTCATAAACGGTTCAGCGTTAAGACGATAGTAATCTCGCGGAGAGGCTGAAGAAGTGGACAGTTTGTAATTCATTGCGTAGTAGTTGCACAAAGGAGAAACCTTCGAAAGAAGTTCCTCATAGGAACTCGGCGCTTGGAAATCGTAATCCCATAACAAGTTCCAACTTCGAACAGAGCCGTTCACGGAGCCAGCGAGAAGCGTCAAGGCTGAAAAATCGACAGCCAAATCACAAAATTCATCATCAACGCTCGTGATTTTACGGATTTCTTCACCTTTTTGCAGATTCCAAATACGGATAGTCTGATCCTTTCCAGAAGAAACTAACCATTTACCGTCTGGAAAGAGCTTCACCGCATTGATAGCGCCTAAGTGTCCGGATAGCGCTGGGCGAGTATGAAAACTTGGGTCATGGAGATCGACAATGTAGATTTTGCCGTTGTCGCATCCCACAACCAATTTTGAGTTGTCATAAGAAAGGTCAAGCGTTTGAATGTTCGCATCGAATCCTTTTATTTCCTTTGAAGGCAGTGAACTTTTTCCGTTCCAAAATCGAACGCAGGAGTCGTCAGTTGCGGTAACAAAAAAATGACCGTCTCTATTAAACAAAAGTCCGCGCGTATAACCTGAACCTACGTCTAGACGTATCAGCGCTTGGTTAGTTCCGAGATCCCAAAGTGTAACTGCTCCTGTCGCTGTTCCCGTTGCAATTGTTCTTCCGTCAGGAGCGAAGCTGAGTTTCGTTAAATTTTTGATACTCTCGGGAAGCGTTCGTATTCGAGAAGCTGTCGCAAGATCCCATAAGGTCACCCGATGGTCCCACCCTCCTGAAACGAGAAAACGATTGTTGGGCGACAATGCGATCGAACGAACCCAGTCATAATGATAATCTAACTCCAACGCTTGCTTCCAATTCTGTGGTCGTTGGATGGAGCCCTGTTGGTTCTGTGTTAATTTTTCATTTTTTGACGAAGAATGGGTCCATAGACGGATGGCACGGTCTTTGCCAGCCGAGACAAAGAATGAAGAATCCCATGCCAACGCGATGGTAGAAACGTCACGGTCATGCGCCTGTATTTGTACTCCTTGTACAGCGTCGTCAAGATTAGAATGGGGAATTCGCCGCTCTAAAAGAGCTTCAAATTTACCGCGTTCCGATTTCCAACCTTCAATCTTCCTGGCTGCCTGATAAGATTGAACAAGTTTAGCGTTGTCGTTTTGTTGCGCGGCTTCCTTAGCTTCTCTGTATATGATTTCCATCTGAGCCTGACGTTCCTGCAGCTCTTCGGAGGAGTTTATCAAGCACAGCAGATGCGGCGCGCGTAATTTTCTAGGATGATTACAGATTAATATGACCCGCCAAATCTGGCAAATGTTGCGCTTGGCTAGGGAGACAATTACTCGTCCTTTAGGATCAAACCAAAGAGCTTCGACAACGCCGCCTGCCGCGTGGAAAGTTCTCATACAGCGTTCTTGCGAAAGATTCCAGACATGGACAGCAGACTCGTCTCCTCCGGTTGCCAGCCATTTTCCATTTGGAGTCGCGGCAAACGCCGTCAACAGCTGTTCGTCTTCAGGTATGCTGAATAGGTCTTGCGAAGATTGTTCGTCAGTAACGTTGATAGCGTTTTCTTCTGGAACGAGCAGTAATGTTTTAGGCTTGGACGCGCTGCTGGTCGCAACAGAACGAGGGCGAAGACTTCCCCAATCGACAGCATGGAATCGATAACTAACTTTGGGAGTGGATTTTTTGTCAGACGCGACTGATGAGACCAATATTTCCGTCGGACTTGTCGACTCTAAATTCCATTTGTAATCTTCGCTAACCGCTAGATAGCTTTGCTCAGAATCTTTGACGTCTTTGTTTTTCTTCCTAATAAAAGTGGAGACTTTTTGCCCTGATTGTATTTTTAAAAGTACAAATTTTTTATCGACAGACTCTATGAGCATAAACTCTTCTGATTCATCGACAAATAAAGGAGGCGTTTGCTTCTCGTCTTTCCTATCTAAAACATACTGCGCTATACACAGGGAATCGTATGGAATTAATTTTTGCGTGTCTTTCAAGGAACGACGTATATCTTTTCGATAGGGGTCAAGTTCAAGCGCGCGATGGAACGCCGTAGCGCTTGCTTGTAATTTACCGCGCTCAAGATTAGTTAATCCGAAGACGTAACAAGCAGTCGGATCGGTGGGATTATTTTGAGTAAGGTCGTTGATTTTCTTTAACGCTTGATCGTCGCGCAATTTGCCGGAACGCCATAAAGCAAGAGTATAATTAAATTTAATCTGCGGTTGATTGGGCGAAACGGCATTGGCTTGACGCAACAAATCAAGCGCTTCGCTCGTTTTTCCAAGATCAAGGAGAGAAATAGCTCGATTGGAGAAACTTTCAGCCGTCAACGCGGCGTCCTGCGGCTGACGCCGGTAATATTTTTCACCAGTTGTTTCCTCATAGA
This sequence comes from Thermoguttaceae bacterium, assembly GCA_028695965.1. Taxonomy (GTDB): domain Bacteria; phylum Planctomycetota; class Planctomycetia; order Pirellulales; family Thermoguttaceae; genus RUG369. Next base: position 26,629 of record JAQVHZ010000023.1, on the reverse strand, counting down.
TTTTTATGAGTTCATCGGCCACGAACTGCATTGACGCCGGACGATCAGCAGGGTTTTCTTTAAAACACCATCGTAAGACGTCGATCATTCCAGCGGGTATCTCCGGTCTTGTCGACGAGGGTGGCGATTGAAGGAAGAGATCAAAAACTTTTGAGGCAGTTTGGCCGCCCTTTTTACAAGGCGAACGTCCGTGAAACATTGCCAAAATAGAAATTGCCCACGACCAAATGTCCGATTGTTTTGTCATCGGCATTGTTTCGATCTTATCTTTTACCGCAGATCCCTTTGCACGACTCTCTCTATAAATTTGAAACGCTTGGAATTGTTCCGGAGAGCAATATGACGGGGTCATGCCGTCGCAGTGATTCGTTGAGGAGTCGTTGTTTTCATTTGCAGTGGCAAATTTTGACAGACCAAAGTCGGTCACTTTGATGGTCGAACCGGAGGTCATGACGTTGCCCGGTTTCACGTCCAGGTGAACCAAATTTTGTTGATGGGCATGCTCTAAGCCCCATGCAAATTGTATGGCTACATCGATGATTCGTGCCAGGGCTTCTTGTTTAGAACCAGCGTAAAGCCTTTTGTCTGCAATCCAGTCGTTCAACGTGCCGCTGGGAGCAAGTTCTGCGAAAAGTCGTGGGATACCGTCTATTCGTCTCACAAAATAGCAGGAGACGATGTTAGCATGCATACCCAACTCGATCCAGGTTTGACATTCCCGTTCAAAGCTTTCCTTGCCGAATTCTGTTACAATGACGCCAGGTTTAGGGCTTTTTACAATGAGATCTATGTTCCAATCCCTCTTGCGAACACGTTGAACTATTCCGACGCCTCCCTCTGCGTAAAGTTTGTCGCTAGTGAGCGGAAGGACTTGGCACATTCCGTCTAATAATGTTTCGCCAACTTGCCAGACGCCTTCGGGAAGGTCCGTGAAACGTTGGGCCAATTCTTCGATAGTTTCGGACGCAAGCGGGTCGTCGATAGAGCTTACAGAACTGCTAGGGTCGGGGGCAGTGACAGACGATTGCTTTTCTTCTTGTTGAAGGGAATAATCTTGGTCAGATTTGACGAGATTCCCTTCAAGGGGGAACTTTTTATGGCATTTACTGCAGGTAACGACTCTGCCCATCAGCGATTTCTCTTGCTGATGGCCTTCTAAACAAAACGGGCATTGAGTTCTGATAAGCTGCGAGTCCATCGTCGTTTTATTCCGAAATTTTAGTGTAACAACAGTTGAAAAGTTTTTGTAAAGGGAAAGAGACGACGCGCCAATTCATTTGACGTAATTTTGATAAACTTGGTTCAAGTCGTCTGTCGTTAGTTCTCCATTGTGAAACAAAACACGGAAGCTAAAGGACATCGAATCGCCCTTGTTCAGTTTCTGCTCGCCGTTCGCTTGAGGATTGTTAGGTTCAAAGTCGTGTTGTCCAAAGGGGTTGCTTGCAAAAAGTCCGTAATCGCGGACATGTCGCCAGGCATGTTGCCCCAAGGAGCTAGGACCGCTAAAGACAGCAACTCCTATTTGTGTTAAGGGAAAGTCGTTTGCGTCGTCGGCTTTACTGAATTCTCTTGTTAAATCGTCCCCAACAAGAAATTTTTCAGCCGGTCCAGTATAGTTTACCCATTTCGAAGGTTTGCCCCAAGCGTCGTTTCCCTGTTCTCCTTGATTATTAAAAAATGTTCCTCCCCAATTAGGATTAAGTTTTTTAGTGGTCATTGCTGTCGGACTTGGAACACGAATACCAAAGCTTCCTTCTTTTGTATCCCCAAAAGAAACGCCGTCTTCAAGGGCAAAAATTTCGATGTTGAAATCGAGGTAACGGAAGTTTTTTTCGTTGACGTCTAGAACCCCAAAAACAACATTTCGAACGTCCCTGCAGACGTTGCGATTCAACTTATCGTTGAACCAGTAGTTTTCCGTTTGAACAACGACTGTTTTACCGTCGCATTGAAGGTCTAGAAGTTGAGATTGCTTGATTACGGACGCCGTTCCGCCCCAGAAGTCTCCTCCATTGACGTCGCCATGGTTAAACCAAAGGGAACGATGATGCGGGTGATCTTTAACCCCTCCACGCTCAGAAATCTTGGCGTTCTGATAAATCGTCTTCATTGCGGGGTCTTGTTCAGTATCGACGTCGTCGATCATAGGCCAAGCTCGTGTAACTAACGTTTGGTCGACTCCACAAATTGGCCATATGATTGGCGTGCCTTTATAATCGGAACGATACTCGGCAAAAAATTCGTCGTCAACATAAATTCTGATTTCGTCTTGGCTTATTTTTTTTGCGGAGAGCGTTGGAGTTTTTTTCGTTGAAAGTTGATCTTCTGCTTTTAATTCTGAGAAAAGCAGAACAAAACAGAAAGCTCCACACAACAACCAAAAAATGCGCTTCGTTAGACGAAGACGTTGAAAACAAAAAAACGACTGTAAGGATAGACGGTTCAATTGAAACTCCTCGTTTGATAATTTGGACGTCAGAGCTTCGACGCGCTATTCAAATCTGGGGACGCTCAGATTAAGGAATCAACGCGAGCAGGCGTCAAACGTACATACTAAAACGCGTCCAACGCCATGTGCTGTCAGCGTCGGACGAGGATACTAACAAAGTATTCACAACGGGCGACGTTCTAAAAAACCGACGAATTCCGTCAGTTATTAGAGACGGAACTTGTTACGTCCGGCGCGTTGCCTAGGATAGACAACGTCTGTAAAATGGCGTTCAAGTGGACCAACCTCGGACCGTATTTTTCGAAGAACTCACTAAGCAGGAATTCGTTTTCTTGCAATTCTTCGAAATTATCGTCCACGTCATAAGCTAGTGAACTCAGGAAGTCAGTCTGGATCTTTCCGAGACAATCGGCAGCCATTTTACATGAATTGGCAAGAACGGGGTTTGCGAGTTTCCATTGCGCAAGTTCAAGATTGCGTTGACGTTGCGACGCCGTCAACTGATTGACAATCTCTTGCAACAATTCATTCTGCTTCGTTTGCGCAACGATTAGCTGACGTATCAAATCAGGAATTTCCGACTGTGTATTGACTCGTTGCGTTATCGTCTTTGCCGGAGTTGGTTCGTTTGAGCCAACCAATTCGTATTTTGACTTACTCATATCTTTATTCAACGCTAGGCGCCTAAGGTTTTCGTCGGCGGTCTGCGGATCTTGCAATGCGTGACCGCTCTTTTAAGCTTGTCATTTTAAACGACGAATCCGCTCTGCAACAATAGACCGCGTTTTTCGTCGAACCAGCCTATGCCTTAATTATACTCTCATTCCCTTAGAACTGGGAATTATTATGTTCTTTTTTGCAAAAAAGGTTCCTGCGTTCGTTATATAACCTTCATTTTTCAAAACTTAATTGGAATGTTTGCTAAGAAAGAAGGATTTCGAAGGGTTGAGCGCTGGTATTTTAAACGACGCTAAAAATATGTAGAAAAATTTTTTAGACGTTGATTTTTTGAAAAGTTTAAGGTATACTTAATGGCAGAGAGAGTTTCTCCATAAGTTTTTGCCCGGATGGTCAACCATTAGCGTAAGCCAACGCCATCAAACGGCTAGTGCAGGTGCACGCCAGGCGTCCGCTTTTCTCGCAGCGACAATTTCCAGGTCGCAATAATGGCGGAGAAACTCTTTTCTCTTTCTTGCCTCGAGATCTTTTTAACAACGCTGTTTTCGTGAGCGCGTGTCTTTTATTGATCTTTATTTTTGTTTGCGCAGGCAGAGGATGCTTAGTGCGACTATTCCAGCAGAGCAAACAATAAAGACAATGTCCAGTAACGTGTTTGCCTTTTTGAAGGGTACGCCGACTGCTATGTCAAGCAGGAATAGGAGAAACAAAAGCGCCGAGACAGCGGTCGAGAAAAGGCACAGTACTTTGGACATTCGCTTATTTCCTAATTTCTTAGCAAGCCACAAACTTCAAAACGACGTTGCTTCTGTTACAAAACACAGAAGTGATCGTCTAAAAACCTTCATCTTGTTGAGAACACACAGTCGAAAATACTCTTTCCGTTGAAAGAACTCTCAATTCGGCTATGTCCTCCCTTAAAGCTAAATAGAACGCGACTAGCAACGTGACGTTGTCTTTGTTGACAACGCGTTAGTTGCAAAAGACGCGCCTTTGTTTCTAGTATAATCTATTTTGTCTTATTTTTCCAATTATTCTCTAAAAAAATGTACATTTTGAACATTTTTAAGGTCTAATGACTTTTTTCAAAAAATGTTTACAGACATTAGAAAGCTCGTAACGATTTTATTGCTCTTTTTCTTTTTCCGTTTGCGCGATGGGAAGACGAATGGTAAAAGCAGTTCCTTTTCCAACGGCGCTTTCAACCTTGATTTTACCCGAATGCTCCTCGATGATTCTTTTACATAGGGCAAGTCCAAGACCCGAACCACCTTTGCCCGTTTCGTCTGGACCTTGTTTTGTCGAATAAAAAGAGTCGAAAATTTTCGGTAATTTTTCTTTCGGAATTCCGACCCCGTAATCTCGGATAACAACCTCAGCATAGTGCGGGGAGTCTTTGCAAGGTCTCAGCCTAACTACTAAACGACCGCCTTTTGGGGACGCCTGTCGAGCGTTAATAAGCAAATTAACTAAAACCTGTTGAATTTGATTGCCATTTGCCAGTACCAGCTGCGTATCTTCAAGTTTTCTTTCAACAGTTATCCTGTACTTGGCGAGCTCGCGTTCCAGCAACAGCAAGACGTCTTCAAGTAGTTTGCAGAGATCCGTACGTTCTTTGCCGGGTTTGCGATTCCTGGCCAAACCTAACACAACTCCAATAATTTTTGCCGCTTTGTTGGAAGCGTCTAAGATCTTGTTGAAAGCTTTTTCGCGCGTTTCGTTGTCGGTTCTTCGCAGTCCCATCTTGGCGTAATTGATAGTTAGTGTCAAGATGTTATTAAACTCATGAGCAGTAGTTCCTGCAAGTTCGCCGACAGCAATAAGAGACTGAGATTCTGTCAACATATCTTCCAGACGACGAATTCTTTCTTTGAGTTCTGCAATTTCTGCGTCGCGGGGATCGTTTGACATTTTGGGGACTTTCCACTTTACTAACAAAACAGCGTCCAATAGTCTTTTTATGAAGTCAAGAACGCTCGAAAGACTCTCTATTGGAAGTTTTTTCTGTTCACGACAAGCTTGTGACATTGTCGAATAGGTTAGGGGCGTCAGCGTTCACACCATCTTTCATTTCTATCGACTTGACGAAAAAGCCTTTTCATTATATTTCTTCAAAATGGAGCTTTTAGCTTTTAATGAGCGTTATTTTTGTTAAACTCTATCCATATTCGGTTTCGTCTTCTCTATTTGTGTGAGTTCTGATTAAACAAACGGTCTATTTGATTTGACTCTTGCAAGCTTTTGATAGTGAACAAAGCTTTTTGTAAACCGCTTATGACTTCGGCTTGTGAGACTATATTTCTGGGCAAACGCCGCGTTGTGACGCCTTAGACAAATGGAACGAGGTTATGGCTGATTTTGACAATATCAGACGATAGCTTTTAGAAAAGGAAAGACCTTAAAAAGATTTTATTGACATTTGACAACAGAGTTTGCTTCAGATATAAAAATAGACGGTTCCAATGTATCATGATATTTTGGATAGACAGAGATGAGTTCTGGATTTTTTAGCGATGAAATTATTTTCGACAAACGAGTTACCGTAATAGACGCTCTTGACGATCCTCGTTTAGACCCTTACAGGAATCTCCGGGAACGTACTTTACGCGGCGAGTCGATTTTCATTGCAGAAGGTCCGTTAGTGGTGGAACGGTTGTTGCGTTCCCGCTTTGAAGTAAAGTCTGTTCTAACGACGCGCAAAGAGTCGGGCTTCGGCGAATGTTTTTCACTTATTCCGGAAGACCTGCCTATCTACTACGTAGACGAACGAAGCACCGCTAATCAATTGCTTGGATATGAGTTTCATCAGGGAATATTAGCGTTAGGTCAGCGTTCGGTTCTGCCGACATTGACGGAAGGTATGTCGGCGTTTTTTCGACGTGAAGACAGCGCAGACGCCCGGCGTTCCTGGATTGTTCTGCCAGACGCTACAAAACCGGATAATCTTGGCTTAGTATTTCGCTGCGCGGCGGCATTAGGAGCGGAAGCCGTAGTTTTAGGAGAATGTTGTTGCGATCCCTTTTCACGACGCGCGCTTCGCGTCTCAATGGGCGGCGTTTTGCAGACGCCAATTTATCAGGCTAGGGACCTGTTGAGCGAGATAAAGGAAGTGCAAGCGCTTTGGAAAGTGCCTTTTTATGCGACCGTACTCGACGACGAAGCTATGTCGTTGTACGAGTATGGAAAGAAAGTAGGCGAGAATAAACACGCTGCTTTTGTTTTCGGCAACGAATACACGGGACTGACGCATGAGCAAATCGCCGCTTGCGACGGGAAAATAACAATACCAATGAACCCTGACGTTGATTCGTTGAATCTTGGAGTTTCTGTTGGTATTTTCTTATATGAGTTTAATCGGTTTGATTAATTTTGACCAATTGTTCAAAAAGTTCGAGAAGAAGGTACAATAGAGGTTGTCGTCTTCCGTATGATATGGAGCGGCGTCTTGGATGACGTACCAGAGTCCTGTGGGGCTTTGTGAGACGGTTATGAGGATTGGAGTTTATAGGGAGATTATTCGATGAGAAAAGCCTATTGTCTTGGAATGGTTATTTGCCTAGGAACGTTGTTCAGTTTGGGGTGCAGCGAAACTGTTGCGCCGCCGAGTACTTCCGGAGAAGCGACAACGCAAGCAGGGGAGGAAGAAACTAAAGTTGTAGCAGAGGAGGAGACTTCTGCGACGGCGGAAGAGGAATACTCCACGAAAGTTGCCGGCGTCGGCGCGACTGGTAAAGGGGAATACGGAGTAACTTCCGAGGAGCCTATGTCCATTATTACCGTGCCTATTTCTACTTACTTTAAAGCTCAAGAAAGAGCTGTTTTCGATATGCAGATTCCGCAGGCAATGAACCTTTTCAATGGAGCTGAAGGTCGTTATCCAAATTCGGAACAAGAGTTCTTTCAACGGATTATTAACGACAACCAGATTCAGTTGCCGAAGTTACCGGAGGGCGATTCCTATTTTTATGACGTCCCTTCTCATACTTTGATGATCAAGACGATGAAGTGATTTCGTAAACAGCTTTTACGTCGCCTTTATTTTTCATGTTACTTTCGTGTTTCTGACCGAATCTCATTACCTGCGAATGCGTGATAGGAAATTGTATATGACAATGAATTGTAATAAACGATTTTGCTGTCTATGTTGTTTCGTCGCTCTTGGATTTTGCGGAGGGATTCTAAACGCTACGGATAATCAAGAGATATGCGGAAGCGCTAAGTTACCGCCAGGTCCTGTTATGGGTATTAATCTGGCGGGCATATGCGATTGGAATACGGAGCTGCCTTTTGTCGACGTCTTCCTTGCGACTCGTGAATGGATCAGTCAACGCGAAGGGGAAGAGTGGGGCAAAGGTCCTGAGCTTGAAGTCGACGAACATGGCTGGATTAGGCGTCTTGAAAAGAATTGTTGGGCAGAAGCGCCTCTTTGTACAATTGACGGCGGGCATTATCCTTCTGGCGTCTATACGGTCGCTTATGCTGGAGAAGGCAAACTAGATTTTAGAAACGCTAAGATTGTTTCAGAAAAAGCCGGTCTTATTGAAATTGACGTGGATTCTTCTAACGGTCCATTTTGGCTTCGAATCAAAGAAACAAATCCAAAGAATTATATTCGAAATATCCACGTCTATATGCCTGGTTATGGAACCGAGGCGTCTCGTGCGTCATCAGGCGTTTGGAACCCCGATTTTTTGAACCGCTGGAAGTCAATGAAGATTTTTAGGACGATGGATTGGCAAGCGACAAACGGTTCGAAGCTGAAGGAATGGAAAGATCGCGCTCGTCCGGACGACGCCATTTACTCTCGCGTAGGCCTTCCATACGAAGTGATATGCGATTTCATTGAACGTACGGACGCCGATCTTTGGATTTGCGTTCCTGACGACGCTGACGACGATTATGTTCGTAAGATGGCGGCGCTTTTGAAGGAGAATCTTAGCGTTGAAAAGAAGATCTATCTTGAATATTCAAACGAAGTCTGGAATTTCTCTTTTGAACAGAATCGTCGAGCGGTCCAAAAAGGCCGTGCTCTGAAAATGGCCGAAACTGACTGGGAGGCTGCTTGGTTCTACACTGCTCGTCGTTCCGTCGAGATCTTTAATATTTTTGAGGAAGTGTTTGGCGGACATGGTCGTTTAATTAGAATTTTGCCCTCACAAGCCGCTAATCCTTATGTCAGCGAGCAAATTTTGAAATTTGAGGACGCTTGGAAACACGCAGACGCCCTTGCCATTGCTCCATATGTCGGATGGGGCGTTTCCGTCGAAGAGAAAGACGAGGTTCTCAAATTAGGCGTCGACGGAACTCTTGACCGAATGAAGAATAAAATCCTGCCAGAAACGAAGGACATGATGAGAAAACAAAAAGAACTTGCCGATCAATATGGGCTTGGTCTTGTGGCTTATGAAGCCGGGCAACATCTCGTGGGACTTTGGGTAGCAAATGACGACGAGGCGTTGAATAAGATTCTGACGGCAGCTAATCGTTCGGAACGTATGGGCGCGATCTACGGAGACTATTACAGGGCGTGGGAAGAAATTGGCGGCAGAACGCTTTGTCATTTTTCTTCTGTAGGCGCCTGGTCGAAATGGGGTTCATGGGGCTTGATCGAATATGCGGACGAGACGGAAAAGGATTCTCCAAAATATCGAGTTGCCCTTGATTATGCGAAGAAATGGAACAGACGCTAGTAGATAGAGACGCTAAACTGCCCTTAAAATAAAAGCGTTCCGGCTTACCTTCATAAAAGAGCAGGAACGCTTTTTATATTAGTAATCAGCAGTTGAAACTGTCAAAAGAGACTGAGTGGACGCTTGGTCTTTTTGCGAAGGTCCTGAGGACCGTAAAAGCGCTCTTCTGAACTTTTTGGAATAAAGGGCATACAGGCGCTGTCTTCTTTAGCGACGCACTCATTATCATCCGTGCTTTGGAACGCAGCGGCAATTTCTGACGCCGCTGTTTCCAGTTCGGAAGTAAGCGTTTCTTGTTCAGCAACCACTTCCAGAATAGCGTTTGACGATTGACCGACGCCGACGACCGTCAGTTTGCCAATGTTCGACCAAACGCCTGTTCCGAGGCCGTTAACGTCGACGATTTCAACAGAAACTTCGTATTCTCCGTCTTGCGCGTAATAGTGGGAGAATACTTGCTTTGAACTAAGTTCGCTCAACGTCGTGTTAGGCGAACCGTCGCCCCAGTCGATTCGCCAGTTTTTAATTACGTCCGCGGTCGACAGGGCAAGGCTTACCATGCCTGGAGCTTGTGCAAACGTGCTGAGTTCGCCATAAGCAGATGGAAGAAGCGCAATGACAGCGGCGTCGAAGTTGGTTTGAGTCGTAACGCCGTTTTTCGTTTGATAGGAGACGATTACGTCTGACGTCACGTCAGATGAATCAATCCATTCTTCGTTTCCAGAAGTGATAACGTCAGCGTTCCCGTCGCCGTTTAAGTCCCATCTTGTCGTTCCAGCTTCGGCATACTGATTGAGATCGACCGAGTTGTCTCCAATAAACGCAATATGGTTGTCGACGTCTAAAATAACCGACGCAAATGTCGCACCGCTCCAATTGAGATCCGTTGAGAGGATCTGCGGCATAATCTCTACGACGTCGCCAAAGGTTCCATTTTCACGTAAATAATCTGTGTTGAGCGAAACGTATATTGTTTGGGAAACATTGTAGTCCGACGCGGTGAAACGGAGAACGTCCGTCTCTATTCGTTGGTCCCCGTGTTGAGTCCAGAGGGTTGCGTTCTCAGAGACTTTTAGGCACACGATTACCGGTTCCAATGGCGCTTTTGAGAGCGCAATAGAGAAACTGCCGTCCTGATTGTAGGAAATATTTGCGTCTGAATTCGATAACGTGGCAACATTAGTAGACGCCGCGCCTGATTTGGCTATTTCAGCAGTTCCGGATAGGGAAACCGCTTTCTTTTTTCCCGGCAACGCCGCGCCCGATTCGGAAACTGCTGTAGTCGTCCAAAAGAGGTCGACATATTTTGAACCGAGCTTTGTTGGAGAGATTCTCATAGAGAATATCGCTGAGTCGTTTGAGTTTAGGGTGAAATCCCCATTGAGATTAATCGCTTCGCCGGAACTTGAAACCAAAGTATAATCAAAGATCGAGGATTCCGCGTTTGTAACTTCTGTAAAATCAGAGAAGCGAATCCTGTTAGGGCCGATGTTCCTAATGATAAACGACTTTTGCGTTGCGACGTCCAAAACGGCGATATCGCCGAAATACACTCGTGGGTTCACCACTTCGTAAGTTTCAGCGTCGATAATAACTACGCTTCCGTCTAGTTCTTTCTTTTGTTGCGAAGAAGCTGCGACATTTTCAGTCAAAATGGTTGCGGAGTCGAAATCAGGCGCGGTTGTTGCTTCCGGGGCGTAGTAATAAGCGGCTCCTTCGGCTGTTGGCGCCACATTGTAAGCAATAACACAGTTTTGGAAAGTCGATGGACCGTAGCAGTAGAGAGCGCCGCCGTTTGTTTTTGCTTCATTTCCCCAAAGAGTAGATCCAATAACATTTGCGGAGCTTCCGTATGCGTTTGCTGCGCCTCCCCCGTTATTGGCGCTATTGTTCGATATTGTGGAATATTGGACGGTCATCGCGCCGCCATTATAAACGCCTCCGCCTAATTCTCCCACTGTGTTGTTGTCAATAACCGAGGCGTCGATTCGCACCGTTCCATTGTTCGCAAGCCCGCCTCCTGAACCGTCAGGAACGGTGTTGGAGTGAAGCGCAGAATTTACGAGCGACAATGTTGCATTAAGATAATTAAGCAAAGCGCCCCCTGCGCCGTTCAGACCTAGAGCTTTATTGTTTTGGAACGTTGACTGTGCTATATAGGCGTCGCCGAGGTTTGATATTCCACCCCCATAGAAATTTGCCGTATTGTTGGAAAAGGATGAGTCGGATACATTGATTCTGCCTTGATTGTATACGGCTGCGCCTTCGTCTGCCTTTGAATCCTTAATAGCGGAGCGCAACATCCAAGAGGTAATTGAGGCGCTGCTATTGTACACAGCCCCGCCATTGTCAGACGCTTCATTTTGGGAAAAGAGCGCGTCGCGAATTTCGAAGTAATAACTTGAATACAGCGCGCCGCCGGACTTTTGTGCTTCGTTTGAATCAAAAACTCCGCCTCTAAGGTAAAGAGCTCCGCCGTTATAGACAGCTCCGCCGTTTAGAGTCGCCTTATTTGCGTAGAAGGAAGCGTCGTTGATTTTGAAACCGGCGTTCTGGCTGATATGAACGGCGCCGCCATTCTGTGACGCTTGGTTTTTAGAAAATGACGCCCGTTCGATCGTCAACGCTTGACCGTCGTGGTAAATAGCGCCTCCATTGACGCTTGTGTTGCTAATAAATTTTATGTCGCTAAGTTCGGCGCTTTTTTCTCCGTCCACATAAAGAGCGCCGCCAACGTCGGCGCTCGTGTTCTTCAAGAAACTTGCGTTTGTGATCGTCAACGAAGAAGCTGTTGAAATAATCGCGCCCCCGTCGCCGCTAATTGCTCTGTTGTTGTTAAAGAAGCAGTTGTTGAAAGAGGCAGAGCCGCTCTTTATGTAAATAGCGCCGCCATTTGCAGAGACATTGTTTGCAAAAGTGGTTCCAGACGCCGTCATCGAACCGGACTCCACATAGACGGCCCCTCCTTTGCTGTTTTCAGCTTGGGAGGCGTTGTTAGAGACGACCGAGTTTATGAGAGTGAGACTTCCTGCTCCGACATAAATTCCCACGCCTGAACCGTCAGTCGACGTGTTGTTTGTGAAGGAACAGTTAGTCGCTGTCAGATTGCAGTTCTGGCTAAGTTGAACGCCAGCGCCCTTGGCATTGGCGCTCGACGTTTTTCCTCCAGTGAAGGTCATGTTTTTCAAAGAGACGGAGACCGGCGAAACGGCCGAACCGCCAAAAACGTACAGCAACAGGGAATTTTGTCCTTGGATCGTAATGCTACCGACGTCAGAGGCGTCGACCATTACATTTTTCGCCAAAACTTTGAGGGATTGATTAGCGCTCGAAAGAGTGATTGTTCCGCCGATTTTGAAGCGGATTGTCGATGCGACTTGTTCGCCTGAACTGAGTTTTTGACCGGCGTAGTCAAGAGCTTCGCGCAAGGTTATTTTGCCGTCGTTGACGTTCGTAACGTCTTCAAGAGACGAGACCCAAAGCGCCGAACTTTCCGATCCATCCAAGGAAGAATCAGCCGCCAAGGCGCGGTAGTCCGCCGTTGTAACAGAGAGAGCAAGCAGCTCGCGGCTTTCTAAGGTTTCAAACCGACAGTGACGTTGAGAGAATGTGTCGCGGGACGAGTCGTGCAAACGACGAGACGGTTTCTGTGAACGACTTTTATTCGACAGGCGCATTCTTTTCTCCTAGTAACGCTGCTGAGTATAGATGGCAAAGCTAGTTTAAAGTTCATCAGTCAAAGATAATAATCAGTTTCTGATCCGATTCAGGTTCTCCGCCTCCCGCAGTCATTATAACGGAGTTTTTGTCTTTTGACAATTCCATTTAGAACGCAGAGACGCTCGACATTAGACGCTGTTTGCCCAGAAAAGTTGCGTGCCGTTCAGTTTTTCTTTGCTCTTGGACGGTCGACGGAGTCGAGCAAAATTGTTACAGGCCCGTCATTGACGAGCGCCACGCCCATATTCGCTTGAAAAACGCCTTCTTCTGTGTCAATGCCCAACCGATTAAGTTCCGTTACGAACAAACGATAGAGTCTGTTTGCGGTATCCGGCGGCGCTGCGTCGGTGAAGCTGGGGCGATTTCCTTTAACGCAGTCGCCGTAAAGCGTGAATTGACTAACGACGAGCGCCCGACCGTCGACCTGCGCGAGGCTTAAATTCATCTTGCCCGCTTCGTCTTCGAATATGCGCAGACCTGAGATTTTCTTCGCTAAGTATTTGGCGTCTTCTTCTACGTCTCCCTGACCGACTCCCAACAAAACAAGAAAGCCTTTCCCAATCTCTCCTGAAACTCGGTTATTACCGTCTTGAAGAAGTACTTTGGCTTTTGAAACACGTTGAACGCAGGCTCTCATCTTTTGCTTTCCTATCTTTTCATAGGTTAGATTAAGTTCTGAAGACGTTGTGTTCGCCTTAGGAGACGGTGATTGCGGATAGAAAACTAAAACAACAGCGTTTTTGCAACGAGTCTGGAAGTCAAGGCTGAGAAGGAAGGACTCGTTCGAATACGACCGCAGACCAAGTAGAAGAAAAAGATAGTGCAATGAAAACGAAAGGAGTTAATTGCCGCAGACGGCTTTATGGCGTTTACCAGCTCAGCATTGAACCGGCGTATGGTCAAAAAACTGCTTTTGACCTATCGCCGGGCAACTAACTCCTTGTTCGTTATTTTTCGTCCTTCGTCGGAAAGAGGCAACCCTGTTTGGGAAGAACAAGGTTGTTCGGAACGTTAATCCTTTCTGTTCCGTCTGATGTCAAGACTTCAAACGAGTTCTTTTTTCGCGCCAACTAACGAACGCAGGCGTTCGGCGAGCAGAGCGGAATCGAACGGTTTGCGGAACGTTTCGTTGATACTGGACCGATCAAAACTCGTGCTGCTTCCGTCGTCGGGAAGAAGAGCGATAAGAATAATATCGCTAAATTCTTGATTACGACGTAAATTCTGACAAATTTGCAACGCCTCGGCGCGACCGATCGAGAAGTCGACTATAATGCAGTCGGGATGGAAGCTCTCCGCCTGGATACCGGCGTCGAAGCCGCTGGAAGCGACCGATACCTTAAATTGTCGTTCAATTGGCAGTTCGCGCTTGACGTTTTCGATCAAGACTTGATCTTGGGCGACGATTAGGACTTTTGCCAAGGTTTCGTCTTCAAGATCGCCAAGTGGCATACCATGTTCTTTTAGGAACTTGATGAGGCAATCGCGGGGAATGCGTCGATCTTGCGAACCGGGGATGCGATATCCCTTAAGTCGACCGGAATCGAACCATTTACTAACAGTACGAGGGGCGACTTTACAGATCTTAGCGACCTGACCTGTTGTAAAAACCTTCATTGCAGGCTCTCCGATAAAATTATACGCTTTGTGTCCAACGAAGTAGTCTCACAATGCTTGCAAGAGAACTAAGCCCCCGTTGAATTCGCTGACCATTCTCCTTAATAGTCGGCGGCTTCAACGCGTTGTCTAAAGGCTAACGAAAAATAGCGTGCGGTTTAACTTTTACAGCGGGCTCGCTTCCGGTCATATGACGTCCACGAAACCGTTGAGTACCGTCAGTCTTTCCTTTATTCTCATCTCCATCGGGACCATTATTGGGGCAGAATCCCGATGTAGATAGACTAAATCCAGGGCGAGAAACAATCGCGCCCATTGCTTTTCCACTTTTCGGCAAACTTAATGCCATCTCGCCACAAAAAAACGCAAGAATTGTCAAAGTCGTTCACAATGAAACAAGACAATCCATCGGAAAAGTTGGAAAGAACGGTTTACTACGCTTTTTGAAACCAAACGTTAACTCGCTTGATTTGATCCGCGTAGCCCGAAGAAAAGGAATGTCGTTCCGGGCAAGTGTGCCGAAGAACAACATCTCAGTCCCTCGTGATGGCAATTCATGTTAAAATGAACTAACCGTCAACCGCGTTACAGCGAATGTATCGTCAATGTGATTCGTAAGACTCAAGCCGTTTTTTACGGATTTTGCAGGATTTTCGTACGAAACGACGCTTACTGATATGCCAAATTACAAAAATAACGATTGTGCTGATTGTGCAAGCAAGCGCCGCCATAATTAATTTAGAATTGCGACCAAATTACATGAACAAGACACAGAGACAGTTCGTTTTCCGCTAAAATGACTAGCAAACTGTCGTCATTTTTGCGTACTCAAGCAAGTGGTTCCGCACAATGAACAATCAGCGTCGTTTTCAAGTTGTTTGTGTGCGTTTTTTTGAAGGTAAAAAGAAGGCAATTTGGCCTGAATACCTATTGTTCAGCGCTGTTGCTGTTGAACACTAGCTCCAGACTAGTAGACTATGCGATTTGATACTGTCGGCTAAGCGTGGGCGGAGGAAGATTTTTGTATGATTGAGCAGGTTGTCGTCGCTATACAAATGGACGAAGAGCACAACGACGTCGCGTGGCAACAGTCGACTTCAGGCGCAGCTTGCGGCGATGTTGTAGCAATTGTCGAATATGCCGCTTGTGTGGAATTGATCGACGGCGTATATGACTCTAATAATTTCTTCTGTTTGAATTTACCCAGCGGTTCCTTTGCAATAGGTCGTTTGACTCCACAAGAGTTTGTTGGCGGCAATCAGGCGAAACGCTACTATTTTGAGAGTATGATTGTTGACGACGAGACGTTTTATCGTTGCGGAGCTAATCCTAAGACGTTGATATCGTCTGCGATCAACAGTACGTTTTTTGCTCACTATCGTCCCGACAGAACCCTTCGACCTTTCGAAATAGAAGGAAGAACGGAGCTGTTGCGCTACAACGAACTTTTAGAAACATCGCAGAAGGTAGGGGACAAGGCGATTATTATTTTGGTTCAGTCAGTCCTTGAGAATAATCAAACGTTTTTTGTTACAGATTCTTTGACGACTGCGCTGGTCTCCTGCGTTTACAGCTTGTTGCCGGTGTGTTCACGAAAGAATCTAACCGTTGCAGCCGGTCTTCATTTTCGAGACGATTGCATGACGCGTCTATGCGGCGTTACTAAGGGCGCAAATGTTCCCCTTATTAGCGAAGAATGTAGGAAAACAGACTCTTTCTTGGATCTTTGCGACGTTAGAATCAACGGCAACTCCTATGTAGTTGACAACCCGTGGGCTATGCTGGTCCAAGCGATTCTTGTTTCCGAATACGTCCGTTTTTTCTTCTATGAGAAACTTATTAAAGAGGTCGTCGGACAAGACAACGACTTTGGCGACGACAACATAACGCCTTTGTCTTTTGACGTCGTAACGAAAATGGGGATTGACTGGCTTAATGAATTGGACAACGAATCTGACGAAGACGATTCAATATTCGGCTCTAAGAGTCTTGATTTTGACCTAAATGGAGAAAATGGAGAAGGCGAGGAATGGAAGCGTTATGCAAACGATAGACCGTTAAACGCTTCAGGAGATGATCGACGCTTGGGGGCGTCGATTTGGGATGATGCTGAAGAAATTGAATTGGCGAGGCAAAATCGTTTTTTGGACGACATGAAAGACTTCTCGGCGCAAATAGAAGAAGATCTGGCTAGACAGGTCAACCAGGCGGCGCAGAAATCGAAAAATGAAAAAGGGGAGAAAGCGTCTGCTCAACCGGATTCTCTAAATACCGTTGGAACAAACGACGAATCGGACGAGAGGCGGTTGGCCAGAAACATTCAGGAAATTGACGACTGGTTTGCTTGCAGCGACGGCGTCGCTGTCGGAGAAGCTGATTCCAGCAAGGGCGAAAACAATGAAATCAAACTTTCGCCGTTTGCACTTTTGAGCAGCGCGTTTCCGAGTAAAGACAGAGATTTACGAACGCTCCATACCTTAATCGAGAAGGTAGTTAAGGAAGACGGTCAAATGGCGGACGTCGAAGAACTAGAGCGGTTTTGGCGTCAATTTGCCCCAAAATGTCAAATTAACGAGCTGCATAAGATAAGATTTACCTATCTAGAAAGTCTTATTAAGGCAATTGGTCATTTGGAAGTCTTAACGACGGAAGAACACGTTAAAACAATACTAGCGTGTTATGAAGTTATCAGTATTATCACAAAGAATTATGAGGAAGACGCTTCTGACGTCGAGCGGCAGTAACGCCTGTTGGAAGGTCCCTTTGTTTGATATGGAACGCAAGCATTATCGTTTTTTTCGTCTTTTAATCATTTTCCTGCTATCGGCGTGTCCAACTTTATGTTGGGCTGACGACAACACGGAGAAGAATAGCGCCAATGACACAGACGCCTCCGTCGAATTGGACGCCTTTGATTATACGAGTCTCTACGATGAACCGGAAGTCTTGAGAAAACTAGATAAGACGGCGCCAATTTGGGTTTCGAAGGACCGGAAAAACGTCGTTCTGGGCGGTCAAATTTGTCTAAGAGAGGGGCTGCTCGAATTCTTTGCCTGCCGACGAAATAGTAAGGAACACGAGTCGATCGTTTCGCTCGACATTCCTCCTCATTTGATCCACGCCTCGCTTTTGGCAATAGGGGCGAAGCAGGGGGCGCCTGCGAAATACGATCCCGTTTTTGTTCCGCCAAGCGGAGAAGAAATCGAAATAGAAGCGCGTTGGATTGATGAAAAAACAGAAGAACTCGTCAAAAAGCGCGCCCAAGAGCTCGTCTTGGAGAGCGAATCGGGCAGGACAATGCAGGCGCCTTGGGTTTTTACCGGCGGACTATTTGGCGTCGATCCGGACGGGAAAAAGTACTATTTGGCAAATGTTACAGGAGAGGTTTTTGGCGTTTCAAATTTTCCCGGCTCTGTATTAGACGTGCCTTTTGAGAGTTCCAGCGACAACGCGTCGCTTTGTTATATGCCGAATACGAAGAATATCCCTCCGATTGGTACGAAAATTCTCCTCGTTTTGTCAAGGAAATTGCAAAATGAATTAAAGGGACCCTTTAATGAATGACAACGATATAATTAACGAAAACAGTCTCGCCATTGACGAAGAGCATTTCCGTGAAGCGAGACAAGCCTTTATTGCCGCTCGTACCGGATATCTTGTTCTTGCACTATGCATTCTTGTAGCGATAGCGTTAATTCCGTCGCTGGCGCAACGAATTGCATACTCGACGACGCGCGGAGCAGAGCTCGCCAAGAGAGAAGCGGCGGAAGCTTTTATTGCGGCTCATCCCGAAGCGCTTGGCGACGCCAGAGCGTCTTACGTGGCTAAACTAGTTGGACCGTGCGTGGTGGGCGTTAAGACGAATATGGTTCGCTCGCACTTTTTCTTCGGCAGTACCGTTGCGGAAGGACAAGGTTCTGGCGTTATCGTCGATTCATCGGGGCTGATTATTACAAACTTTCACGTTATATGTGAAAATGGACGCTTGGTTGACGGCGTCGAAATTGGTTTAAGCGACGGACGCACCGTTTCGGATGGGATTCAACTGATTGGTTTCGACGAGAAATTGGACGTTGCCGTATTAAAAATCAACGTTGACGACCTAACTGCGATCGAGTGGGGCGACAGCGACAATCTAGAGGTTGGCGATACTGTTCTTGCTCTAGGTAATCCTTACGGTCTAGCGCACACGTTGACACAAGGAATCGTGAGCGCTAAAGAGCGTTTTGTCTACGACGAACGAGGCGTTGTGTCGCAGGAATTTTTGCAGACAGACGCAGCGGTCAACCCTGGTAATAGCGGCGGCGCGCTTGTTGATACTCAAGGACGACTTGTTGGAATCAATACGGCGATATTTGGGCAACAATACCAAGGAATTAGTTTTGCATTGCCGGTGAAACGCGTACGGGCCGTTTACGAGAAGATTTTGCGGCATTCAGAGTTTAGCAACTAAGAGAACGATATGAATATGTTGAAGCGGGCGAATAGGAGTTGGACGTCTCTTAGGGGAATCGTTTTTGTCTTGTTTTTGTTTATGGCAATCAGCGTGCCGACGCCTGCTGCCGATGCAAACGACACAACGAAGACGAGGGAGCTTTTCGGCGATTTAGGCTTCGCAAATGGTTTCCTTGTTCACGACGGGACGAAACAGCTCGGCGTATTACGGCTTCAAGTCCCCGGAGAGCCCGCTTTAAATCCTGGGGAATTTGCGCCGATCTGGAAGCTCGCTCAACATAATTCTCGTTTTGATTTAACGGAAGGCGAAGTTGTTGTAGAACAAAATGTTTCGGCTTCGGTAACGCCTGGTCAGCGCGTCGCGTTGACAAGGAACGAAGAAGGAGAACTTGTTTTATTTCTCGACGTTATGACGAACAGTGAATATCGCGCTCCACGAAGGGCCGGAGAGCCGTGGATTCACTTGCTGCTTGTCCAAGATTTTCCCGTTGGAGAGCGCGTTTCTTTTGGCGACGTAACGTCGTTGACCTTTTCTTGCGACGCGCGCGTTTGCGACTGGGAACGGCTGATGACGGATGAAGAGTTCGACTCCGGCGTCCATGCGACTCAAGCGTCGGTCTATTTTGCGATATCCAACGATAATCCGCATTCGGCTGACTATCAGGATTTCATTTGGTTTGGCGTCTCATTTTTCGATGATCGCGCGGAAGTGCAATCTCAGTATGTCGAAGTTGACGGCGACCCGCGCGCAATCGGCACGGGCAAGTTGATTTATCGGCTCGGCGAACAAAAAACAATCGACGAACTTATGGGCGGCGTGAATCCCTACTCTAAAGAGTGGGCGCACATTGATATCGACCTGGCGCAATATGTGGTCGGGATGCTTTTAGCAGCGCAAGAACGCGGGTTTCTCGTGCATACGAACGTTGCTGACTTGAAACTGTCTCATTTCAATTATGGCTGGGAAACGCCAGGTATTTACAGGTCCTCATTAGCGATTAAAAACCTTCATCTGAAAGCGACGTTCAAATGATATTTTAGTCTGCGCCGGTACGGTCTTGTTTACGATTATTATTGTGTCAACCATTGTGCGCTGACAATGCTTTCAATTCAAACCTTGAATTGCCACACGTTGCTGTGCAAAATTATTTGGAAAGATTCGTCAATGTCAAAAACGCGAACGAGCAATTCCCTAAGTCCTTGATTTCTCGACTCTTGCATTTTTTTGTTGCGTGCAGACGTATTTCCTGGTCAACTGATAGCGCTTTTCACAATCGGTCTAGAATCTTTCTTTTTTTGGATATTAATTTATACTAGTTGTGTTAATAACGCCGATTATTGCGAGAGTAGCTTTTTTTAGCGCTGTGCAGAATGTGCGTAAAAATATATGTTAAAAAAGAGCAAAGAAATAATAACAGAAAAAAAAACTTGAATTTTAACGACGAAACGATTAGACTAGAAAGGGCTTTCCGTTTTTTTGCGGAAGAGCCAAAAGACGCTAGCGTATGTTCGACTCCTTGTCGGATTTTTACATTGGCGCCGCGTTGGCGTTTGAACTGTTTGAACGATCAACGCGCTTCTTTTAATGCGTTTTTGTACGACTGAACACTTAGGGCGCTCTTATGGCAAAACGACTGAATTATCTTGGGATCCTGAATAAGCAAGGCTTACTGAGTCTTACGCAAGTTCAGGAAGCGCAAGGGCTTGTAAAGAAAACCGGCGTCAACTTGCAAGACGCTCTGATTCAGCTTGGATATGTTACCGGCGAACAAATTGCGAGAGCGGTGGCGGAAGAACATGACAAGCAATATGTCGATTTGAGGGACGTGGCTATTCGTCCTGCCGTCGTCGAATTAATTTCAGAATCGATCGCGCGAGAGAACTGCGTTTTGCCGTATGAAGAAGAAGGCGACACGTTGATCGTTGTTGTTAGCGACCCTGAAAACGTGGAAGTTTTTGAAAAACTTCGTTTTATTCTTCAGCGTCCGATCGACGCTGTCGTTTCTTCCCGCGAGTCTATTCAAGAAGCTGTGAATATGCATTATGGACAGCACGTCGGCGAATCTGCCGACTCCATGATCCATGAAATGACAGACACGGCGATTAACTTTACCGTCGTTGAAGGCGCGGGCACAGACGACGGCTCGCAAGCGGGCATGAGTTCCGAAAGCGACGCCCCAATCGTCCGCTTATGCGACCAGATCATCGCCGAAGCTGTTCAGTTACGCGCTTCTGACATCCACATTGAACCATTTGAAGACCGCGTTCGCATCCGCTATCGTATTGACGGCAAGTTAGTCGAGCGCGAAGCGTTGCCTAAGCGTTTCCAAGGGGCGTTAATCTCTCGTTTCAAGATTTTGGCAAAACTTGATATTGCCGAACGCCGTCGTACGCAAGACGGTCGTATCAAATTGACGCTTGGTGAAAAAGAGCTTGACCTGCGCGTTTCGGTTATTCCGACCAACCACGGTCAGTCGATCGTTATGCGTATTCTTGACAAAGACAACATTCGTGTCAGTCTTGTTCAACTTGGTTTTTCCGAACGTGATTACAAGCGCTTTACGCAGCTTATTGCTCGTCCTAACGGAATTATTTTGGTAACCGGTCCTACGGGCTCGGGCAAAACGACTTCTCTCTACGCGGCTCTTAACGAACTGAACACGCCGACTCGAAAGATTATCACGGCGGAAGACCCCGTCGAATATTATCTTCCCGGCGTCAATCAGGTGGAAATTAAGCACCAGATTGGGTTGGACTTTGCCGCAGTTATTCGTTCTATGCTGCGTCAGGCTCCTAACGTTATTCTCGTCGGCGAGATGCGCGACTTGGAAACGGCGTCTATGGGGATTCAAGCGTCTCTTACGGGGCACTTGGTGTTCAGCACGCTTCATACGAACGACGCTCCTTCTGCGATTACGCGCCTGGTCGATATGGGCGTTCCCAACTATCTTGTCGCAAGTTCAGTGATTGGTATTATGGCTCAGCGTCTTGTTCGCATTAATTGTCAGAAATGCAAACGTCCCTACGTTCCAAGCGAAGCCGAACTTCGAGCGGCGCACATTTCGCCTGAGATGGCGGAAAAAGCGACCTTCTTCAAGGGGAAGGGATGCGTCAACTGCAACAAGTCCGGTTACCGCGGCCGCCGCGCGATTTTCGAACTGATGTATATGTCTCCAAAAGTGCGTGAAATGACCTTCAAAGGAGAATCAACGTCCGCTATTCGCCGCGTTGCTCGAAGCGAAGGAATGCACGTTCTGTTTGAAGATGGAATTGTTAAAGCAATGAAGGGGCTTACAACGATCGAAGAAGTTATGCGCGTAGCTCGTTTGGACGATGAATGACGATAGCGTTTTGCGTTCAATGCGCGCCTCGAAACGCAACGGAAAATGTGTAATTGCGTTGCGAAAAACTTAAGGATTTTACGATGGAAACGATCTTAATTGATAAATTGCTGGAAACGGTCGTCGTTCGCGGCGCGTCCGACTTGCATATAGCCGTTGGGCAGCCGCCTGTGCTTCGTTTGCACGGGCGCATGGTTCGCTTGGAAACTAAGGTTCTTGAACCTGCCGACACAGTTTCGTTGATGAAGAGCATTACGCCCGGTCGCTGCCAACAGGAATTACAAGAGCGCGGCGGCTCCGACTTTGGTTTCGCGTTTGGCGATAAAGCGCGTTTCCGCGTGTCGATTTTCAAGCAGCGAGGCAATACCGGCATGGTGTTGCGTCAGATTCCTAACGATATGTTGACGATGGAGCAACTAGGCACGCCTCCGGTCATGAAAGAGCTGATCCAGCGTTCGCGCGGTCTGATTTTGGTTACAGGGCCTACTGGTTCTGGAAAATCGACAACGTTGGCCTCCTGTATCGACTGGCTCAACACGAACGTCGATCACCACATCATCACGATCGAAGACCCTATCGAATTCTACCATTATCACAAGAAATCGACAGTTAACCAGCGTGAAGTTGGGGTCGACGTTATGACCTTTGCCGACGCCATTCGCGCTGCGTTGCGCCAGGACCCCGACGTCATCCTTGTTGGTGAATTGCGCGACTTGGAGACGATTGAAGCCGCTATTACGGCGGCGGAAACGGGGCACATCGTCTTTGGCACGCTTCACACTACTGGCGCGCAAGGCACGGTCAACCGTATCATCGACGTTTTCCCGACGCACCAACAAGAACAGATTCGTACGCAGCTTTCAACCTCTATTATTGGCGTTTTGTCGCAACAGCTTCTGCCTAGAATTCAAGGCGGTCGTATTGCGGCTTATGAAATGCTTGTCGTTACGCCTGCTATTGCGAACCTTATTCGTGAAAACAAGACTTTCCGTATCAACTCCTCGATTCAGACGGGGCACAAGCTCGGTATGCAGCTACTGGACGACCACCTGTTCAGATTATGGAAAGATCAAATATGCACGAAGCAGGACTGCTTGCTTAAAGCGAATCAGCCGGATGAACTCGACAGGAAAATCCGGCAATGGGAAAGCGGTCTTGGGACACAAGACGCAGAAGAAGACGAGGAGTGAACGCAATCTGTTGGGCGAAGTTGACCTGCGTGCCGGAGAACTTTTTCCGGCGATTTGTCCAACAAAATAACGTGGGTGGAGTTGTGGTTGGCGTTAAATATGCTTGCTTAGTGAATAGTTCCGATTTCGACGTTTTTTTTCGAAAAAGCGATACGAACTGTTTCAAAACGATACGTTTTGTGTTGTATAATTAAGCGTAAGCAAATTTTCAGCCGCGCGTACTATGGGAACGTTTTGAGCGTAGAGAAATTTTTTCTAAAATTACGGCAATTTTTTTAGAGAAAATTCCAGACGAAAAACTAGCTGGCGCCAGAGTCGAGCGTTATATGCTAATTTGCGTCTGACGGAAGCGCTTTGACGAAGGATATATTTCGGAATCGGGAGAACATAGAATGGCTCGTAGTTTTGGTCAGGTTCTTATTGACCTCGGGTTCATTGACGAAGAACAACTAGAACTTCTGCGTGAAGAGCAGGAGCAACGTCAAAACGAGCTGATCGGTCAAATCGGGATCAGCATGAACATGATCACCGAGGAACAGGTGGCGCAGGCGCTTGCTGAGCAACATGGCATGCAAGTGGTCGCTGTTTCCGACTTGACGATCCCACCGGAGGGGCTCAAGCATCTGACGGAGCCGATGGCTAATCTCTATCGAGTCATTCCGCTTAGCTTCCGCAACGACGTTTTGACGGTCGCTACGGCGGATCCGCAAAACATTCACGTTTTTGATGAATTGCGGAACTTCCTTGGCTACCAGATTCGCGCTGTTGTTACGACCCCCAAAGAGATCGAAGTCGCTTTAGAACGCTACTATGCTACCGATGAAGGCGATAGCGTTGAGTCGTTAATCGAGACGATGAAACAAGACGCGTCTTTTATGGGCGAGTTGGAACAAGCCGCTGCCAGCGAAGACTTAACGAGCGCCGAAGCTCTCGCAGAAAGCGCGCCTGTTCGCAAGTTGCTCAACATGGTTTTTCTCCTTGGAATCAAAGACCATGCGAGCGACTTGCACTTTGAGCCGTTTGAAGACGAATTTAAGATTCGCATTAAGGCAGACGGAACGTTGTACGAGATGGTTCCGCCCCCGCGTCACTTAGCGAATGCTATTACTACGCGTATCAAGGTTCTTGCGAACCTGGATATTGCGGAAAGGCGTCTTCCGCAAGACGGACGTATTCGTTTGACGGTCGGCGGGCACCCGATCGACTTCCGCGTTAGCGTTTTGCCGACGATGTTTGGCGAAAGCGTCGTATGCCGAATTTTGGACAAATCGGTTATTTCGCTTGACTTGAACAACGTCGGTATGTCGCAAGAACTCATTCGGGAATTCCGAGAAATCATTGAATTGCCGAACGGCATTATTCTGGTTACCGGACCGACGGGTTCAGGAAAGACGACGACGTTATACGCCGCTTTGTCTGAACTCAACGTCATCACTGACAAGCTGATGACAACCGAAGACCCCGTCGAATACGACATCGACGGTATCGTTCAGATGCCGATCGACGCTGAAATTGGCAACACCTTCGCGCAGTGCCTGCGTTCGATTTTGCGGCAAGACCCCGACATTATCCTTGTCGGTGAGATTCGTGACCGCGAAACGGCGCAAATTGCCGTACAAGCGTCCCTCACGGGTCACTTGGTGTTCAGCACGCTCCACACGAACGACGCGCCGAGCACGATTACTCGTTTGAAGGATATGGGGATTCCGGAATTCCTCATTACGGCGACGCTGCAAGCGATTCTGGCGCAGCGACTCGTTCGGCGTATTTGTAAGGAGTGTCGGACGGAAATCAACCCGACCGACGAGCAGCTGGCCCAACTCAACCTCACATCCGCCGACGTTGCTGGCAAGCGATTTTACCAGGGCGCCGGATGCGTTACGTGCAATAACACCGGTTACAAGGGGCGTACTGCAATCCACGAGTTTTTAGTCGTCAACGAGGAAATCCGCGATATCATTTTGCGGAACGGTTCCGTTGCAGAAATGGCAGAAGCCGCTAAACGCAATGGAATGACTCCTCTTCGCGACGCTGGTCTTGACAAGATATATGAAGGAATCACGACTATTGAAGAAGTCATGCGTGAAACGGTTCTTGACATATAACCTGTTCCGCTTGGTATGTATTCCGTAACTGTTCAAGGGTGAAACGCAAATTGCTTTTCGATTTTCGTAACGCTTTTGTCTTTTTTGTAGAGAATTTTAATTAGGGCGTTGAAAAATCGCGCGCTGTTGGCTATACTTTCCCTATATGCG
Source organism: Thermoguttaceae bacterium (assembly GCA_028695965.1). GTDB lineage: Bacteria > Planctomycetota > Planctomycetia > Pirellulales > Thermoguttaceae > RUG369. The sequence continues at coordinate 1,234 of JAQVHZ010000023.1, read as the reverse complement.
CGCGTTTCGCGCCCCGGCAAGACGTCCAGCTTGCCCGAGACGCCTCCGCGCGTTCCGCGCGTTGGTTTGAAGATACTCCACGTTTTGGAGGTTCCGGAGATAGGAACTCAATTCAAAACAACTTGTAAATTGCCGCTGTAATCTCGTTCAAAAGGTATTCCCATGCCGAAATTTAAAGTAGATTTCGTCGACGCCGCAGGTAAGACCACTACCGACGTTATCGAAGCGTCGACCGAAGAAGAAGTCGCTGCAACTCTTAAGGAGAGCGGATATCTTGTTACTAAAATCGCTCTTCACAAAGAAAGAAAAGTTGCAAAGAAGGGTAAAGCCACAGGCGGTAAGACGTTTTCCTTTGGTAAAGTCAAGCCGAAGATCCTGCGCGACTTCACGCGTAACTTGTCGATTCTTCAAGACGCTGGTTTGCCGGTTCTGCGAAGTTTGGTTATTTTGCAACAACAGGCCAAGCCGGGCGCTCTGAGAAACTGTTTAATCGACGTATGCACAGAAATTGAAAGCGGTTCCAGCTTATCTGAAGCGATGGCGAAGAGCCCTAAGGCCTTCAGCCGCTTGTACGTCAACATGATTAAAGCAGGCGAGGCAGGCGGCGCGCTCGAAACGATTTTGCAGCGTTTAGCGGAATTCCTTGAGCGATCCGAGTCGTTGAAAGCGAAGATCAAGTCGGCGATGACTTACCCGGTAGCGGTACTCATCTTTTCGATCCTTATTTTGATCTTCATCATGCTGACCATCGTCCCGAAATTTGAAGACATTTTTAAGGACTTTGACGTCGAATTACCAGGGCTGACGCAGTTTCTTATCAGCGCGTCCCACGCGGTTGTGCAGTACTGGTATTTAATACCGGGTATTCCGTTGGCTATTTGGCTCTTCATCAAGATTACGACAAGTTTCTCCTATATGCGTTTTGGGTGGCACTTGTTCCTGTTGAAGATTCCGATTTTCGGCATCTTGCTTGAAAAGACGGTAGTTGCGCGTACTACGCGTACCTTAGGCACCCTGGTTCAGTCCGGCGTTCCGATTTTGGAGGCGATCCATATTACTAAAGAGACCTCTAACAACGCCGTTTTCGAAGAAATGTATCAGAAGATCCTCGAAGGAATTCGCGAGGGCGATACAATTGCGAACCCGATGAGAGCAAATTCGCGGCCGAGATTCCACCCTGCGTGTTTGTTCTACTTCTTCTGCTTTTTAGGAGGACCGATCGGGATGTTGATTT